>CAMAUY010000042.1 GCA_945861565.1 Akkermansia muciniphila
ATCCCAAATCTTCGACTATATCGAATGCTTCTATAACCCTCACCGTTTACATAGTTCCCTAAACTTCAAATCGCCCGTTGACTTCGAATTCAAAAACAACTAACTAAAACTCTCCTCTCTCTCTGTCCACTTTTTCGAAGCAATCCCACAACGAGGGCGGACTACAGCGCGAAAGGAGAGTCTTTTGAATCTCAACGGCGAGGCATTGGATGCCGCGCTTGAGGCGGAAGCGTTTTCCGACGCGTCGCAATTCCACTGGCCGCTGCGTATTGATGGATTCATTGAGCCGGCGCGGCAGCAAATCCTCAACGACCACAAACCTACGTATGGCGACTTGCTCTCCATCGTCCGCAACAACTGGTTTATCCCACCCGGTCACGAAGGAATATTCCTGCGGGGACTTCATGCGGGTTTTCACGGGGACTTCGTCGTGGCGACGCACCTGCTCACGCCGCAGATTGAAAACTCTCTGCGTTACGTCTTCGAATCCCACGGCGTCGATGTTTCCAACCTGATGTCCGACGGCACGCAGTCCGTGAAAGTGCTCGGCGCAATCTTCGGCATGGCTGAGACCAAGCAAATCTTCGGCGAACCACTTTGCTTCGAGCTTCGCGGCTGCCTGATTGAGAAGGCAGGTTTCGATTTCAGGAATCGCGTCGCGCATGGATTCGTCCACGAGGGCGAATGCTACGCGACTGCTGGCGTGACAGTGTGGTGGCTCGTGCTGCGCATCTGCCTCATGCCGATTTTCCAATCCATCGCGGAAAGGAAAAGCCAAGATACTCCACCATCGAACCAGACCTGACTATGCCAGACAGCAAGCCAGCAAAACTCACCACAGTGGCACGCAAGGAACTCTCCGTCCGAGAAGGCCACGGGAAAATACGCGTCCTTGCGGTCGGTGTGTCGGATTATCCAAAGAAGTCAGGGTTCAAGCCGCTCAAGCAATGCACCAACGATGCGTTGCAGGTCTTTACCACTTTCCGAGAGGTGCAGCAACTCAACGGACATGATTCCCACGCAGTGCTGATGACCTCCGAAACCAAGGAGCGACTTCCGTCGCGAGGATCGGTGATGGACCAAATTCATGAACTTGCCTCAGAGGCGCAAAGTGACGACCGGCTGCTATTCTATTTCAGCGGTCACGGACACAGGATCGACGGCATTGATGACCATTTCCTCGTTCCTCAAGATGCCTATTCTGAAAGCGAGCCAGACGCGCATTTGTCGATGAAGAAGATTCTCGAAGTCCTGAGCGCATCCGAAGCGAAACAAAAAATAATCGTGTTGGACGCCTGCTTGAGCGGCCCAACCCTGCTCGGAAAGAAGCTGGTGGCAGCAAGCTACTCCGAAAAGTTCTTCGCGAAATACTTGGCGGCGACGAAGGGAATCGCCGTGCTCAGTTCCAGCGCGGCTGATGAGTCGTCCTACACACAGTCGGACAACCCAAAACTCAGCCTGTTCACATTCTATTTTATCAAGGCATTGAGAGGCGATCTCGATGCACTTCACGAACAATTGCTCACATTGCCGGGATTATTCGACTACGTCTCAACGAATGTCCAAAAGAAGTGCCGCGATTACAGGATTCAACAGACACCATCGCTTGAAACCTCCGTGAACGGCACGTTAGTGCTCGCTGATTTTCGCCAACCGTTGGTTGTTCCATCCGCCGTCGATTTATCGGCGCATCCGCTCAATTCGCTACTGTTTGGTGAAACTCGTGGCGAGCAAACTAAGTGCATTCTGACCAAGTGGTCGGACCGGTCCAAGACAAAGGAACAACTTCAGGCGGCAGCAAACACCACTGAGGCGATGGCAACATATTTGAAGGAAGATTTTGGTAAATGGCGGCCATTACTTCGGAAACGGTTCGGTTTTTCGCCCTCTGACATTGAGGCTGACGGCGGAACAATGGGATTCCCTGGCGGCTCTTTGTCCTATTGCTATGAGGCTGATAGCAAAGACAGCGGGTCTATCCACCGAGAGCTGAATCTCGACATTGATTGGTTCGGTGACAGAGCGCGTCTTGCCTCTCTTCTCGCGTTATTCAATTTCGAGCCGGACACCTTTGAGCTTCAATTGAGCATGAGGCTGAAGCCGATGGACCAAATTTCGGGGCTGGAAGCGAACGGCTGGGATATTAGGCAGGAATCTGATGACGAAATTGTTGCCGTCAAAGACGGGATAACGATGACAGTTACGGCAGGCGCGTTAGTCTTCGATGGATTCGATATTGAGCAGTTGTTGGCAGGCGGGGGTAATTTAACTGACGGCCAAAAACTCCTCGCAGAAACAATTACGACCCTTGCTCCACCAAAGCGTCTGACGAGCGGCAACAAGAGATAAATTTCCATGCCCCACGCCTACACCGAGGACCAGCTTGTCGAGCAACCTGCCATCGGGTTGTTCGCCGAACTCGGCTGGTCCACGGTGTCGGCGTTGGAGGAAACCTTCGGCGCGTCCGGCACGTTGCTGCGCGAGACAAAGGGCGAAGTCGTGTTGGTGTCCCGGTTGCGCGCAGCGTTGGAGCGGCTCAATCCCGCGCTGCCGCCCGAGGCCATCACTGCCGCGGTGGATGAATTGACCCGCGACCGTTCGGCCATGAGCCTGGAAGCGGCGAACCGCCAAGTGTATCTGCTGCTCAAGGACGGCATCAAGGTGTCCGTGCCGGACCGCGAGCGCGGCGGGCAGAAGGTGGAGCGGTTGCGGGTGATTGATTGGGAGCAGCCGGCGAACAATGATTTCCTGCTGGTCAGCCAGTTTAGCGTAACGGGGGCGCTCTACACTTGCCGACCGGATTTGGTCGGCTTCGTCAACGGCCTGCCGCTGGTGGTCATCGAGTTTAAGAAGCCCGGCGTGCCCGCGCGAGCGGCGTTCGACGAGAACCTGACGCACTACAAGGCGGAAATTCCGCAGCTCTTTTGGTTCAATGCGCTGCTCATCGCCTCGAACGGAACGGACAGCCGCGTCGGCTCGCTCACGGCGGATTGGGAGCGGTTCTTCGAGTGGAAACGCATCGAGCGCGAGGACGAGCCGCGCCGGGTGTCGCTGGAGGTGATGCTGCGCGGGACGTGCGACCGGACGCGGCTGCTCGACCTGGTGGAGAATTTCACGCTGTTCTCGGAGCACAAGGCCGGACTGGTGAAAATCATCGGGCAAAACCACCAGTTCCTCGGCGTGAACAACGCCATCGCCTCGATGCTGGCCGCGCGGAAACTGGGGCACGGTCGCGGCGGCGTGTTCTGGCAGACGCAGGGCAGCGGCAAGAGTTTCTCGATGGTGTTCTTCGCGCAGAAGGTGCTGCGCAAGGTCGCAGGCAACTGGACGTTCGTGATCGTGACCGACCGCGTGGAGCTGGACGACCAGATTGCCAAGACGTTCAAGGCCACCGGCGCGGTGAGCGAGTCCGAGGGCGACCAGTGCCACGCCGAGAGCGGCGCGCATCTGCGCGAGTTGCTGCGCGGGAATCATCGCTACGTCTTCACCTTGATTCACAAGTTCCAGACTCCGGAGCTGCTCTGTGATCGGCCCGACGTGATTGTGCTCACGGACGAGGCGCATCGCAGCCAATACGACACGCTGGCGTTGAACATGCGCGCGGCGCTGCCCAAGGCGTTGTTCCTCGCCTTCACCGGCACACCGCTCATCGCAGGTGAGGAACGGACGAAGGACGTTTTCGGCGATTACGTTTCCATCTACGACTTCCAGCAGTCCGTCGAGGACGGCGCGACCGTGCCGCTCTTTTACGAGAACCGCACGCCGGAGTTGCAGCTCGTGAATCCGGACCTGAACGAGGACATCTACAGCCTCATCGAGGCGGCGGAACTCGACCCGGAACAGGAGGCGAAGCTCGAACGGGAGTTGAGCCGGCAATACCACATTCTCACCCGGGACGACCGGCTGGAGACCGTGGCGAAGGACATTGTGCGGCATTTCCTCGGGCGGGGCTTCGTCGGCAAGGCGATGGTGGTGTCCATCGACAAAGCCACCGCGCTCAAGATGCACGACAAGGTGCGGAAACACTGGGCGGAGGAGTTGGCGCGGGTGCAGAAGGAACTCGGGCTTTACGAGGTGACGGGCGACAGGAGGGCCGAACTGTCCAAACGTCTGGACGTGCTCAAGACTACCGACATGGCCCTGATCGTGTCGCCCGGCCAGAACGAGATTCAGCAGATGCAGACACGTGGCCTGGACATCACGCTGCATCGGAAGCGGATGAATGAGTCTCAGCCGCCGTTGGACGAAAAGTTCAAGGACCCGGAAGACCCGCTGCGGCTGGTGTTCCTCTGTGCCATGTGGCTGACCGGCTTCGATGCACCGAGTTGTTCCACGGTGTACCTCGACAAGCCGATGCGGAATCACACGTTGATGCAGACCATTGCAAGGGCTAACCGGGTATTCCCCGGCAAGCACAGCGGCATGATCGTGGATTACGCCAACGTCTTTGCCTCGCTGGAAAAGGCGTTGGCGATCTATGGCGCTGGCAAGGACGGCAAGAACCCGGTTAAGGACAAGCAGAAGCTGGTCGAGGAACTCCGCAAAGCCCTGGATGCCGCGACAGCATTCTGCGGGACCCGCCAGGTGATTCTCGCCGCCATCGAGCAACTGCTGGTCGGCAGCATGGAGCGATTGCAGCGGATTGATGACGCCGTTAACGCTCTGATCTCACCGGACCCGCTCCGTCGCGAGTTCCTTGGCCATGAGCGGCTCGTGAGCACTCTCTACGGTGCGGTGAAGCCCGACCCGGCAGCCCTGGAGTTCTCCGGTCGCGTCGCTTGCCTCCAGCTGATAGCCGATGAAATCAAGCGCACGCTGAACCCCGAGAAGCCAAACATCTCGGAAGTCATGGGCGACGTCGCCCGGCTGCTCGATTCTTCCATCACGGGGGTCGAAATGGCCGCCAATCCTGCGCCGGTAATGAACCTCTCGAAGATCGACTTCGAAGCCCTCCGCAGCCGATTTAAGCAGTCAAAACACAAGAACACCGACCTCGAAGTCCTCAAGGCGGCCATCCGCGCCCAACTGGAAAAGCTGATTCGCCTGAACAAGACCCGAGCCGATTTCGCGGAGAAGTTCGAGGAATTGATCGAGAGCTACAATGCCGGCAGCCAGAACATCGAGGGACTGTTCGAGGAGTTGATGAAGCTTAGCCGTAGCCTGAACGAGGAACAGGAGCGTCACGTCCGCGAGCACATGACCGAGGAAGAGTTGGTGATTTTCGACATCCTGACGCGACCCGGCCCGGATTTAACGCCGGACGAGCGGGAGGAAGTGAAGAAGGCGGCCCGCCAGGTCTTGGAGCGTCTCAAGTCGTTGCTCGCACTGGATTGGCGTCGCCAGACCCAGGCACGGGCTCAGGTCCGACTGGCCATCGAGGACACACTCGACAGCGGCCTACCGAGGGCCTACACGCCGGGGCTGTATAAGGCAAAGTGCGCAACCCTCTTCGAGCACGTCTTCGAGAGCTACCACGGCGAAGGAGCGGGCACCTACGCGGCATCGGCCTGAGTTGGGAAACGACCGGGCGTCGAGGAATCTAGCTGGTGACCCCGGAGCCGTCGTCAGGAAGGCATACGGTGGCCAGGATTCTGGATTCTTGCGGGTAGGGCGGGTCGTAAGCCTGAGGAGAACGCCCCAGCCCGGCCAACCGGGTTTGCATGGCAACGGCATCAAGTGTCAGTCGCAGGAATCGGGGATCAGGGTGACCTCGCTTTTCGGAATCGTTCCACGCCCGCCAGCCTTCCTTCTGGAGGCACGCGTACTTGGCCCATGTCTCCGCGAGTATGTCCTCGCGTTCTTCGGAAACGGCCGCCCGGAAGCCCTGCCGCACCGCGTCGGCATCTTTCGCCACTTGTTGCCTGGAAAGCCGATAGGGACGGGCTGCGTTCAAGAGTTCCGTGATTTCGCGAATGGACCGGCTTTGAGCCAGCAGAGCTGCGATTTCATCACGGTCCCGCTCCCGTTGTTCGGGCGTCCGCTTCTGGCCTGGCAATTGTTCACCTCTCATTGGCTACCTTTCGCTACCTGTCGTCTGGTTGCAGCTCGACATGCCCAGCCGGCGGTGGGCCTTCCGCCGGAAGCCATTCGGATCAGGAGAAATCCTTGCCCAGATTGGCCGCCGCAGCTTTGGCGACGGGATCGTAGAGGGCCTTTGATGGCCTGGCGAGGATTCGAAGTTTCGGCGTTGAGCGGTTGAGCGGTGGGCTTTGAGGTGAATTGGTGAGCTTCTCCCGGTCTTTCCCGAAATCCCGAATCCCCTAGGGCTTTCGAGAAACGGGAATTCCTTCCCGAAACTATTCTCGAAACTTTCTGGAAGGTCGTTTTAACCATTGGCAATCAATTGCTTGGGATTGGTTTGGATTTCGGGAAATCATTCGGCGAGAAGGTAAAGGTCGTTCTCCTGCTTGAGCAGTCCGGATGCCAACCATCGGGCTATCGCGTCATACGCTTTGCTCTGGGAACACCTGCTGAGTTCCATGAGTTTATCTTTGAGGCGTCCCTTCGACAAATGAGAGATCCCGACGAAGGCTTCTCGAATGTGGGCATCCGTCACTTTGGGGGGGCGGCCGGCGGGCTTATTATTGCCGCCTTTCCATTCCTCCCAATTAAAGTCCGGGATGGCGGTGAAGGATGCGGCTTCGCAGGTCCACGCGCTAGGCGGTGGCATCTCACAATTGTTCGCCTTACAACAGGACCAGATCCGACGCGGGTCGTTCGGCTCGTCTGTGACTTTTTGGAGCACGAAGGCCGCTCGTGCCGCGCTTCCGATCGAGTAGCTCCCGGCAATGGAGTTGAGCAGGCTTCGGCCGCTGGCACGCTCGTCCTCCTTCGGTTTACGGGTGTGACATACGATTACCAACGCAGGCGCGTTTTCGCCCTTCGGCAAGCTAGCTCGAATGTTCTTAAGGGCGGTCTGATAGCCATCTTTGTCGTCGCCTTGAGTGCATTCTGTCCAGGGGTCAACAACCACTAACAGCGGGTGCCCGCCCGCTTGTAGGCGTTCGCATGCGGCAAGCACTTCCTTCTGAAACTCGGGACGCCCGAAAGCAAGGCCAACGTCCGGCGGCGCGAGCACTTCCACCCATCCCTCCAAATCCACTCCGGCGGCCTTGAGTGCGGAAAAATCGGAATGAAGCCGGTACATCCCGTTTTCGCATTGCACGATTAGGGTTCGGAACTTGCAGCGGACGGGCTGGCCAAGCCAATCGTTCCCCTTCGCACCGGATACGGCGAGTGCGAAGGCAGCTCGGCTCTTTCCGATGCCAGGTGCGCCCGCAATGAGGACAAGCTCGCCTCGCGCCACCAGAGCTTCACCCACTAAACAGTGATCACGCGAAGGCTTCCAATTTAAGATCTTGTTCGGCGTGAGGAAGGTCAGCAGCGGTGCCGGCGGCGGCATGGCGACGACTGTTTCAGGCACATAGACTCCGGGTCCGGTTGGCTTTGCATTCACAGCTTCACCTCCTTGCCGGGGAGGATGCTCCATGTTATCCGGTGGTCCTCGAAATCGTCCGCGTGAATGTCAGTGAGGTCATTTAAGTCCTTCACCGCGCTTTCGTCCTTGCGGCGAAGTCCATCGAAACGGAAGGCGTCGACAGTTGCACCGGCCTTAGTCAGTTGGCCGGCCCAACGCGATACCGCATCCTTTCCAGCCTTATCGGAATGTCCGAAAATGCGTACCCGCTTTCCGGAAAACAGCGGCAGGGCGTCCGGGTGGATGTAATGACTTGCTCCGAGCATCGCGACGGCGGTGCAGTCGCCCTCGCGGTCCTCGCAGGAAATGAAATGAAACGCAGCCAGCGAGTCCGGCCCGCCCTCCACGAGCGCGACCACCGGGAATGGCTGCGCTTCGTGGATTCCGACGGGCCACTTGGCTTGGCCTTCGTCGCAGAATGTCCACGCCTTGCTACTACGGATCTCGGCCCACGGTTGGCCATCGAGACGGCGGGCCTGAGCGACGCGGCCGGTTCCGTCGGTCACGAACCAAGCTGCATGGCCCTTCCATTCGCCGAAGCGCAGCACGCCCCGGCTATTGGCCAATGTCACCGCATCTACCGACACTTGGCGGAGAATCGCCAAGGCCATTAATTGCTCCGCCGTACCTTCACTCATTCCCGGCAGTCGGACGGATTTCTTGGTCGGATTTCGATTGCGAGGGGCTTCTGGCGAGGGCGCAAGTGAACCGCCCGCAATTTCGATTAGCTTACGGCAGGCAGCCGGATTGGAAAGTCCTGCGGCCCGTTCAATGAATGTTACGGCGTCGCCGCCGCCGCACCCCGCAAAGCACTTCCATGCTCTACCATCGGCGAAGATTGAAAACGAGGCGTTGCGGTCTTCATGGAAGGGGCAGTGGCCGCTCTTGCGCGGCTGCCCGTTAAATCCGAATTGTCGCCAGAGTTCGTGAATGGTGAGTCGCTCTTTCGCTTCAGCGAGGCTCATGCTTCGCCTCCCTCTTCCGCCGCTGAGGCAACGACTTCTGCGATTGGGCACGATTCCTCGCCTGCATTTTCGATGTAGGCTCGCAGGGAAGGGATGTGAACGAGGCGGATGCCCCGTGTGCATCCCGGTTTCCGAAGGCTCTTGGAGCGAATCTGGCCGTGGAGAATCAACTCATAGATTCCACTCCTTGTGATACCCTCCAGTCGTGCTGGTGGGATGGGCATTCTCGCCCATTCAGGGCCGGAGGAATGGGGTTGCGGGAGTAGGCTTGCGACTAAAGCTGCGATGCGTTGGTTGCTTTTCGCGTCCGACGAGGTTGTTGAACTCATACGGACGCAACATAATACTGCCTAGTTAAGCTCGGTCTTCTGCAGATCTAGAACGGTCGTCCACAGAGTCGAGATGATCCTTCAATCTCAAGAAGTATAGCCTGAGAATATGAAAAATAATTCATGTGCAAGGACTTGTGATTCAAGTAATTGGTCCCTGATGGATCAACTGAAGAGGGGTTGCAAAACCTGCAGTTTTAAGCTCACACTTCCAGGATGATGTTCTGCTGAGCTAAACGCGGTGTTCTGCACGTGAGCGACGGTGTTCTATTTAGCCTATGCAAATTTATTTTCGATTTATTTAATGCTCCTTCGTTCCGACAAGGAATGATTGGTTTTGTTGGCCCCACTACGGCGGCCTGCAGAAGCCTTTTCACCGAGCCAAGAGTAGAAAGCGATAGCAGATTCCCTGCAATTCTTTTCTGTGAATCCTTCAGATTGGAGACGGCCATGCAGTCGGTTTACTTGATTGGCAAACCACTCTGGCATCCAATCTGGAAAGGGCTTCTCGCCCCCTTGAGCGGTCAAGAGCTCGGCGAGTCTTTTTGAGGCGAATTTGACTCCGGCTCTTGCGCACAGGATTAGATGCTGCCGCATATTTTCATTTCCCCTGGCGGCCTCCAACGTCGTCAGTTTGAATCGATGATCGGCAAGAAACTCGCGGAACGTCTCATTGCGGTCTTCGTCTTCGGTTGGCTTTGGTCGAAGCCAAGCCATGAAGACTGGATAGGTCATAGGCCATGAATGTTGCCCCCTTTGTCGTTCGAGCAGCGCGTTCCAAAGTTCGTCTTCCTCCTTCTGTTTCCGATCCGCTTCTTCAAACTCAATGCGCCTCTCGGCGAGGAATTTCTGGGTCTCTTTCCACAGTTTATAGGCCTGGTGAAATAATGCCTCACGTTTCCTTCCTTCGTGATTTGCCCAACCCATTGAAACGACAAGGAGAGCGAGTGTCTCTGAGGACGGCTGGGAATGCGTAGTCTTTTTCACTGGCTCCAGTTCGGTTTCTTTATGGGCAGGGGCGGAATCGGTACTCTTGGGCTTTTTCGACATTGTAGTAATCAGTGGAAAAGCGTTTGCAGTAGGTTTCGTGGCGAGCTGTTGTTTCGGGGCCCGGTCGGTAATGTCCTGGGAATTGCAATACTAGAGGGGAAGCGGATTATCATTTTTCAAGGTGCCAACGTGGGCAGCTTGGCCACCGCACTGCGGAGTGTTTCCAGTTCGTGGTGGGTGTAGCCGCGGTGAACTTCCGCTGATTTGTGCCCAGTGAGCTTCATCCGGAGTTCAGGGGCGACGCCCGCGTTCGCAAGCGCTGAGGTGAAAGAATGGCGCAGGGCATGGAATGTCCGCCTTGCCAACTGCCGCTTCCCGCCGCCTTGCACCGACTGAATGTCGACTCCGGCCTTGGCGGCGAGCCGCTTGAACTGCGAAGAAAGCCCATGCCGTCCGCTGGGGCCGTTGTCGGCGTGGTCAGGCATTATGAAGCCGCCTGCATCCCCCGCAATGCATTCCAAGTGCGCCACGAGGTCTGGGTGCATCGGGAGCGTGTGTGGCTTCCCTGATTTCGTCTTCGCGAACTTCACAATGCCCGCGACTAAGTCCACATCCTGCCAACGCAACCCGCTGCATTCGGAAAGTCGTGCCCCAGTGTAATACGCAAGCTTGAGTAGGGTTTGCCACTGCGGGGAGGCCTCTTTTACCAGCAAGGCTACTTCGGCAGGTGTGAAGACTCCTCGCTCCATGCTTTCACGGGCCGGCATTTCCACCGCCTCACAGGGGTTATCCGGGCGCAAGCCCTGTCGCCGGGCTGTATTGAAGGCGGTGGAGAGGATCTTGCCGTCGACTTGTACCGTGCCGGGCGCGCATCCCTCTCGGCGGCGAGCAACGAGGAAACCTTCAATCTCTCTCGCCGTGATAGCGGTCAGAGGGCGTTTTGCCTTCGGGCCAAGGAAGGTGAGGAAGGACTCAACCACCCCGGCGTACCGGAGCGACGTGCCAGTTGCCTTGCTGGCTTCCTTCGTTGCCTGCCATTCATGCAGAAAGTCGACCGTTGACGGTGCCCGCAATGATTCGCCAACGTTCGCCCATCCCATGATGTCCGAAACAACCTGGCGGGCCTGAGCCTCGACCAAGTTGCCCTGGCGGGCCTTCCGTGAGGCGCGTTCCCATTCAAGCGCGACGGCTTCGGCCTTGTTGCGGTCTGCAACCTTGGTCGAGCGCAGTTTCCAGCCACCATCGGAGCCAAGAAACGAAGCGAACCAATAGGGAGAACGATCGCGGCGATGCACGCTTGCCATAGTAGTGCTAAAAATAGTGATAAAATCCGACCATGTCCAGTGATGTCCGAATATGTGTATTTCTTAGTGAAATGCCAGGTTGACCCCTGTGGAATCGTGTCGCCGGTTCGATTCCGGCCCCAGCCACCACGGTTCTTCTGCAGCGACTTATGCAACGTCAGGGCAAAAGTGCTAAAGCCTGGTTACACTTCGCTCCCGCCCAACGAATCGGGCCGAATCGGTGAAGTCTGGGATTCGGTGGGATGGCGACATTGGATCCCCGCCCGGTTTTCAGAGTGTTTTTCCCGATCTCCCTCGACCCAATGCCACGGAAGCTGTCGCTTGCGTTGGCAGTTCGAACATTTCCCAAACCTTCTGCATCCGCCGGATCGTCTCCGGGCTGGCTTGCATCCTCAGGCCCATCACGCAGTTGTTCCGATTCATCCGTCCCATCCCATGAATCAGCAGCAGCCGGAATTTCTTCAACCGCGCGTTCCGGTGCTCGGGCTCAAAGCACAGGCGCTTGATGGCGCTGATGATGTTATAGGCTAACACGGCCAACTTGAACCAGACCGCGTTGGCCGCAAAACGCTGGCTGGGCATGCGTCCTGCCCCGAGTCCGTTCTTCACCTCATCGTGCGTGTGCTCAATGGTTCCCGCCTTTTCCCGGTGCCAATCCAACAAGCGCGCCCCTTCCCAATCCCACAAATTGCTCACCACCGCTTGATGTTTGCGGTCGCTGCCGTCGGCAAACAAACCCCCCTGCGCCTTGAGCAGGCGCAACCCCACATAGCGCAGCGGTCGGCTCTCCTTCTTCTCGCCAGCCTCTCCCGGCACGAACTCCACTTCGGCCCACTGCTGCAACGTCCCGTCCCCTTCGGCGCGGAACGTCTTCCATTGCTTTTCGGGAACTTCGGCCACCGCCTTGGCCAAATCCGGGCCCATCACCGCACTGACCCCAAAGCCAATCGCCCCGCCCGTTTCCAGCTTCCGGTCCGGCGAGTTCAGCCATTGGAGCAGTTTGTTTTCATGGCAGGCCGAGTCGCCTCGAAAGTAGCGGGTCTTAACCGAATCGGGCAGGGTGCCAAAGGCCCTTTGCGCGCAGGTCAACGGCGCTTGCTTGGCCGGCTCGTTCCCATCCCGAAACTCATCAGCCACCACCAAGTCCAGTTCCGCCCACAACGCCACCATCGGATGATAGCCGCGCCCGTCGTCAGAGTGAGCCCGAGCTACTTGCTTGGGGCTTGCAATGATCGTGGCGTCCTGGTCAATGGTGGCGATACGCTGAGTTTCTCCCTTTTGCTCACACTGTTTGGCGATCTGCCGCACGCAGCCGCTTTGGACCAGGCTCAAGGCGGCCACCGGCCCGCTGCTGGGCAGGATGAAACTCTTTTGCTCGGTGCGGTTTGGACGCAGCTCTTCCAGACTCTCATCATGAAACAACTCCAGGAACTCGTGCACGGCCGTCCCTTGGGGCAGGCGATAGCCCAGACCCCGCTCCAGACATGGATCGTCGGCCAGCAGGCGAACGTCATCGGGACAATCGCCGCCAATCGTTTGGAGCAAGATCACCGACTCGATCATCTGTCCCTCGGAGAAGTTTCGCTGGGGTTTGATCAGCTTGAGATGGGCGGCGATTGACCCTGGCAGGCCGAGGGAACGCAGGGCGCGCGAGACGGCCAAGGCCCCGACATAAGGACTGCTGGCCTCCTCGAGCGGGCGGGGGTCCAAGGCAAACGGGGTCTTGTTCAACAGGGGCAAACGCGCGGCCATGTGTCGGCAAAACCTATAGAATATCTATACAACAAGGGAAAGAATAAATCAGCCGTCCTCCTTACTTTTTTCGGAGTTGAGAGAAACTAGGCGAGGATCTGGGAGTTCGATGTGACAAAGTCTTCAGAATCGGCCGCGGAATCGTTTTCTAACCGTTACGGAGGCGGTCGGCGCATAAAAAAAGCCGGCCGCACCCTTGCGAGTGCGGCCGACCAATCAAACCGGCCCGCCAGTCAGAGGATGACCATACGGCCCGGGGAATAATCAGAATTAGTTCAAGTAGGACTTAGTGGATTTCCCGGGCTAGTGAACAACTCCATCCCGGAAACTTGGCAGGAACTCTACCTTTGCAGAGCCCTAAAATTTCAGTCCCATCTTCAAAGATCTGTCGGACTCTAATCGCCGGTCCAAGATTGTCAAATTTGAGGGAGCATTTTCTTTACCAACTTTCCCAATGCTTTCGAAACTCTCGCTCCTCTCCGACACATTATTTTCTGCCTCCACAAGCTTCGGGACGTCCGGAATCGAGTTACACCTTGCGTAGAGACTGTTTTTCCCCTTTAACCCCCTGATGATTGAGTGGCTGAGGATCGCGGTTTTGGGGGTCGTCGAAGGAATTACGGAGTTCTTGCCCATATCCTCAACTGGTCACTTATTGCTCACCGAGGCAATTTTTCGCCACAAACAATCCGACCTATTCAATACGGTGATTCAGACAGGTGCGGTTTTGGCAGTCATTGCCGTTTTTGGCGTTCGGATCAAGAAACTGACCCTCGGTTGGAAAGAGCCGGCAAATCGTGTGTATTTGGCGAAGTTGGCCGCGGCATTTCTGATCACTGCTCTGGGTGGCCTTCTGCTGAAAAGCGGGAATTGGAAGCTTCCTCACTCCGCAATCCCCGTGGCTTGGGCCACCTTGGATGGCGGCATCCTATTTGTGGTGGTAGAAAAGTGGCTCCGCGGGAAAAAAGGAGCGGATGAAATCACCTGGACAGTCGCCATCGCCGTTGGGGTAGGTCAACTCATCGCGGCCGTCTTCCCGGGAGCTTCTCGTTCCGGCACGACCATCTTGATGGCACTGCTCTTGGGAGTGGCCCGCCCCCACGCGGCCGAGTTTTCCTTTTTGCTGGGCATTCCTACTTTGCTTGCTGCCGGCGGGCATGAGATCCTGGACGCCCTCCGCCATAAAACGCCACATGAACCTTGGCTGCAATTGATTTTCGCTGCGACGGTCGCCGCGATCACGGCTTTGTTCGTAGTTCGCTGGCTGCTGCGATACATTCAGACACACGATTTTTGCTGGTTTGGGTGGTACCGAATTGCGCTCGGAGCGGCTATGCTCCTTCTGGCCACCCAAGGTGTCATCCAATGATTCGCCTGTTTCAGCTATGCAACCTGCTCGTGTTTCAAGGTTTCAGCTTGCTTCAGACGAGGGATCGTTCGAAATGTTCCGCAGTAATTGAACAATCAACCTCGTGGGTTTGCCCGTAGATTCGCTGGTGCGAATTGACCGGCACGAAGTGCGCCGTGCCCGAAACTACCAACTCGACAAGATCCTCCCCATCGCCTGCGACGGCGGTGCTCCTCACGTTGCTATTCGTTGTGACGACTTCCGGGGCGTGGTCTTGGTTTCATCTCGGCAATCGGATTCCGTCGCCCGGCATCGTTCTGGGCTTTCATCGTGTCATGCCAGGATTCGGGTTCTCCGATCGTCCTATCGGCGAAACTGAACGGGAGATACTCGCGACAACCAACCTGTTCAACGGCGATTTCACAAACAGGTTGATGGACCGGTACAGCGTCTTTTTTGCAGAATGGCGTCGTGAATCTGGGCCGGGATTCCAGGTCTTGCACACGCCGGACGCCTGTTGGGTCAGTTTGGGTGCGGTACCAAAACGAGCGGGACAGCTCGAACATCTCACGCTGCGAGTGAACGACAATCCACTTCCCTTTGAATGTCGCGCGTACGAAATGCCGGAGAGCCACCGGCTTGAAGCGACGATGTGGTGCGCCATTGTTGGAGGCCGTCCAATGCCTGAGAGTCCCCAGGCCGATGCTGAATTCGATGCCACCCGCAGCAGCAGCAGTCGGACCCAGACCGCGTCCCGACGACGCATGTGGAACTTTTTCCTGCAGTCTCTCCTCGATCGAACGCCGGCGATCGAAAGTAAGCAATTTGCCCGTTTTTCGACGCCCGTGAACGGCGATACCGCCGAGACGTTTGAACGCCTTCGACACTTCGGAGAGTCCTGGTTGTATTCATTGCCTCCCAACGTGAATCCCCAGTCCGAGTAGGGACGGGCGCATTCACGTTCACCCAGGATCGAATGCATTCAACGGGTTGAAATCAAATCGCCTGCTGCGGTCCGCGAACTACTGAACCCCTGCTACGAGAAGATCAGCACGCTGTCCACCACTCCCTCCCCTTCAAACGTATTGTTCCGGGGCCGACCCTGACGCTCATCCATGCCCGCCGCCGCCGCACTTCAGCCAACACGACATCCAACGTCGCAGCGCGTTAGCCCGGTCGCCTTTGCCCTTTCGTCACGGGCGATCCTCTATTTCGTTTACTACTCGATCCTGCTGGCTCCGCTCGGGTGGATAACAGTCAATGGAATTTATGCTCGCCAAGTGCTTTTAATGGGGGGGGCAATCAACCTGGGGTTGATATTTTTCAACGGACTCCTGCCCCGGATGGCTACAAACCTCAGCCTCTTCTTTTTTGTCGGACTCTTTGTGCTATTCACCGCGTTTTTTCCGCAGGTGGAATCCTACAGCTGGAAAGACATCGTCGCGTCGATGATCTATGCCATGACGGCCGGGACGATTTTCGGGACTGTTCGGGAGAAACACAGCGAAAATTCATTAGTCGTCGCCCTGGTTTTAATGGCTGCATTTACAACCTTTGTCGCGATCCTCATGGTCCGCTCGGCGGGTGGCGCGGGAATGCTTCGGAGCGAGACCGAGGAGCAGATCGAAGGCTCCGGGATTCTATTCGGTGGCTTGATGGGCGACCGAAACGTGATCATCGGGGTCATCCCTATGACCGCCTTAGCCTTGTCTTTCCTGCCATTCATCGTTCTCCAACCGTTTCAATGGATCAATCTAATCCTCGCCCCGACGGTTGCTGCCGCCATCTATGTCAATGTCTCGGTCGCCAGCCGGACAGCCCTTGGGACCGCCGTGATCATCGGAACGGCGTTCCTAATCTATTCAATCCGCCACGGATCAAAGCGGGGTCGCTATTCAGTCTCCATAATCTTTTCCGTTGCTCTGCTATTCGTCGCGGCCAGTTTCTTACTACCATCCGTGGAGCAATTCGTGAGCCCACTTTTACACCGATTCACGAAAGTCGCTGAAGATTCACGGCTGGACCTTTGGAGCGAGGCGATCGATCTCTTAATCCGAAATCCATTTGGAAATGGAATTCAGCAATTCACCCAGCACAAGTGGGCGCACAATTTCTTCCTCGACGTCGGATTGAACGCCGGGGTTCCCGCCATCGTCATCGTCGCCGGGTACCACGTTCTCGCGCTCCTCAGCTGCTGGCACTTGCATCAGATGAAGCTTTTGGATCCATCGACCCCGGAGTCGATTTTTGTCCTGTTCGGAATGTCGATTTTGATCGGAGAGCAAGTGCAAGTTCCGTCAATGATGTTCGTTTCGGTATTCGTAATGCTGTGCGCCTATGAGCGATCGCTGGTCACCCGACCCGGTTTTAATCGAACGATCAAGCGCGGGGCACGTTTTCGAATCCACGCAGACCTTCGGCCGAGGCGTTCTTTGACAGATCGGCGTATTCCAACGGCATAGCAGTCGCTGGGGAGATCGAGAATGTCCGCAGGCAATTTTCCCCCGCAATCCTGCAACGTGGGGGGATCATATACGCGAGTCGTCTCGAAAGGAAGCGGCGGCGTTTCCCGCGGTGGACTGGTGCCTGCTCTCCGTTGGCTGGTAGGAACCTTTTAGTTGGTGTGATTTTTGGACTCGATAAACGAGCGATACCCAATTGGTGGATCTATCGCCGCGGCATGCGCCAACAACGCCCCACGCACTCCCCTGCCGACCGCGTGGCCATTTTCAAGCCGGACCGGCTCGGGGATTTTGTTCTCGCCATCGGCGCGATCCGCCGAATCGTGAATTCAATTGGAGCCCATCGTTGCGTGCTGTTGATTTCCCGATTTGCGCGCGAGATCGCAGCCCGTGAGTTTCCGGCCGTTGAAGCCGTCGAAGTCCCCTACCTTGCGTGGCGATTATGGGAAACCCGCCGAGGACTCCGTGGACTGATCGATCTTCCAGTTTTTCGGACGGGTGTAGATCGGCTCATCTGCCTTCGGCATCACCGATTTCCCCACGAAGATCTCGTCTGCGCCGCAATCCCGACTCGCATGTCGGTGGGAAGCAGACATACCCGCCTCGGGGAACCCCCCGGCGAATTGATCCGGCGTCGCCTTGAATTCGACCAGTGCGTGGCGGCACCTCTAGCCTTTGCGGGCCAGTGCGAGGAACTTCACCGGCACGCATCGGTGGTCTCGGCATTGCTGGGAGAGCCGGTCAGCCTCGATGAGATCCTTCCGGTCATGGGGCCACAGCGTCCTCAGCCATCCGAACCTTGGATCACGGTGTCCCCATTTGGCAGCGCCGCGATCCGCGACCTGCCCGAAACTCTCTTAGTGACCGCGGCAGTGGAGGCCGCTAGACGAGGGTTGGGGTTGCGGCTTGCGTCGCCCCCCGGGGAAGAGGCTCGATTCAATGCCCTCGCTGGGCGACTGCAGGCAGCCGCTCCCGTAGCGGTACTCGTAACGGTGCAGGCAACTCCAAGGCTGGCCGATCTAATAGGCCTGTTGAGAACCAGTTGCCTCGTCATCACCACCGAGACCGCAACAGCGCACCTCGCGACGGCACTGGATTGTCCAACCATCGCCGTGGTCGGGGGCGGCCACTACGGCCTATTTTCCCCATGGCATCGATCCTCGCGACAGCGGTGGCTGACCCATCGAGTTCCCTGTTTCGCCTGCAACTGGAAATGTCATCTGCCGAGGCCGGTTTGTATCACCGAGATTGATAACGCCCAACTCCTCGATGCATTCCGGCAAATTCTCGACTTAAATCCCTAACGTATTGATTCCTTGATCCAGTATATCTTCAATCAAGCGGCTGGCCCGCAAGGTTTTCGTGCTCGTCAATTCGCGAGACTCCGCCGGTTATGGCTGCGGATGGATGATCCGTTAGTTGAATGGGAGCTGGAGGGCCGCCGGCTCCGGCTACCGCTTTCCCTCGATTTACCATTTACCTACCGAGATATTCCGCTCTTCTGCCGCAACCTGACGCGGCTGTGCCAATGGATTCGCACCCGGAGCTCGGGACTACGCATGATAGATGTCGGAGCCAACGTCGGGGATTCTTGGTGTCTCGCCCGCCCGACTGAGGGTGACTGCTTCCTACTCGTGGAAGGCAGCTCGCGGTACTATGAGGTGCTGCGCGGAAACGCCGGAGAAATGCCCGGTGTCACCGTCATCAACGCACTCATTGACGAGGAGAACGGAACTTCTGCAGGAACATTCATCCTTCGGGAGGGCACGGCACGCGTGGCCCCGGGCCCGGGTGGATCCGCCCAGAAGGCCACCCTCGATCAGTTGACGGCACCTGCCGAGGGCGGGAGGGGTTGGAATTTACTCAAAACCGACATTGATGGATTTGATCTCCGGGCACTCCACGGTGCCCGCGAGCTGCTGCGAAGAGATCGGCCGGTAGTTTTTCTCGAATTTCACCCCAACCTTCTCGACGTTGCCGGGGATGATCCATTCCGGCTTTTCTCATTGCTCCAGGCGCTGGGTTATTCGAGATTACTCGTCTACGATAATGCGGGATACTTGGTGGGGGAATACCCAACCGAAGACGCAAATCGCTGGCGGCAACTGATTTTGCTCGCTCGCTCAAAGCCTTATTATTACTTCGACATCGCGGCGTTTCCCGCCGAGGATAATAAGGGCTTTTCGGAATTTCGCCTGCGGGAGGAAGTCTTTTACGAGCGAGAAGTTCCTCGGCAGTTCTCATGAGTAGCCCTTACCTCACAATTGTAACGCCCGTATACAATGCGGCCGCAACCCTCCGCCGGACGCTCGACGCCCTGATGAAACAGAAGGCGGATTTCGAACACTTGGTATGCGATGGCGGGAGCACAGACGCGACCGTGGACATCGTCCGAGAATACGAGGGCAAGTATCCGGTACGCTTGCTGAAGGGAGACAAACTGGGTGTATACGTCAATGTTGCTGATGCCTTTCGCGAGGCACGCGGACAGGTGTTTGGCTGGATCAACGGGGACGATTTCTATCTCCCGTGGACACTGCCAACCGTGGCCCGAATTTTCACCGCCTATCCCGACCGATCCTGGATCACCGGCATCCCCAGTTGGTTTTGCGAGGGAGAGGAGCTCGGGGAATCCGTTGGGTTTGCCCCGATATATTTCCAGTCTCTGGTGGCCCGCGGTTGGTACCGCCGCAATCGCCTCGGTTGTCTCCAGCAGGAATCGCAATTTTGGCGACGCGACTTATACGAACGAGCGGGCGGGGATCAGGTACTGCGCGCGTACCGATATGCCGCTGATTACCACCTGTGGCGCAAATTCGCGGAACACGCCCCCCTGCAAACGGTCTCGGCCGTCCTCGCCTGTTTCACCGTGCGACCCGGGCAGTTCTCCGCAGTGAATTCTGAGGCGTACAATCGGGAATGTGGCTGCGCTCCGGGGGATCTTGATCTCGCGACCCTGGGAAAGATCTTCGGCCGACTGGCGTCCGTCGCCTTCCGCCATCGTCCCATCCGCCCCCGCACGTTGTCGTCCCGCAACCATCCGATGGACTGATCATGCTGGGAACCGTCATTGTTGGATGCGGCGCGATTGTCGCAGATCTGCACACACAACCCCTGCGTCGCCTGCAACATTTGAGCGCGGTGGACGTGCGGGTCCTGGTCGACCGAGACCCGGCGCGGGCGCTCACCTTGCGGCGTTGGTTTCCGGACGCCCGTGTTGCCACGTCGCTGACTGCCGGCTTGGAACCCGGGGACATTCAGCTCGCCTTCATTGCCACACCGCCCGGCCTGCATCGGAGTTTGGCATTGGAAGCTCTCCAGGCCGGCTGTCATGTCTTCTGCGAAAAGCCCCTGGCTACCCGTGCCGCGGAGGCCCAGGAACTTGCCCGTGCAGCCGGCGCCGCCGGCCGAGTGTTGGCGGTAGCCCATCCACGCCGGTTTTTCCCCAATACCGCCACCGTCCGAAGCCGGATCATGGCTGGGGACCTTGGCGGGCCCCTCCAGTTTGTGCTGCGCGAGGGTTCACCCTACGAATGGCCGATTGCGACCGACGCGGCGTTTCGCCGCGAAACGGCGGGTGGCGGAGTTCTCCTGGACAAGGGTGTGCACTGCCTCGACACGCTGGATTCTCTGTTCGGAGCGGGGCACGTACTAGCGTGTTGGGATGACAGCCTCCGAGGGGGGGTCGAAACCAATTCCAAGGTTGAGTTGGCGTATAGTTCAGCCCGCGGTCTGGTGCATCTCAGTTGGGATCAGGCGCTGAACAACGGCCTCTGGATTCGCGGGCCATTGGGCGAGATTCGCATGGATTCCCATCAGATCGATCGGTATCACTGGCGGAGTCCCGGGACCCCCTGGCAGCAAAACGACTGTCACGAATCCTGGCCGTCCGACCTCACCTCCACGGGAGGAGTTCGCCGAACGCCGCATAACTATTATGATTGCGGCGACCTCGAATGGATCAATCTGGTTCGATCCATTCACAGCCTGGAGTCGCCGGCAGTGGACGGCGTCGTCGCAGCACGAGTATTACAACAAATCGAGGACGCTTACCGAATCGCTCAACCGCTCGACCAACCATGGCTCGCCCCTTCGGAACAGGCTTTCTGGCGGGAGCGGCACTGGCACGCAACCCAAGGCGCGCCGCAAGACCCCCTCCCGCGATGACACGCCTTGCCGTCCTCGGAGCCGGCGGATTTGTCGGCTCACGGTTGTTGGAGCTGAGTCTTGCGAGACCGGAAATCAATGCCATACCAATGCTTCGCCAACCGCGTGGCCTCGGAAAATTGGCCCGATTCGGACTCGCCTGGCGGCCAATTGATACAAATTCGATCCACGCCCTCGCCGAGTCGCTCCGTGGATTCGACGCCGTCGTGAATCTGACCCAGGGTGACAACCAGCGATTGCTCCCCGACGTGCAGAATCTGTACGAAGCCTGCCGGAAGGCCGAAGTCGGTCGATTCATCCATCTGGGAAGTGCTGTGGTGTTTGGGGAAGTGAAGCAGAGAGACCTGCCCGACGATAGGCTGGCTTCCGAATGCCGGTGGTCCGCCTACGCCTGCGCAAAGGCCAGCGCCGATGCCTGGCTGGCGGGCCGTCTGGACACCTCCGGGCCCGCGACGTGTATCTTCAGGCCTGGCCTTGTCTGGGGTCCCCGATCCATCTGGGTCACTCTCCCGGTCGGACAGATAATCGAAGGGAACGCGTTCTTGTTCCACGGGGGATCCGGGATTTGCAACCTTTGCCATGTCGATCGCCTCGCCAACGCCATCCTTTCCGCGGCCACTCGCCCCACCGCCGTGACCGGATTTTATCACCTTGGCGACCCCGAAGTACGAACGTGGCGACAATACTATAGTGATCTGGCTCAGGAAATTGGTTCGGATATTAGCGCAATCCATCAGCTTCCAGATTTTGAGTATACCTGGAAACACAGGGTGCTGGGATTGAAGGACCTGGAGTGGGTGCGACAGCTCAAGCGCCGTATTCGGAATCAGACGAAGGATCAAATGAAACGCATCCTCCGCACGACGATTGCACGTATGAGCCCACCGTCGTCCGGCGCCAGCTTCCCGGCCTCCCCACGCCCGGACCGGCTCCTGTGGTCCCTGCAATCCATCCAGCATCCCCTGCCGCTCCAACGATTTCAGGCTCATTTTCCGGAAGTTACCGAACCGAACTACGAAACCGCCATGGGCCGGCTGGGAAATTGGTTGCGCTACTCGGGCTTCACCGTTGAACCGGGAGAATTCAGATAAGGATGAGCTCCGAAGACTTTGATCGATTGATCCTGACCTGCGATGCCCTGCCACTTCCGCCGTTCATCGGACACAATCGTGTGGTGTATGAACTGCTACAAGCGTTGGATCGCGAAGAGATTGACGCGGTTGTCTACGCGAACGACGACGAAATGAAGCAGTTGGAAAAGCACTGGAAGGGCCGACGGATTCGATTCCACCCACTGACCCGTCGATTGGCCGGACGCCATGTTCGCGCGATGGTGCAGCAATTGTCGCTGCCAACCGTGACCCGTGATTTTGATCGGGAGGAGACTCTGGTGAAATCATTGGCTCGGCCGGCCCGCAATCCGAGACTTCTTGTTCATTTCATTACCGGAGCGCCGCTGTTAGAACGGTTCGATGGGCGCGGGATCGTCCTCTCGGGCCATGACTGTATGTCTCATGTCTATCTCGAAGAGGCGCGGCACGCCCGCGACTGGCCAACGCGACTGAAGTTTCTGATCCGCTGCCGGTTTGCACGGGTCGCGGAAGCACGCCATGCCCACCGTGCCGAGCGGGTCCATCTGGTGTCGCAACATGACGTCGTAGAATTCAAACGGGTCAACCCAAGAATTCATGGCGAAGTGGTGCCCTTGGGCACCGAGGCTCCCAATACCGCTCAGTTACAGCCATTCGAGGAGCGCAGACAATCCGTGATCTGGGGAACGCTGGCCGACGAGTTAATCCTCGCCGGATTGCGCCGCCTGTTGGCCGTTGCCATTCGCAGCCATCCCGCACTTCTCCGCGGATGGGTCCTGCTGGGACGCGTGCCTGAGTCGGAGGCTCGCATCCTGCTTCCCGATCTGGACCGCCTCGGGTTGATCTACCAGGCGCACGTGCCGAATCTCACCACATTTCTCGGAGCGACACGATTACTCCTGCTTCCCGACGTCGGCGGTTCTGGGCAGAAGACCCGCACACTGGACGGCTTGGCTCATGGTTGCTGCGCAATGGGTCTTCCGATCGCCTTTCGCGGCATCGAGAATCGTCCCGACCCCGCATATTTTCAGGCGTCCACACATGATGAGTTGCTCGATAAGCTTGCCAGCCTGTCCGCCGTGGCCGCCGAGCGTTCCGCCGCCCGCGGACGGCAACTTTTCCTGGACGAGTTCGACCGTCCCGTATTGGCCCGGCGCTGGCGAAGACTGCTCCAGAGCCTGAGCCCATTTGTTCCGGGAAATTGATCGTGGAATTTGCCCGCCCGCCAGCGCACTGGGAACCCGTGCCACCCGCAGAGGCAGGCCGCCGACCCCACTTGTTCCAGCAGACATTTTGGCTTCCAGCCGTACGCGACGCAAGAATGTCGGCTCTGGCCGTGGGAGTTCTGGTGCACCCTCGCCCGCGAGGCCAGCCGGCATGGGGTTCAGGTCCGGATCTTTTGCGCTCCAACGGAACGTGCGGCCACCGAGAAACGTCTGGCTGCGGCATTGGGGATATTGGGTGTCGAACTCCGCGCCGGGCCTTTGCAGTGGTTTTTCGAGCAACTGACCCAACTGACGGCTCTGGTGGCTTTGGACAGTTTCGGCATTCATGCGGCGCGAACCATGGGTGTGCCCTCGGTCATGATCAATGGAGCCAACGATCCCCGTTTGTGGCGGCCACCGGGGACCCGGGTGTTGTTAAATGGGGGGAACTGCCCAAAGTTTCCGTGCTATTGCCAACCCGTCTGCGGTGGGCCCGATCTGCCCGAGAATGCCTGCATCCGAGGGATCACCCCGGCTCAGGTCTGGCACGAGGCCAAAGCCCTGCTGTTCCCGCAGCCAGACTACAAGACAACGGAACCGGCGTCCGAAACTCAATGAATCTCAAGATAATTCTTTACTGGGCGACCTCTTGGTTGCTGGCTGTCATGCTGCCCACCGTCGCAGTGGGCCTGGACAGCCTCCTCCCGGTCACTCCGGAACCGGTGACTCTCTCGCAAGCCACCCTTCTGGGCCGAATTCACGCCCTTCTCGGCTCCGGCTCGCCAACCGGGAAAACTCCCGTCCGAATCTTGGTTTATGGCGGCGAGATAATCCGGATGCCATGGAGCGAGCGTCTCGTGCAGGAAATTCAGAAACTGCACCCGTACTGCACGGTAATTTCCACCAATTTGGCCATCCCCAACCACTATGGGTCTGAACTCCGGAAACTGGCAAACGCCGATATTTATCCTTTCTATCCCGATCTGGTGCTAATTCATAGCTACGGCGAAGACCCCAACTACCGGCTCCTCATGCGGGAAATCCGCGAACGGACCACCGCCGACGTTCTGGTGCTCACCGATCACCTTCATGTCCATCCTTTGGTTTTCGTTGACGAGGAAACATCCCCTACAATTTTGGACCGACGCGCTGCGGTCCGCCCATTTCCCGAGGAGATCCGGATTCCGTGGTTAAACTATAGCCTAGTACCACGCTTCGCCGACGAAGCGGGTGCCTGCCTAGCTACGATCCGGGATGGTTGGAAACGACACATCCGAACGCATCACCTCGCCATTAGTAACCTAGTTTCTGACAACTATGTGCTGCCAAATGAGCAGGGCCAACACCTGATGATTCAGCTGTTGCTCCCGTATTTCGTCCCGATCTCAGGGCTCGCCCCCGAGGATCCGTGGAACAGCGCCCGGGTCACATCCTACTCGGGTAACGATGACCTGCGTTGGAACCAGGGAAGACTCCGGATCGAATTCACCGGCAACCGTGTGGAAGTGATCACCGATACGACTTCGAATGACCCGGTGACCGTCCTGCTGGATGGAAAACCACCTTCCGATCATCCCTCCCAGTACGGCGTCACCCGCAGCTCTTTGATTCCCGGCTCCGATTGGCCGGCTCTCCTAAACTCTCAATCTGCAATTTCCCTGCGAGAAGAATCATGGACCGCATCTCTCGACGGCGTTCGCACGAACAGCCCCTATTTTACCTTTAAGCTGCTCGGGTCTAAGACCGGTCCCGATGGCGAAGGTCGGTCCGATCGCGAGTTCCGATCCGCTTCCGGCCGGGTGTTAATCTCGCCGGATGACTGGAATGTGATGCGATTTATGGCCCAGCATAGGCGGGCGGTTCCAGAATCGATGGCAGTGCGCTGGGAGACGGTCTTCCACGGACGGGATGAATTCAGACCCGCTGCGGCGAGCGCACCGGGGGAATTCGTCACCACGGTTTTAGCGACGGGCCTGTCGAATCAATCCCACGTTCTCGAGTTAGCCACCCGATCCGGACGCCCGTCCCCGATCCGAGCCATCCGTTTTTATCGCCCCCCTCTTTCCCCACCGCCTGTCTCTGGCAAGAAGCGGAATTCAAGATGATCCTTCCTGCGGACGCATCGGACTTGTCCGCTTACCTTTTCCGGCTTTTGAGCGCGAGGGAGAGGATTCCTCGCACGACAACCGTCTAAACAACCGATTTGATCCGCCGGATTGAACGAGTGATCCGACCCAAATTTTCGCACTGATCCAAGCCATCCATCGCAGAACAAGGCGGGCATCCCACCGTCATCCGTCGCGTTTTTCCACACCGTGTCTGATCCCCATTCCCAAACGAACCTCGTCGTGGTCTGCCAGATCTTCTATCCGGAGCTGGTCAGCACCGGGCAGACGCTGACGGAATTGGTTGAGGAACTCGCGACGCTTGGGCTACGAGTCACGGTGATCGCCGCTCAGCCCACCCTAATCGCCGGGTCCCCGCGGGTCCCCGCAGTCCTGGAGCATCAAGGCATTCGCATTCACCGCACGTGGTCCACTCGCCTGCCTAAAACTAATTTCCTCGGCAAACTTCTCAATCTTTCAACCTTCTTCGCCTCGGCGACCTGGCGAGTGCTTTGGCGCCACCGGCGCACCCAGTTGCTGTTGTTGACCAATCCCCCGTATCTCCCCCTGTTGGGCTGGTTTTGTCACTTTCTTCGTCGGCAGCCTTTTGGCGTCATTCTCTTCGATATCATGCCGGAGCAGGCGGAACTCCTGAACTTCATCCGGCCGGATGGATGGATGGCTCGAGTTTGGCGTCGATTCAATCGGCTTTGGTACCGGCGTTCAAAATTTGCCGTAGTGCTGAGCCAGGACATGCTCGAGGGGGCGATCAAGAACGCCAGCGCCACGGGGACTCCACTCGAAGCAGAATTGCGGGCAAAAACCCGGATTATTCACGTTTGGTCGGACGACCGGCAGATCGGTCCCATGGCAAAGAAATCATCCTGCGAGGCAGCCCGACTCGGCGTCCTAGACCGATTCGTGGTGCAATACTCGGGAAACCACGGACGTTTTCACGACCTGGAAACCCTGCTGAATATCGCCCGCAGCGTTTCACCCGACGAACAACTCCAGTTTCAGTTCATTGGCGATGGGCAGAAAAAGCGGCTCGTTGACGAGTTCCAACGGCACGCTCCAGCCGATCTCTGCTATTCCTCCGGCTACGTTGCCAAAGAGTTGCTGGCGGATTCCCTGGGGATGGCTGACCTCGGAGTGGTGGCGCAACTGCCCGGACAGGAGCGGGTCTGCTACCCATCGAAACTGCTCGGAATCATGGCTGCCGGCCGGGCGACTTTTGCCATCTGCCCCCTCGACTGCGAGATGGCCCGGATGATCCGCGATGATCGCCTGGGAATTGTGATCGCAAATGGTGATGTCACCGGGGGGCGCCAGGCGTTGCTCTGGGCGCGGAATCACCCCGATGAACTTCGGAGGATGGGCGAGAATGCCGTGCGCGTTCTTCGAGAACGGTTTACTCTTCGACAGGCCGCTCGATCCTACTACGATTTGATCGCGCAACCCAACCGTCCATCACCGCCTTGACACCGCGCCGGACGGCGACGCGTCCGTGGATTTGTCACGGAAGTTCGCGAAGTCCTTTGGGTTTGGCTTTGCTTCCGCGCCTCACCTTGACTTCAATCCCTGTCCATCAACATGAAAAACGATCTCATTGTCGTCTGCGGCGGCGGCGGATTCATTGGCGGTCATTTGATCGCGGACCTTCGCAAGCAAGGATACACCCGCCTGCGGGCGGTGGATCGCAAACCGCAAAATCAGTGGTACCAACGATTTCCAGACGTCGAAAACTTCGTCCTGGACGTTCAGGAAAAGCCGTCTTGCTACCAGGCCCTGCAAGGGGCCCAGGTCGTGTACAACCTGGCCGCCGACATGGGCGGCATGGGATTCATCGAGAACAATCGTGCCCTCTGCATGCTGAGTGTGCTGATCAACACTCACCTGCTGGAGGCGGCCCGCGATCTCGGCGTGGAACGGTTCTTCTACGCGTCGAGTGCCTGCGTCTATAATGCCGATAAACAACGGGACCCCAACGTCACCGCCCTCAAGGAGGCGGATGCCTATCCCGGCATGCCGGAGGATGGCTATGGCTGGGAAAAACTGTTCAGCGAACGGATGTGCCGCCACTTCCGAGAGGACTTCGGAGTCGCCACTCGCGTCGCCCGGTATCACAACGTCTACGGACCCGAGGGCACGTGGGACGGCGGGCGGGAAAAGGCACCCGCGGCAATCTGCCGAAAGGTCATTCAGGCCAAACAGAGCGGCAAACTCGAAATCGAAATCTGGGGCGATGGAAAACAGACGCGCAGCTTCATGTATATCGATGATTGTGTGAAGGGCACGCAAATGCTGACGGCGAGTGACTTTTTCGAGCCGATCAATATTGGAAGCAGCGAACTGGTCAGCATCAACCAATTGGTGGACCTCGCGGAGTCGATTGGAGGGATTAAACTCAAACGAAGCTATAATCTCAGCGCGCCCAAGGGAGTGAATGGTCGCAATAGCGACAACACTCTGATTAAAAATGTGTTCAATTGGGAACCGGCTACACGTCTACGCGCTGGCCTGGAAAAAACCTACGCCTGGATCCATGACCAGATCGCATCCGGCGCAAAAACCAAGTAGGGATAGATCCTCTCCTCACGTCATTTCCATGAAAAGCCCGGCCCTGGCCGGGCTTTTTTTTGGGGATGCAGCGATAGATAATTTAGGCGCACTCAAACTCCAGCTTCCGGACTCTTAAGAAACTGCTACCACGCTACCCGTCCCTGTGGCAGTTTTGGAATCATGCAACGTTCCCGGGTGTTTTGCCCACCGGTCCTGGCGGCATTGATTGGCGTGTTCACGGCTCATGCGGCGACTGTGGACTTCGCGAAGCTGCCGCCGGCGCTTCCGCGCCCGGTCGATTATGTCCGGGAAGTTCAGCCGCTCCTCGAAGCGAATTGCTACAAGTGTCACGGCCCGTCCCGCACGGAAAACGGTCTTCGCCTCGACGATCGGGAATCCGCCCTTCGCGGAGGTGAGATCGGTCCCGCAGTCGTCCCGGGTAACAGTGCCGAGAGTGTCCTTGTCCAAGCGGTCTCCCACGCGCGAGACGACCTGGGGCGCATGCCTAAAAAAGGGGACGCCCTCACGGTCGATCAGGTTGCACTATTGCGGGCGTGGATTGACCAGGGAGCGGTTTGGCCGGTCGCGGCGAAAGTGAACCGTGCCGAAACGCACTGGGCATTCCAGGCACCGGTGCGGCCGCCCGTTCCGGGCGGTAACAGGCCTGGGCAGCATCCCATTGATGCCTTTGTCGGAGCGCGTCTGAGCTCCGAAAAGCTAGCGTTCGCACCGGAGACCGACCGCATCACGCTGCTCCGCCGCCTCCATTTCGACCTGGTCGGAATACCGCCGACAATCTCCGAGACGGACGCCTTTGTCGCCGACACGACGCCCGACGCGTACGAAAAGGTGGTCGAAAAGCTGCTGGCATCACCGCAGTATGGTGAACGGTGGGGGCGCCAGTGGCTGGATGCGGCCCGTTATGCGGATTCCGATGGGTTCGAGAAGGACAAGGCCCGGTTCAACTGGAGATACCGCGACTGGGTGATTCAGGCCTTCAATCGCGACCTTCCCTACGACCGGTTTATTATCGAACAAGTCGCCGGTGATCAATTGGAGAACGCAACGGAAGATCAACGGGTCGCCACGGGATTTCTCCGTAACGCCATGCTCAACGAGGAAGGCGGCGTCGATCCGGAGCAATTTCGCACCGATGGCCTTTTTGACCGGATGGACTGCATTGGGAAGAGCATTCTTGGATTGACGATTCAGTGCGCCCAGTGTCATTCGCATAAATTCGACCCAATTTCGCAAGAGGAGTACTACCGGCTGTTCGCCTACCTCAACAACGACCACGAAGCCACGCTGATTTCGTACGCTCCAGACGAGCACCTCCAGATCGCGGACATCCGTCGCCGGACGCAAGAGGAGGAACGACGCATCCAGGAAGTGACCCCGGATTGGTTCGAACGGATGGCACGCTGGGAGGATTCCGTGAGAGCGGACCAACCGGAGTGGCAAGTCGTCCCCTGCGTCAACGCCAGCGACAATGGCGAACGGTTTTACCAATATAGCGATGGGTCGATCCGGGCGGCGAGTTATGCGCCGACGCGGTGGACCGCTCACTTTCGCGGCACCAATTCATTGCCGTCCGTGGGTGCGTTCCGGCTTGAATACCTGAATGATCCCAATCTCCCATGCAACGGTCCGGGCCGTTCGATCAAGGGGATGTGCGCCTTGAGTGAATTCAATGTGGAGGCGGTTGATGCGACGAATCCGACGAACAAACTCGCCGTAAAGTTTATCAAGGCCACCGCCGACTTCGCCAATGCGGAGAAAGACCTGGAACCGGAATTTGACAACAAATCGGGTAAACGCCGGCCGTACGGCCCTATCGAATTTGCCATTGATGGCAAGGATGATACCGCCTGGGGAATCGACGCTGGGCCCGGGCGCCGGAATGTGCCCCGCAAGGCTGTGTTTCTGCCCGAGCAGCCGATCGCATTCCCGACCGGAGCCGTCCTGAATTTCAAACTGATGCAGAATCATGGCGGTTGGAATTCTGACGATAATATGAACCACAACCTCGGCCGTTTTCGGCTGAGCGTGACGGCAGCCACCAACGTTGTCGCGGACCCATTGCCCGCCGCGGTGCGCACGATATTCGAGACGCCACGGGATCGACGCAGCCCGGCGCAAGTCGCCGTTGTCTTCGGCTACTGGCGAACCACCGTGCCGGAGTTCAAGGAGTTCAATGACCGCATCAGTGCGTGGGCCCGCGAATACCCCGAAGGCGCGGTCACGCTCTCGCTCCTCGCGCGTCAAAGCCATGGTCCGGGTGACGAGAGACGCGGTACGATGATGTTCAAGCGCGGCGATTGGTTGAAGCCTGGCAAGGAGGTCGCCGCCGGGGTCCCGGCCTTCCTGCATTCGCTCCCCGAGAAGGCGGATTCATCCCGCCTTACACTCGCCCGCTGGATGGTCGATCGGAAGTCCCCCACCGCCGCCCGGGTTTTTGCCAACCGGACATGGCAGGCGTACTTCGGGACCGGCATTGTGGAAACCGTGGAAGACCTGGGCCTGCAGGCACCCGCACCGTCGCACCGGGAACTGCTCGATTGGCTCGCCCTCGAGTTCATGGAACCGAGCTTAAGATTCAAATCTCCCGGAACACCCTGGTCCATCAAGCATCTGCACCGGGTGATTGTCAGTTCACAAGCCTATCGCCAATCCTCGCGCGTCACTCCCGATCTATACGCCCGAGATCCCTACAATCGCCTCCTCGCACGGGGGCCTCGATTCCGGGTCGAAGGCGAGATCGTCCGCGATGCGGCGCTGGCCGCGAGTGGTCTCCTGAATCCCGAGATGGGGGGGGCCGGTGTGTTCTCACCCGCACCCGCCTCGCTCTTTAATCCACCCAATAGCTATGGCCCCTTCAACTGGATCGAGGTGACCAATTCCCAGCGTTATCGCCGAGCCGTATATACTTTCCGTCGCCGCTCGACGCCCTACCCGGTGTTGGCCAATTTCGACACGCCCAATGGCGACTTTTCATGCGTCCGCCGCGTCCGCTCGAACACGCCGATGCAGGCACTGACGTCGCTCAACGAACCCGTGTTCATGGAATGTGCGCGAGCCCTCGCCACCCGGGCTCTCTCGGAGGTCGGCCCTTCCGATGCGGACCGGGTGAGCCACATCTTTCGTCGGGTCCTAAGCCGCCCGCCGAGTGAGATGGAAAAAAACGAACTGCTGTCACTGCTGGCCAAGGCACGCCAGCGGTTGGCCGACGGCTGGGTCAGCGCCGCTGAGTTGGCCACCGGACGGAATGAAAAGCCGGTGAATCTGCCGGCTGGCGAGACTCCAACGACCCTCGCCGCCTATACCGCGGTGAGTCGTGTCCTCCTCAATCTCGATGAAAGCATTACGAAGGAGTAATCCACCCATGAATCCACTCCCGTTGTCCGGTTCACTCTTCGAGGAGCGAAAGCGATTCCTCACCCGCCGATGGTTTTTCCGCGACTGCGGTGTCGGGCTCGGATCCATCGCCTTGCAGTCCCTCCTCGGTCGCCGGCTCGCCGCCGCCGCCGATGCGCTCAATCCGCTCGCTCCGAAAAAGGCCCCGCAGCCGGCGCGGGCGAAGCGGGTGATCTACCTCTTCATGGCCGGGGCGCCCAGCCACCTGGAACTTTTCGATCACAAGCCCGAGTTAACCAAATTCAACGGAAAACTTCCTCCCGCCGAACTGCTCAAGGGCTACCGCGCAGCGTTCATTAACCCGAATTCAACTCTGCTCGGGCCCAAATTCAAGTTCGCCAAACACGGCCGTAGCGGACAGGAACTTTCCGAAGTCCTGCCTCATCTCGCCACCGTCGCCGACGACATCACCGTCATCCGCTCGATGCATACGGATGCCTTCAATCACGCCCCGGGCCAAATTTTCATGACCACCGGGTCGCAACAGTTCGGTCGGCCCAGCTTTGGTTCGTGGGTGACTTACGGACTCGGCAGCGAGTCCACCGACCTGCCCGGATTTGTGGTTTTCAGCACCGGCAACAAGGGAGTCAGCGGCGGACAGTCCTGTTGGGGCTCCGGGTTCCTCCCAACGGTCCACAACGGCATCCTGTTTCGAAATGGCGCCGAACCTGTCCTGTTCCTCAACAACCCGCCCGGCATCGATCGCGAACTGCAGCGGGATACGCTCGACACCGTCCGCCGCATGAATGAACAGCGGCTCGGCGTGGTCGGGGATCCCGAGATTTCCACCCGGATTAACTCGTACGAAATGGCCTATCGCATGCAGGCCAGCGCTCCCGAGCTGATGGATCTCAATCGTGAATCGAAGGAAACCCTCGAGATGTACGGTGCCGAGCCTGGAAAGAGTTCCTTCGCCAACGCCTGTCTGCTTTCCCGCCGGCTCATCGAGCGCGGGGTACGGTTCGTTCAGATTTTTCACGAATCCTGGGATCAGCACGGAAACCTTACCGCCGACCTCAAGAAAAACTGTCTGGCGACCGATCGCGCCTCCGCCGCGCTCGTACGGGACCTGAAGCAACGGGGATTGCTCGAAGACACCATTGTGGTCTGGGGGGGTGAGTTTGGCCGGACGCCCATGGTGCAGGGGGGCAATGATGGCCGGGATCATCATCCGAATGCCTTCAGCTATTGGGTGGCGGGTGGCGGATTCAAGCCTGGCATCACGTGGGGTGAATCCGACGACCTCGGATTCAACGCCGTCAAGGACAAGGTGCACGTTCACGATTTCCACGCCACGCTACTCCATCTCCTCGGGTTCGATCACACGAAGTTGACCTACCGATTTCAGGGCCGTGATTTCCGACTCACCGATGTTCACGGCGAAGTGGTGCACGGTCTGCTGGCTTGATCCGCAGGAGGGGAGTTGGCCGTCTGTGCAGACCTCGCCGGAAGGACGCCAGCCCCGCCCAGAGAGATCCGGTTCAAGGGCAGCGAAGTTCTCCAATTCCCGGTCAGAAAGGCACTTGATTCGCCTTGTCCGGCGTGACGATCTGGTATTCTTGATCGAATCGTTCGCGGGTGGATCCCGGAGGTTTTGCTCCCGCTTTTTCATCCGTCGCGGGACGGGGTAGGATTGCAAGATCGATCGCACCCGAGCGCAGCATTTCACGGTAGCCGGGAGTGGCCGCTGAGATCACGACCGTGCGGGTCTTGCTGCCACGGAGGCCTGCGACCTCGGAGTCCGGCAACGGTGGAAATGGCATGAAGAGCACCAACGCCTGGGCCTCCGTGTACCTTGCCCGGATGGCCATTAGAACATTCCCGGGCACCGCGCCTCCGGTCCCCATGCGGGTGAACGGGTCCATTTTGACATTTTCGACCGCGTCGATAGACACCTTGCCCTTACGCTTGAGCGACGACCGAAAGGCGACCAGTTGGGCATCCATGACCGGATCTTTTTCGCCACCGGGATCGTCCCGCACGAGAACGATGCGACCTTGATGATGAAGCAGCTTCGAAACTTCCTCGCCGCTGATTTCGCCCAACGCTTGGTACGGGTCCATATTGATGCGTGGCGAACGACTCAGTTGATACCAAGTCGCCCCAACGCCAAGAACGATCAAGGCGACGAGGAGGGCGGTGAACGGCTTGCGGTCCATGCGGTGTGGGCATCCGCCTACTCGCGATCCCACATCCACCGGGAATCGTACCGCTCATTGCCGCCAAGCCACGTAACACCGCTGGCAGCTCTTCCTGCGGGGTCCTTCCCAGGGAAGAACTGCAACCCGAGCGAACTCACACGCTTTGCCTCCCCGTGGCCGTCCACAAATCCCATGTTGCCCGTGCGGCCGTGCCGATTGACGGGGCGATGAGGCTCCGAATCATACCACCCGAGATTCGTCGGTGTCCGCCAATACATGAACGGGGCGTTCGGCTTTTCCACCCATTGATCGGGATCCTTTTCACGCGTATTGACGATCAATCCGGCGTCCGCGGTTGGAACCGATTCGCTCGGCTTTTTGATACTCGAAAGCTTCGGTCTGGAACTATCCGCCCAAGCCGTCAATTCCGGATGATTCATGGCAATCCCGAATCCGTTTCGCACGGACGGGCAGGCGATGATGTTGGTCCCTTGAAGGGCGCTGCGCATCAGGTCCACCCACCAAGTAACACCCCCCTGGATGAGAGCGTTGGAGGGTGCCGTCGAAAAAAGGTAGAGGGCTACCATATCATCGCGGTTGTCTTCCCCATACATGAAATAGGCGAGGCCGATCTGGCGGATGTTGCTCAGACAGCGGGCACCCTTGCCCTTCTCCTTCGCGCGGGAAAGCGCTGGGAGCAGCATGCCGGCGAGGATCGCGATGATCGCGATAACTACCAGCAGTTCAATGAGGGTGAAGGCGTGCGAGCGGCGGCGGCGTGAAATCATATTCATATCGGCTCATTCATTGGACAGCACTACCGCGGGCGGGCGACTCCGTGCATTCAGGGAATCCGCCCCCAAGCCAGAGCTGTTCGGAGAATCTGATACAGTGGTTAGCAAAATGGCATTGGGAGGGCAAGCATCGTTTTTCAGAGAACAAAGCCCTCGAGCGCAAGCAAGGTGGGTCGCTGCGGGCATCCCGCTCACCCGTCGGCGAGGATTTGGGGAACATCTACCCGCTTGAACCTTCTGGGCCACTTCCTTACGGTCGGGGGCGTGAATACCCTGTTTGCCATTACGTCCGGACTCCTCATGTTGGGAGCTGTTTCTGCAAAGGAATACACCATTGCGGTCATCCCCAAGGGGACAACTCACGAGTTCTGGAAATCGATTCACGCCGGAGCGGTGAAGGCCGAGCAGGAACTCGCCGCCAAGGGAACCGTTGTGAAGCTGTTTTGGAAGGGCCCGTTGCGCGAGGACGACCGGGAGCAGCAGATCCAGGTGGTCGAGAATTTCACCACCCGGCGGGTCAGTGGCATCGTCCTTGCTCCGCTCGATTCGCACGCACTTGTCAATCCAGTACGCAGTGCCGTCCGCGCCAAAATCCCTGTGGTGGTCATGGATTCGGACCTCAAGTCGGACCAGTATGTTAGCTTTGTCGCGACGGATAATTTTTTGGGTGGACAGCTCGCAGGGGAGCAACTGGCCAAACTGCTGGAGGGCCGCGGGAATGTCATTTTACTGCGCTACGCCGTTGGATCAGCCAGCACGGAGGCTCGGGAAGCGGGATTCCTGGATGCCCTCAAGAAGCATCCCGGAATCGTGCTGATCGGCGGATCAGTACGCGGGGCCGACTCGCGAGACGGCGTACCAGGCGTCACAGAACCTCCTCAATCGGTTTGGCAACCAGGTGAATGGAATTTTCTGCCCGGCCGAGCCGCCCACCATTGCGATGGCCAAGGCTCTGCGCGACATTGGCAAGGCGGGCGGGAAGGTCAAGATGGTCGGTTTTGACGCGGGATCTCAGTCCGTCAATGACCTTAAAAACGGAGATGTCCAGGCGCTGGTTGTCCAGAATCCGGTCTACATGGGCTATAAAGCCGTCCTGTCGCTGGTCGAGCATCTCGAGGGCCGGAAAGTCGAGAAGCGGATCGATACGGGAGTCAAATTAGTGACCCGGGACAATATGGAACAGACCGATATCCATGAACTCCTCCATCCTCCCTTGAGCCGCTACCTCAAGGAATGACCTTCCGCCGACTTCTATCGACGGCTGGGCCGGTGCTCGGACTGCTGCTGGTATTGGGGCTGATCGCTTTGTACCCTGAGGTCCGGCCTGTCTTTTTTACCGGCGGAAACTGCAAGACGATTCTTGTCCAGACGGCAATCGTCGCGGTTGGAGCGCTGGGGATGACGCTCATCATCGTCAGTGGAGGCATTGATCTGAGTGTTGGATCGATGGTGGCGTTGGGGAGTGTGGTTGCGGCCCGGTGTTTGAATGCGGGTTGGTCAACGGCCGGAACGATTGCGGCAACCATGATTCTTGGGGGCTTTGTGGGCTGCTTGAATGGAGGAATCATAGCGGGTTTTCGCATGCTTCCGTTCATCGTGACCCTTGGCACGATGGGTGTGCTGCGCGGATCCGCGAAATGGATTTCGGGCAAACAGACGGTACCCAATCCCGAGAATGCCACATTGGGACGCCTGTTAGATCCGATCAATCCAGACCAACTGCTGCCCCTGCCGCCCGGGGTCTGGGCCTCGCTCGGACTGGCTATGCTCATCGCGGTGCTGATGCGACGAACGGTTTTTGGGCGGTATTTGTTTGCCATCGGCTCGAATGAATCCGCCGCCCGGCTCAGCGGCGTGCGTGTCGCGTGGGTCAAACTTGGGGTCTACACCGTTGCTGGATTACTTTTTGGCTTCGCGAGCCTGCTGCAGAATGCGCGCCTCAGCCTGGGTGATCCAACGGCTGCCAATGGCCTTGAACTCGATATTATCGCGGCCGTGGTCATAGGGGGAGCCAGTCTCAATGGCGGTACCGGAAGCGTTTCCGGTTCCTTGCTGGGGGCATTGACCATGGCTGTCCTGCGCAGCGGAACTCAACAGATTGGTTGGGAGACCTATGTGCAGGAGATCATCATCGGTTTGGTGATCGTCTTCGCGGTCGGCCTCGACAAGTGGCGACAATCGCGGGGCACGTGAAGTCAATCGGCGTGCACTACTAGGATCCGATTGAATAACCCACCGCGAGCGGGTTGTCCACGCGTTGGCAGGCGTAGACTAGTTTGGTTCGTCGTCGGGAGGCTCGAGTTTCGGAAGTTCTCCCAGCGCCAGCGGATTTCGACGGAAGTTGGCGTCCACAATCTGACTTCGCCAGCGTGCAATCAACTCGAGGATCGCCGGCACATCGACCGATTCATGAAGGCTCGGATACCGGGCGAGATTGGACTCCGCGAGATTGAAGAGGGCCACCGCCGGACCCAGTCGGTTTTTCTGCAGATGAACAAAGGCACCGGCCAGTTGGATCAATCCTTTGTAGAAGGCGTAATTTGCGGCGGCCTTCCCCTCTCGAAGCCACAGCGCTTCGAGGACATCGTGCGCTTCAAAAAATAGGGAATCATTAAAGCAACTGAAAAAACCCAGGTAGTGAGGATCGAGAGATCTCCCCGACAGGGAAGCGACCCGTTTGGCAATCCGTGGGCTTTTACTGCTCATTTTGAGAACTGGATCTCCGGTCAGACCCCTGGAGCTGCGCAACGTTCAGAAAAGCAGTGGTGGTAGGAGGTGGATTCGAACCACCGAAGAGCGTTAGCTCGACAGATTTACAGTCTGTTCCGATTGACCACTCCGGCATCCTACCACCGAGTGCCCGGACGATGTTTTCCCGTCAGGGGACGCGAATCAAGGCAAACGCACGGCGATACGACAAGCGTTTTTTCCAAGAGTGATGCGATTCCTCACTGCATTTTGCCGGGATTCGGGATGCGACCAGGGCGACGAGTGGATCGGACTCGCGCTCTGGACCGGTGCCATCTGGCTCCTCAGAGCCCGCGACCTCCAACTTGAGATGAGATCGACTGATCCACTGCAGTCTGACAATCATAATCTCCTTACGGATATTCGGTGCTTAACTTAATTTTTGGTCTCGAATTTTTCTATCACCACTCCTAGAACCTTCTGGATAACTTCTCATAACGGCATGGCCAACTCAGTGTGAAGTCTTGTGAACCCGACGACTGAAACTGTAAGGTTGCTTGATGTGTCGATGGCCGATCTGTTTGACTACGTCGATGACTCGCTCAATCTGAGTCGTAGCGCTATCACGCTCGCTCATCAATTGTCGAGCCAGTTGCCGCAACGCTAGCCAACAATGCTGACCAGACAGAATTTTGTGCCGTGAGACCATACATATGTTAGACAAACAACTGATATTTATTCGGAACACTTATCTTTCATCGTCGCGTATGGGAACCTTTCTGTTACGCGGACTTCGCTTTCTCCGAGGACGGGTTTTCGGGAAAGGCAGTCCGCAACACTGGGCCGAAGTAGAGCACTTTGATCAGGCGTGGCGAGCACGGATCTCAGAAATAGCCACACTCATACCTCCGGGCGCCTCGGTTCTGGATCTCGGATGCGGAAAGATGTGGCTCAAAGACTACTTTTCAGGCGAACAGTATTATCCAGTGGATTACACGCAGCGATCAACAGACACCATCGTTTGTGATTTCAACAAGAGAGAATTTCCGTCAATCCGGGCCGATGTTGCCGTCGTGAGCGGCTGTCTCGAATACCTAAAAGAATATGAGTGGTTTATTTCAGAGATAGCGACCCACGTCGAGCGTTGCGTAATTTCTTACAATTCAGTTGAGCAGTATCCCGATCGCACGAAACGGCGAGCCATGGCGTGGGTAAACGACCTCACTCACGCCGAGTTAATTCGGCTTTTCCGAATGCGGGGAATGGTGCTAGTGGAGCAAAAGGTTGCCGCCGACCTGCACCATATATTTGTCTTTGACCGAACGGCAGTGCGCAATACGTCGCGAACATGATCCCCGCCCAGATCGATCTTGGTTTCCATTTCTATGGCTCCGGGAATATCGGCGACGATTTGATGCTCGCTGGTTTCCTGCAGGGACTTAAGACAATTGCTCCCGAAGGAAGCTACATCCTCAGAGGCGTCAGCGCATTTGATCTCGCTTCTCAAAGAAGACGATTTCCTGAAATCAGCTGGAGCTCCGTTGACGAGATGTCCAGATGGAGCAAGAATGGTGAGCTTTGGTTAGGAGTGGGAGACACCCCATTCCAGATCACAAGTGGCCCATGGTTCTTGGAGTACCTCGAAGCACAAAGGCAACGGCTCTCTAGTTACCCTCGTAAACTTCTTCTGGGTGTCGGTGCAGAGAGCGAAATCGCGACGCACAAGAACTCCTTCTCTACAATTGCCAACTGCTTTGACCTTATTCTGACGCGAGACCGGCGCAGTTCGCACATTCTTACGGAGATGCTTGGCGTACCACAGGCACGCGTAATTGACGGAGGCGATCTCGCGCATATAGGAATTCCGGACATCGCGATGGCAGTGGAGCAAATGCCTCGTCGGTACGGTATCGGCTTGAACGTCACCGTTGACACACTCAGCCCGCCGGACCTCGCACAGATCAAGCGCTTTGTGCTTAAGTGCCGCGAGCCAATCGCCTTCGTTGCGAACGATGTACGCCCGTATCCGAATTTTGAATCTGGCATCTATGCCACGCTGGCCCCCTGGCCATGGTCCCCCGTCCGTCGGAAGGCACCTCTTCTGCTCCCCGACTATCGTAAGGGGTTACTGCACGATCTGCTCAAGCCCCTTGCGCACTGCGAGACAGTGATAAGCTCACGTTACCATGGATTGATGGCCGCCGCTTGGCTTGGCCGTAAAGTTGCCGCCATTGTCCGAAGTTCAAAAATAGGCGAAATCGTAGAGGAAATGGGTATTCCGGTAGAGCAATTGCCGCTGAGTGCCGAAAAGCTCGAAAGGTTGCAGCACGACGCTTGCATTGTCCCTAGAGCGACTCTTGAGAGCCACCGAGTAAAGGCGATCTTGGGTCTTCGTGTGGCCCTGAATGGAGTCCTTGCCTAATCGTATCCCGCGACGGTGTCGCCGTCCACACAACGGCGCCGCCGGACAATTACGAACATTCCATGCATCCAACGTAGCATTGGGTCCGAAGTGCCCGCGGCACTATTATTCACACTCCATTGCTGGCGGACTATCCAGTAAAATGAGATGGGGTGCGGAGGACGGTCTGAAAACCGTGTGAAAGTGCCGATTTGAAAACCGCACAGTGATTGAGGGGTATTTCCGAGATGGGCGAGGGCGACGCTGGGTTCGCCGCCCCCGCCGAGGTGCGGCCTTCT
>CAMAUY010000043.1 GCA_945861565.1 Akkermansia muciniphila
AAAAGCGTTTGTTGCTCGTGCTCGGGTAGCGTAAAAGGCTCGGCCATGCCGGCAGTTAAATAAAGTCAGCGAGTTTTGTCCAGTTTTACATCGTCTTTTGTTTCACCTGCCTCCTTAAAGTCAAAATCTTGAAACTGCCCTGGGCGGCAGGGCCATGACCTGACTCGGATGGGTCCAAACCCTAAACATTGAAGAGATGCACCACCTCCGCCTCCGCGGCGACCCGTTCCTTCTCATCGTTGACGGTCAAATGTCGCCCCTCGTGCCGGTAGACCGACAACTGCCGGGTCGCAGTGAGATGGCTGAGATACCCGACCATGTCAAGATCCTCGCTCAGCAGAGCAAGAGCGGCGGGTTCGAGCAGCAAGAATCCAATGTTAAGCCAGTACGGAAGGAGAGGCTTTTCCCGAAAGGCCGTCACTCGCCCCTGGGAGTCAAAATCGACAATCCCGAACGGACTGCGAAGCGGGTGCACCGTCACCGTGGCGGCGGTGCCCGCCTCACGGTGGCGTGCTTGAAGAGCGGGAATACTCACGTTGGCAAGCGTGTCACCGTAGCACACCAAAGCGGGTCCCAGGCAGTGTTTGCGGGCATCCCGGATCCGGTCCGTAATCCCGGCATCTTCTCCGGAGTCCACCGTTCTGACCGGGCGGCGGGGCCGGACCTGCTGATCCAGGAATGATTCAATGGCCGCGGATTTGTAGCCGGTGCACACCACGAAGTGTTGCAGCCCACCCGCTTCAAGTTGCTCGATCAGGTACTGGAGAATTGGGCGCCCTGCAAGTGGGACGAGCGGTTTCGGGGAATGGTCGGTAAACGGCCTGAGCCGTTCACCCTTACCTCCGCAGAGCAGAATCGCGGTCAAATCGTGCATCGAATTTTCCTAAAACGGAACGGCCAAACGATTCCATCCAGAACGGCGAAGACAAGCCAATACGCTGACTGCGAGGATGGGAACAGCCTCCGACCACTCCCTCTTATTAGGGGGGCACCGACCCGGTAATGCTTGGTTCGAGCGAAGGATCAGAGACATTAAGCGTAAAAAGTAGTGATTTCCAGGAGCACTCCGGTAACACTCCGTGAGAGCACTCTTAAGCCCCGTACGTGTCATGCGCATTTTAATTGCCGAAGATGAGCCTAAAGTAGCCGAACAGATGGCCCAGGGGTTGAAGTCGGAGGGCTACTCCGTGGATGTGGCGAACGACGGCGATGAAGCCCAATGGCTCGCGGAGACTAACCCCTACGACATCATGGTGTTCGACGTCATGATGCCCGGAAAAGATGGCTTCACGGTCGTGCGGCACCTGCGGAAGAAGAATCTCGTCACCCCGGTGATTTTCGTAAGCGCCCGGGGCGAAATCGAGGACCGCGTACGCGGATTGGATGCCGGGGCGGACGACTACCTGACCAAGCCGTTTTCTCTGACGGAGCTCCTGGCCCGGGTTCGCGCAGTGTTACGGCGTCAGCGGCCGAGCCCGGTGAATGTGCTTCGCGTCGGGGATCTTGAGTTGGACCTCCTCAGTCGCAAAGCCCGGCGGACCAATGAGGAGATTGAACTCACCAATCGAGAGTATGCGCTGCTCGAATTCCTGATGGTCAGTTCGCCAAAGGCGGTCAGCAAGACAGCCATCGTCGAGCACGTCTGGGATCAGCACTTCGATTCCCAGACCAACGTTGTCAACGTTTACGTTAACTATCTGCGCAAAAAGATTGACCGGCCGGGCCTCAGGCCATTACTTCACACTGTACGCGGAGTCGGCTTTGCCCTCCGCGAAGAGGCGCCATGAGATCCCTCCGAATCCGTCTGACGCTGTGGTTTGCCCTCAGCTTCCTGGCTGTAAGCATTCTTTTTATCCAGCTGTGCTACAGGCACTTGCGCATGGAACTGCTGCAAAAGTCGGCAGCAACGGAATCGAATTCCCCGGAGGACTGGTTCGTGCGGGGAAGTTATTCGGAGCAGGAAATCAGCGAGATCATGAATTCGCTGGTGACGGCGACACTCACCTACGCGTTGCCGCTGCTTCTCGTTCTGCTGGTCCTGGGCTATTGGCTTGCCCGGAAATCACTGAGTCCCATCGATTTTCTGAACTCGCAACTGCAGGCCGTCGGCCCGCGAAACCTGGCACAACGGGTTCACCTCCCGGAGGCCGATGAGCAATTTCGCGATCTGACCCATCATTTGAATGAGATGTTGGCCCGGCTGCAGGGTTCGTTTGCCGAGATGAGCGAATACGCGGCGAAAGTGGCCCATGAACTCCGCACACCCTTGACGATCGTTCGCCTGAAACTGGAAACGTCCGAAGGAAGAATTGACCCCGAACTGGCCGAGGAGGTGCAGTCCGAACTTCAGCGCCTGACACACGTCATTGATCAGTCTCTGCTTATTGCCAAGGCCGAGCAGGGCCGTCTTCTCTGGATGCAGGACGTCCTGGATCTCAATGAGCTCGTGGGAGATATCGCCAGTGACTTTCGGATGCTCGCGGAGGAGGAAGGGAGGGACTTTCAGCTTAGTGCCGAGCCGGGATGCATCACCGAAAGCGATCGCAAGCATTGCACCCAGATCCTGCACGCTCTCTTCACCAATGCGCATGTTCACGGGCAGGGTGATGTCCGGCTCCGCCTCGTCAAGCGGCGCGGGCGCGTCTGGCTGACTGTGCTCAATGCGGTGAAGGTGGGCGTTCGAGGTGCCAGCGAGCATCACTTGGGTTTGGGACTTCGCGTCGTTCGCGCCCTCGTGGGATCCCAACTGGGAATTGAGTTTCGTCAGCACCACACACCGCGCTGGCACGCATCGTCGCTCTGTTTTCCCGCCGCGCCCGAGACTCGCTCCACGCCGGCACCTACTCCGCCCGAGGCTCGGCGCCAGGAGTTTTCGCCATTGCCGGCCACGAGCTAGGTGAGTCGTCCGACGATCGCATCGAGCAGATCGGCGTACTCCTCAAATGCAGGGAATTGAGGAAACGCTTGCTTCACGTTCTCCGGTGCATGAAACAGAAAACCGTGGTCGGCCTGCTTCAACATCGCCGTATCGTTGTACGAATCGCCCGCCGCCAGCACCTGATAGTTCAATAATTGCAGAGCCCGTACGGACTGCCCCTTCTGGTCGGCCATCCGCAACGTGTATCCCGTGATCCGGTCATCCTTCACTGCCAGCCGGTGACAAAAAAGCGTGGGCCATTCCATCTGCCGAATGAGCGGCTGGGCGAATTGTTCAAACGTGTCGCTGAGAATGATCACCTGGCTTCGTGTCCGCAATGTTTGCAGAAAATCAACGGCCCCGGGCAGCGGCGGCAGAGTCGCGATAACCGCCTGGATATCCGATAAGCGGATATCGTGGCGATCGAGAATCTCAATCCGGTACCGCATCAGCTTGTCATAGTCCGGCTCGTCCCGGGTGGTGCGGGAGAGGTCCGCAATCCCCGTTTTCTCGGCGACGGCAATCCAGATTTCCGGGGTTAACACCCCTTCCATGTCCAACGTCACAATCGATTGTTTCACAGGGATCGAGGGAAACACATCCACCGCTGGAAAGTCGATCCGAGTTCGACCGTTCGATCCCGAATCCAGGTCCATCCATTTTGGCACCTCGTCAAACGTTGCTCTTGTCGAATCGCTCCGAGACCCTTACATGTCTGCCGGTCGGCGTTGTCCCGAGGGCCGTAAGCGGGGCCGGCGAATGAGTAATGGGGAGGGGTGGCTGAGCGGTTGAAGGCACCTGACTCGAAATCAGGCGTACTCGCAAGGGTACCGGGGGTTCAAATCCCTCCCCCTCCGCCAATTGCCTGTTTGGGACCGGAGACCTTCACCCTGTCTGCAACTACCCCCGACCGGGAAACCATCCGCCGCCTCAATGAAGAATTCCGTAACCTCCAGCGCAGCCTAATTTGTTCCCCGAATGCATCGGATTACCCTACCAGCAACGGACATTGCGAAAGCTGAGCTTGAAAAGGGCTGTGGGGATACTGCCGACTAGTTTTGTCGCTTCCCCTCTTAATCATGCCCGCCCAAACCCGTTCCCAAATCGCCCGCTTCATCTGGAACATCTGCAATCTCCTCCGCGCCTTCGGCAAAGCCACCCCGAAAAAGCTCTTCCAAGACCGCAAGGCGTTCCTCACCGAACTGCGCACCCTCGACCGCGAGTGCGAGCGCGACGTGCGCCTGAGCGCCCAGGAACTCAAGGCCGCGCCCGCTGGAAGTCATCGAGATCGACATCAAGCGCCTCGAAGACGACAACATGCAATCGCTCGATGAGGTCACGGCGTGAACGTTCGGTGTCCACGCTTCAGCGTGTCAGTTTGGTATGCACGCTTTCGCGTGTCACCTATCACCCAAACACGCTGAAGCGTGGACACCGAACCAAAATGGGCCAACCCACCTACATCTGGCGCAAGCTGACTCCCATGCAGCGGGAGGATCTCCTAGCTTGGCGCAAGCGGCAGGCCCTGCCGTGGCATCGTCCGCCCCACCGCGCGAGCGAGAAGACCCGCTACCACCTCACTGCCGCCTGTTTCGAGCACCGCCCTCACATCGGTCACAGCCGGGAGCGGATGGAATCATTCTGCGGCACATTGCTCGCCACGTTGGGGCAGTGCGCCGCCCAGATTCACGCCTGGTGCGTGCTGCCCAATCATTACCATGCCCTCATTGAAACCACGGTGATCCTGGACGTCCTGGCGGATCTGGGCCGGATGCACGGGCGGCTTTCGTTTGATTGGAACGGCGAGGAACAGACCCGCGGACGGCAGGTCTGGTGCGGCGCGGCGGAGCGCTACATGCGCAACGACCGCCATTTTTCGGTCACCCTCAATTACGTCCACAACAACGCCGTGCATCACGGTTACGTCCAGCGTTGGCAGGACTGGCCCTATTCCAGCGCCGTCGAGTATCTGGCGCAAATGGGCCACGACGAGGCAGCGCGGATTTGGAGGGAATACCCGATTCTTGGTTACGGGAAAGGCTGGGACAATGCGGAATTATGAAGACGAACACGCTGAAGCGTGGACACCGAGCGGACACCCCGAAGGGTGGACACCAAACCGCTGTTCGGTGTCCACGCTTTAGCGTGTGCCTCGGAACCGGCTAAAGCCGGGACACCAAACGCCGCCGGGTTGCTTGTGGCAAACGTGTCACGCCGCATTTTACGGCAGAGAATTCAACGTATAGTGGAACGTGTCGTTCCGCAGTTCTTTGCCGTCCACGTTCTTCACGTCCAGCGCCCGAACTCGAATTACATGGCGCGGTTGATGTCCTGCGGTGCGCAGACGCACCGTCAGTCCATCGGCAGCCACGACCGCCTCCGTCACGTGCATGGGTGGGCCGGGGATTTTTTCGTCACGGTCCTTTTCCGGTGCGTTGTGTTTTCCGCTGTATCCGTAGGTGTATTGCAAAGCATCCCAATTGTCCGCGAGGCCGGCACTCGCGAAGTCCACCGGTTGCGTGAAAACGAGTTCAAAGCCGTCCGGACGCGCGTGAACTTCCCGGATCTCGAACGGCGTCTTTCCGGTGAAGCGCACGCGGTCGAGCGAGGAGGGTTGCGGCGCAATGCTCGTCCAATGGCCCATGCGCAAGCCGCCCACGTAGAGATTGCCATCGAGACCGAAGGCGAGCCGGTTTACGCCGGAGGCGAATCCTTTCAAGAAGGGAAAGACTGCGCCCTGCCACTCCCCGTTGACTTTCTCCAGTGCAACCCGGAACACACTCGCGTTTTGAAATTCACCGACCAGCATTTGTCCCCGGAATGGCCCGAAGCGGTCGTCCGTGATGGAGGCGATGCCGCTGGCGGAACGGACCCACGCATACGGAAACCACACCACAGGCGGTGTGAAGTTCGAGTCGCCATCAAACTGCGCGCGGGGAGCGGGCCGCGACGACGGGTGGCCGTAGAATTTTCCGGATTGCAAGTGATTCAACTTGTTCGCCGCGATCCAGTGCCCCTGGTTGTCCGTCATGAAGAGGTCGCCCGCATGCGTACCGAGGCCATTGGGCACGCGCAGGCCGGAGCAGAATGGCTCCGCCTGGCCAAGCGCGAAAGGGAAAGGCTCGCCGGCGGGCGAACCTTGAGCGCTCAACGTGGCTCGGGAAGTTTGGGGTGAAACGCGGAGGCACCAGCCCATGTATGGCACGTCGTAGATCGTACGATGCCCGGTAACCGCGACGTAGAGATTTCCCAGGGCATCGAGCGCAGGGCCGGTTGCAAACGAGTGATAGTTGCCCGTATAACCCCAGCCGTCGCTGAGACACTCGAACAGGTCGGCCTCGCCGTTGCTGTCGGTGTCAATGAGGCGCGTCAGTTCGCACTTCTGCACGACATGGACCTGTCCATCGAGGACCTTGAGACCGCCCGGTTCGTTCAGCCCGCGCGCGAATCGCCGCCACCGGGCCTGCGCGGGCGGGCCTTGGGCACCTTCGACGATCCATACCTCGCCCGAGTAGGTGCACACCGCCAGGTCTCCGTTCGGCAGGAAGTCCATGCCACCCACCAGCAGTTTGATATCCTTCGGCACAGAGAAATGCTCGATTCTAAACGCTTCGTCACCGGACAGTTTATCCACGAACGCAGGGTCGGGGAGAAGGATTGTTGGACGTTGAACGAAGGAGTCCCGCTCCGCGTTCGTGCGCGACAAGTAATCTGTTGGCTGGACCCGCGTTGAGACAAACGCATTCGACAACGCAACCGCTTCGGCCGGATCGGCGCACACCACCATGCCAACTTCGAAAACTTGCCCTGCCGAACTCCGCGGGAGCGTGAGGACGACCTGCACCTGAGGGCCGGAGACGAAGTTAGTGACGACCACGCTGTAGGGCCCTTTGCCGTCGCGCTCACTTTCGACGCGCTCGACCTGCGCCGTTTCATCGCGGCGTGCGATAAGAGCATTTGCCGCAAGACCGCGCACGGCCACCAGGAGCAGGTCTTTTCCCCGCCGAATCGCCAGCGAGCCTCCGTCACCCGGGAGCGGGAAGATTTCTCCAGCACCGTGGAATGGAAAGAAACGAGCGGGGGCGGCGAGGGATGTGACTTGAACGCGGCGGACGACGACGTCCCGCGACAGTACCCGTTCCCGCCGGGGTGTCTCCTGCACCCGTACCGCTGCACCGTCGGTGGGGTCGAGTTCGTACCGAAAAGTGGTTAAACCGTCCAGGGTGCTTAACCCACGAAAGCGCGTGGTCACCATGGCGAAGTCGCCGCCGCTGGTGCGGGCGAGTTCCCAAGGTTGGCGGGGAAGGCTTCCCCAAAGCGGAGTGCCACTAAAATTACAGAGAAACCGGGTTGCGCTTCCGCTGAAGGGCGGGCCGAAAAGATTCAACGGCGGGCCTTCCCAGACGGTGTGCGTGCGAAGGAGTTGTGCATCGAATGCCACGTGCAGGTTCGTCGCGAGGGAAACGACGATGCTGCGACTCGACAGGCCCATCGGCGCACGCCGAAAGGGAATGTCCGACGGATCATGCCCAGCCATCACGCCGGACGCATTGGGGAGACTGGAGAGGGAGGGGGTCGCCGCTCCGGCAACGAGAACGACGATCGGGACGAGCAAAGCGAAGCCAATCGCGTGGCGCAACGAAGGGGTCATTGGAAAGGGCTGTTCATCGCTAGCTTTGCTTTGCTCGTTGGGATGGATCTACATCCCAATTTTCGATAGGCATCCCGGGATATGCGATAAAATTCCAACATGTCCCGATGGTATGTGTCGGTCCGCAGGGTGATACTCGACGCTGCGGCGTCGCCGATGCGGGCGGCGGCGGCCATAGGGTTAAATAAGCGCCCCCATTCAGTTGCCTGCCAATTGCTTCAGCAGGCGGTTGTGGATATCTCCGAAACCTCCATTGCTAAACACACAGACCACGTCGCCCGATTTCACGCGGGCACCGAGATGATCCAGGATCGCCTCGACGGTGGGCAGGTAGACGGACGGAATGCCAGCGAGGGTGAGGTCTTGCATCAGCTTTTCCGGATTTAAACGCTCATCCGCTCTGAGTTGCTCAAGCCGAGCGACGCCCGCAACTAAGACCTGATCCGCACGCTCGAGAGCGTCGGCCAGTTCCTGCTGAAACACATTTCGCCGAGTGGTGTTGGAGCGGGGTTCAAAGACCGCCCACAACCGGCGGCCCGGAAATCGCACCCGGAGCGCCCGGAGCGTCTCGCGAATGGCCGTCGGGTGATGTCCAAAATCATCCACAACGGCCACGCCATTGACCTCACCTCGCAACTCCATTCTCCGGCGCACACTCTGGAATGTCGAAAAACCCTTTTGAATCTGAATATCGGTGATTCCGCAGTGCCGGGCACAGGCCGCGACGGCGAGGGCATTACGGACGTTTAGTTCTCCGATCAGCGGGATCTCGAAGCGAGTCGGAGCCAGCTGAAACGTCGAGGATTCCGCCCGTAGGGCGATGCCCTCCGCTCGCAGATCATTCCCCGACCCCAGACCAAAACGACGGGAGGGACAATGGGTGATGTCGAGAAGCGGGGTGATGTTCGGATCGTCGCCGTTCGTAAGCAGGAGGCCGTTCCGGGGGATCAGGTTGATGAGCCGCCGAAAACTCGTCTGGATAGCGGCGAGATTCTCGAAGATATCGGCATGGTCAAACTCCAGATTATTGAGCACAACCACTTCGGGGAGATAGTGGATAAATTTGCTGCGTTTATCGAAGAACGCGGTGTCATATTCGTCGCCCTCAATCAGAAACCAGGAACTGTCCGTAAACCGCGCTCCCTGTCCGAGGTTCGCCGGGATTCCGCCGATCAGATATGAGGGATTCAACCCCGCGGATTCGAAGACCCAGGTGAGGAGCGACGTGGTTGTTGTCTTTCCGTGAGTCCCTGCAACCACCAGGGAGCGTTTTCCACGGATGAAATATTCCTTCAACAATTCAGGCAGGGAGCAGTACCGCAGTTTCCGTTCCAGGACGGCTTCGACCTCCGGGTTGCCACGCGATAGGGCGTTTCCCACCACGACAAGATCCGGACGATCGTTTAAATGGGCCTCCGCATAGCCGCTGCGGAGGTGGATGCCGCGGGATTCCAGAAACGAGGACATGGGCGGGTACACATTCTGGTCGGACCCCGTGACCACGAAGCCACGCTCCTGCATTGCCGCCGCGGCATTCGCCATCGCCGAACCGCAGATGCCAATGAAATGAACACTCTTGATGCCGGTAAGCACAGGCGCAGTCTGACGGGCCGGGCCGCGTGAAACCAATGAAATTGAAGAACCTCCCTAATATCGACGGGAAACGTGAGCGATCCAATCTGGGGCCGCCAAGACATGCTTGCATCGCTCCTTCTGCGAGTTGTGCCACTGCGTGTACCGGGGTTTTAGGAGCGCCATCGACACTCGGACATCCCCCATCCGCCCCGAGAAACTCTCGAGAAAGATGTCTACGCTGCCAACTGCAGGCTGGCCCTCTCATTCAGGGCGCATACCCTCTCCGCATTAATGACTCTGCCGAATGTTCCGGCCGCCCGGGATTCCGTATCACGGATCCCGGAATCGCTGGCCGCGACGCTGGGTTCCCCGGACGCATGGGACGCGGTCGTGCCCGTGCCGGAGGGAACCGCAATTCAAACCGCGGACGATCTGCTCTCATTTCTAAGGGACCACGCTACCGGAGTGCTGGTTGCCCGTGAATTGCCCCTCATCCGCAAGGCGTGGGAACTCGCTTCCATCGGGCACAGCCGCGAACTGATCGAACTCGATCCGAAGGATGCGGTTGGCATTTGCGAAACTCGCTTCCTGCAAGCCAGTCGCAACGTCGGACGTCGCCAGTTGGGTAAGCTCCGACCTCTGCGCGACCACCGAGTGGTCCAACGCTACGCCGCCGCCGTCGATTCCGGAATCGCGGCCGGGCGTCACGAAGTTGTCTTCGGACTCGCTCTCGCCGTCTTCGGCCTCCCGTTACGGCAGGGACTGCTGCACTATTCAAGCCGGACACTTGCGGGGTTCGCCCAGCGCGTGCCAACCTCCTCACGCCTGACCGATGCCGAAAAAGAGGGCGTGGTGGCGGCCCTGCTGGAAAGTTTACCCGCCAGCGTGAACACGTTCATTGGGGAATCGTCGCCACTCGTGGTCGCTTAGCAGCCCTCAAAATTCGCCCTCCAAGTCAACGGCTCAATGTCGCCTGTCCTAATTCTTGGCTGCGTTGGCGCCTATTTCGCCCTGCTTCTTTCGGTTGCCTGGTGGGCCGGTCGCGGGGCAACCAATGCCGGGTACTTCCTGGGCGACAAACAATCGCCCTGGTGGCTCATCGCCTTCGGCGTCATCGGTGACACCCTTTCCGGCGTCACGTTCATCTCTGTCCCAGGCGAAGTTGGCACCCGAAAGTTCGCCTACCTTCAGGTGGTGCTGGGCTACGTCCTCGGCTATGCAATCATCGCTACGGTGCTGCTTCCGCTCTACTACCGTCTTCAGCTTACCTCCATTTATAGTTATCTCGGCTGGCGTTTCGACGCCTGGGTGCAACGGGTCGGTTCGTTCTTCTTCCTGTTGTCCCGCACGCTCGGTGCCGCCGCCCGGTTGTACCTCGCTGTCGCCGTCTTCCAGCACTTCGTCTTCGATGGACTGGGCATCCCCTTTGCCGTCACCGCCGCCGTCATTCTCCTGCTGATGCTGGCCTACACTTGGCAAGGCGGTATCAAGTCGCTGGTTTGGACCGATCTCCTCCAATCCGGCTTCCTTTTGTTGGGATTGGTGCTGTCGCTTGCCGCGCTAGGTCAGCAATTGGGGCTCGGTCCCATGGCGCTGGCGCAAAAAGTCGCCGAAAGCCCCCTTTCCCAAGTGTTCTTTTGGGACTGGCGAGCCCCCAACCATTTCCTCAAGCAGTTCTTGAGCGGCGCGTTGATCGCGGTGGTGATGACGGGGCTTGATCAAAACTCGATGCAGAAAAACCTCACCTGCCGAACATTGCGAGAGGCTCAAAAGAATATCTTCGCCTTCGTGCCAGTCCTCGTCTTGGTCAACCTCCTCTTTCTTGCCTTGGGCGCACTCTTGTTCGAAGTCGCCACCGCCCGAGAAATAGTCATTCCGGACCGGACGGATCTCCTGTTTCCGACGCTGGCACTCCAACATCTGGGTGGGTTTGCGGCGCTCGTGTTCGTCCTCGGCCTGACCGCTGCCACGTTTAACAGCGCCGACTCCGTGTTGACCACTCTGACGACATCGTTTTGTTTCGATTTCCTCGGGCTGGACCGCCGAACCGATCTCGACGAACGGGGCCGAACCCGAATTCGTCATCGGGTTCACATCGCCTTCGCTGGGGTTCTGCTGGCCGTGATTCTCGGGTTCTGGGCGTGGAGCCAGAACTCGGTGATTTCGCTCGTCCTCAAAATGGCGGGCTACACGTACGGCCCTTTATTGGGTCTCTTTGCCCTCGGCCTTTTTACCCGCGTTCAGATCGGTGGCCCTCGTTCCATCGCCGTCTGCATGGCCGCTCCGCTGCTCTGTGCGATCCTCGATCACAATTCGAAATCATGGCTCAACGGCTACGTCTTCAGCCAGGAACTGCTGCTACTCAACGGGATCGTCACGGGGGCCGGTTTGCTTCTCTTTTGCCGACGCCCCTTCATCGATCACCCAACGAAGATTGGCACCTGAATTCCCCGCGTATTCGAGTTGCCTTCGTTCCGAAGTCAGGCACGTTTCACGGCCGCCGTCGGGACGGAATAATCCGGTTCTTCCGGCCAAGATATGTCGCCTATGCAAACAACCGTCTCCGAATCGATTCAGCTGAAAACCCGCGAACTCTGCGAAGCCCTGGTGGCGCTGCCGGAGTTTCAATCGATTCGCAGTCGGATCGATGGTTTTTCCGAAGACACCAACGCCCGGCTGCTACTCGCTCAATTGGAGGAGAAAGGCGGCGAACTCCAACAGCGGCAGGACAGTGGATTGCCGATAACGGATTTGGAAATCGGCTCCTACGAAAATCTACGGCAACGGTTCCTTAGCGAACCCGTCGCCGCCGGTTTTGTCGCCGCTCGCGAGGAAATGATCGGCCTCCAGGAAGGCATCATGAAGCACGTCGCCAAGACGTTCGAACTTGGCCGAGTCCCCAACCCGGAAGACATGGGCGGTTCCTGCGGTACCGGATGTGGTTGTCACTAGGACTGAGGGCTGTACCCTCCTGGGGCTATTTTTCCAGCTGCAATCCGCCCAACCCGCCAACAATCCGCTGCAGTTGCTCGCCAATTCGATGGGCGAGTTTACTTATCTCATCGGCTTCCGTGAGCGGTAGTTGTCGGCGTGAACTAAAATCCCAGAGAGCCAGCCATAGTCCAAAGTGCTCCGGCTGAAGACCGAGAGACTGATGGGCTCCAACAAATCCCCCGGAATATTGCGAGGGCCCTCCGGTCTGGCGCGCCCAGAACTCCCCGATTTTTTCCAAGTGCGCCGGCCAGTCCCGAATCCGCGCGTTAAAGATTGGACCCAAGACGGCGTGCTGGCGGACGTCCATATAGAACGGACGAAGTAATCGTTGGATACCGTCGTGCCCTCCAATCCGCTGATAGAGTGTCGGCGCAATAACGATCATGTTCGTGAACCAAGGTTACGGTCGCGTTATCCGAGCAGAGTCCGTGCCCGGTGAAGTGCTTCGTCAATCCTGCCAACCTCCTTGCCGCCGCCACGTGCAAAGTCGGGTTTCCCACCGCCCTTACCACCCACGATCGGAGCAATAGTCTGGAGGATCTTGCCCGCCTGAATTTTCGCTGTGTAGTCAGGAGAAACCCCCGCTAGCAGCGCCGCAGATCCATTCGCGTGCCCCCCCAACACGACAACGCCCTGGAACTGACCGCGCAGCGTATCAATGAGCGTCTGCAGCGTGTCACTGTCTGCCTCTCCAAGATTGGCGATGATCGTCGGAAAACCATTTACCGTCATTGCCTGGGCCACCAATTCCTTTGCTCGCCCGGCGGCCTCCCGTTGTTGGGCGGCTCGAAGCGCCCTCTCGAGTTCCTTCTGTTGCACCAGGAGTGATTCGATTTTTTTCTCCAGCTCGGCGATCGGAGAATTCACCCGCATCGCCAAGGCCTTAATCCGATCCGTGTCCCGACGGCCCGCTTCCCAAGCACAGGGTCCCGCAACCGCTTCAATCCGTCGAATGCCTGCAGCAACGGCCGCCTCACTGACGATGCGGAACAAACCGATCTCACCCGTTGCACGCGTATGCGTACCGCCACACAACTCCATCGAGTAACCGTCGAGCCGGCCAGCCCCGCCACCAATCTGCACGACCCGGACGACGTCCCCGTATTTATCCCCGAAAAACTGCATCACATCTTTCCGGCGGCGAATATCCGCGTACGGCACTTCGGACCATGAAACCGCGGCGTTTTCGATGATGCGAGCATTGACCAATCGTTCCACATCAACCCATTGTGCCGGCGTGAGCGCCGCATGGTTAAAATCAAACGTCAGCTTTTCCGGCGAGACGGCGGAACCCTTTTGAGTGGCCTCGGGACTGACGACTTCATGGAGCGCCCAATGCAGAAGGTGGGTGGCCGTGTGGTGACGTTGGATTGCCGCGCGGCGCCGGGCATCGACGGCGAGGTGGACGTGCTGCCCGATAATCGGCGCATCGCCCGGCTCGATAAAATGCAGCCAAGTGTGGCCCGATTTCCGTGTCTCGAGCACCCGCCAGTGCTGGCTCCCCGCGCTCAGTTCTCCAGAGTCGCCCACTTGTCCGCCCATTTCCGCGTAACAAACCGAATTATTCAACACGACTGCGGTCATGTCCTTGATCGACACCACATCCAGAACAAATGCGCCCGTGTTCAAATGATCAAAGCCGAGAAAGTGGGTCGGCGTCTTCGTCTCGATCTGCGACAACTCAATGATCGTCTTTTTCTGCGACGCCCGTGCCCGTGCCCGTTGTTCCTCCATCAGGACGTTGAACCCGGAGGTATCGACCTTCAGTCCCCGCTCGCGAGCCATCAACTCGGTGAGATCCAAGGGAAAGCCTTGTTCGTCATACAGTCGGAAGGCAACCGATCCGGAAATATCCCCGTGGGCGGCGGCCTCGTTGAATAGTTCAATGCCCCGGTCGAGTGTTTTGTTAAAGGCGACCTCTTCCGCTTGCAGCACCTCCTTGACCGTCGACAGCCGAGCACGGATCTCCGGGAAAACGTCCCCCATCGTCCGCGCCGGGACTTCGGCCAGCTTGTAAAAGAAGGGCTCCCGAAACCCGAGCGTGCGTCCGTAGCGAACTGCCCGCCGCAGAATCCGGCGAAGGACGTAATTGCGATCGGTGTTGCCCGGCAGAATCCCGTCAGCCACTGCGAAACTAAGGGTCCGGATGTGATCCGCGATCACTCGGAAGGCAATGTCGATTTTTTCCTGCTCGGTCGGCTCAACGCTACCTGCCTTGGGCAGCGTCGATGCGTACTTCTTGCCGCTCAAGAACTCGATGGCGTCAAAGATCGGGCGAAAGATGTCGGTCTCGTAATTCGAGATGCGGGCGTTCTGAAAATCCGAAAACCCATTCGTGCCCTGAATAATGGCAGCCACCCGCTCAAACCCCATCCCCGTATCCACGTGCCGGGCAGGAAGGGCCGAGAACGTGCCATCGGCATTCGCATTGAACTGGATGAACACAAGATTCCAGATCTCCATGCATCGGGCATCGCCCATGTTGACGAGCTGCCCACGGGTATCACCGGCCGCCGTAAGGTCCACGTGAAGTTCGGAGCAAGGACCGCACGGACCGGTCTCTCCCATCATCCAAAAATTATCCTTCTTGTTCCCGTTAATGATATGAACGGTGGGATCGAGTCCGGCTTCGCGGAAATGCCGGGCCCACCAGTCCCACGCCTCCTCATCAAAATCGCTCGGATCGCCCTTGGCCTTGTCCGGCTGATACACCGTCGCGTAAAGGCGATTCTTAGGAAACCGCCACACTTCGGTGATCAATTCCCAGGCCCAATCAATGGCTTCCTTCTTGAAGTAGTCGCCAAAGGACCAGTTCCCCAGCATCTCGAAGAGCGTGTGATGGTAGGTGTCAAGCCCGACATCATCCAAGTCGTTATGCTTGCCTCCCGCCCGAATGCATTTCTGCGTGTCCGCCGCCCGCGTATCGAGGCCGGGCACAGCCCCTGCCCATTTCGACACGTCCGCCTTCTTTTGGCCGAGGAAAATCGGCACGAACTGATTCATGCCAGCGTTGGTAAACAACAGGTTCGGGCTGTCGGGCAGAAGGCTGGACGACGGCACGAGTGTGTGCTGCTTCGATCGGAAAAAATCGAGAAAGCTCTGACGGATCTGTGAACTGGTCATCATGGGCGACTTGGCGTGCATCGGCGACTTCTCAACCGAAGACCACCCACGCGCGGGTGATGCTTCTAGCTGAAACAGACGGGGAATGTAGGAAATCCATGCCCAGGAGGCGAGCTGGAAGTTTTCCGATCACGGGACGGCTGACAGCGTGGATTCCGGGTCGGATCGGAGCTGATTCAACTGGACCAATCGGGCGAAGGCGCCGTTCGCCGAGACCAACACATTCCACGTTCCTTGTTCGATCAGCCGGCCCTGGTCGAGGACGACGATCCAATCGACATTGCGCACCGTCGAAAGGCGGTGGGCGATTACCACCACGGTGCGACCCTCCGCAGCCGACTCGAGTGCGCGCTGAACCTCCTGTTCCGAGGCGGAATCCAGGGCCGAGGTTGCTTCATCGAGAATCAGGAGACGCGGATTGCGAACCACCGCCCGGGCAATCGCGAGGCGCTGGCGTTGTCCGCCCGAAAGCATGGAACCGCGCTCACCCACCACCGTATCGAGACCGTCGGGTAGGCCGGCAATCAGCTCGGACAAATGAGCTACCTTCAGCGCCGCGTGAATCTCGTCGCGGGTCGCATGAGGAAGTCCATAGGCGACATTGCGTGCAATCGTGTCGTTAAACAGGAAGGGCTCCTGTTCCACCACGGCCAGCTGGCGATGCCAGGATTCCGGGGAAAATTCCCAGTAGTCCCGACCATCCACCCGGATGCAACCGGAGGTCGGCTCGCGCAATCGAAGCAGCAGGCTCGCCAGAGTCGTCTTGCCCGAGCCGGAACTCCCGACCAACGCCACCTTCTTTCCGGCCGGAACCGAGAACGACACATCGCAAAGAGCCTCCCGTCCGTTCGGATACGAATAGCCGAGATTCTCGAAGGAAATCTGATCACGCACTCCGGCAAAATTCTCCATCCCAAACGGTTTTCGAGGGAATTTCGGCTCCCGGAACCAAGTCTCCAGCTCCCGGAGAGCCCCCGACGCGTAGGTTGCCAGACTGTAGTGAGTCATCAATTGATTCAGCACGGGCAGCGTCCGCATGAGCATCAATCCAATGACCATCAATGCCGACGGCGCGAGGTGCTTCGGCACGATCAGCCAATGATATGTCCCCACCACTACCATCATCGACCCAATCATGCCGACCGACTCGGCCAAAGGCATGGTGCTCGCGTTGGTCGCACGGCCCGCCTCGTCTGCGATCGACAGGACATTGTTTGCCTTTTGAAAACTGGCCGTTGCATAAGCCTGGGCTCCCGTAGCTCGAATCACCCGGATTCCTCCCGTCGCCTCGGAAATCTGGCCCGCCAGCATCCGATGCCCGTGGGCCACTTCTCTCCCGATCCGTTTCAAACGGCGGTGTAACATGGACGTCGAAAATATGACAAAGACCACCACAAGACCCAGCCCAGCCGCCACCTGCCAGGATTGACTCACGGCCGCAGTGAGGTACGCCAATGCCACCAGCAGGCGGAGTGCCATCAAGAGGAGGTTATCGACCACGATGGTCGAATGATGGATGTTGGAGGTAAATGCCGAGGCGATTTCCCCCGATTTCCGGGACTCCAATACCCCTAAATCAACCTCCTGCAAATGAGCGAATAGGTCGGTTCGGAGGTTACGTGAGATGCGCATCATGAGGCGATTAAGGAGTCTCAGGCTCAGCAGTTGGACCTGCCCTTTGACCAGAATCACGACCGCGATGAACGTGCAAAAGAATCCGATCTGAAACGTCGGGCCGCGCCCGGGAAACAACTGCCGGAGTTGTGCTGGAAAATCCAACCAACCCTTCATCGGCCGCCCCCGAATACCCCCCTCCATCGCCGTCAGCAAATCGATCAAGGGAACGAGCAGGGCAACACCAAACACCTCCAGGAGTGCCGCCAGCAGCGTCGTGAGGAACCCGGCAACCACGAGCCTTCGGCCCGGCCGCATATGGTCGCGTAACCGCCACACCTGGCTCAATAATTCAAGAAAGCTTCGAAAATGTGACATTTCGTTGTCGACCGTTGCCAGCCACAGATACGCGGCGGTTCTGCACAGCGTGTCCTGCCACGACCTGTCGTGTCGAGCTCTCCCCCCAAACCCTCAGCAAGACGCAGTGCCGCCTAAATAAACCCCCGTGCCAGGATGAGTGGAGGTCAACGCGCGGCAGCGACGCAAGGGGGATGCGGGTGCATCCCGAAAATTCGTCCGGCGCGCGACACTTGCCGCGTACACAGCGATACGGTATGAAATGGATCGCGTCTCTTGGCCGTTCGAGGGTTGAGAAACGGGTTGACCCAAGACACTGACCCAAAGCGCAATGACAGCACCGAATTCGACCGCAACGAGATTCAGCGTCCGTTGGACCGGGCTGATTTACCTCGCCGCAGTCGTCGCGCTCATCGCCACCGCCCGACATTTCCATGCGCAAGACCTGCTCCAGCAGACACTCGACTGGGTCGGCCAACTGGGGCCGTGGGGCCCGGTCCTCTTTATCGGGATCTACGTGGGCGCCACCGTCCTGTTCGTTCCCGCGTCCGTCTTGACGTTGGGTGCGGGTGCCGTGTTCGGTGTGGTGTGGGGTTCAATTTATATCTCAATCGCCTCGACCCTAGGAGCGACCACCGCCTTTCTCCTGGGCCGGTATCTCGCCCGCGCCGCGGTTACACGCGCCATGGAAGGCAACGAACGCTTTACGGCCATCGATCGGGCCGTCGCGAACGATGGCTGGAAAATCGTCGGATTGACACGCCTCTCCCCCGTATTTCCGTTTGCGCTGCTCAACTATGCATTCGGCCTCACGCGGGTGAAACTCGGTCATTTCGTGCTCGCCTCCTGGATCGGAATGATGCCTGGAACGGTGCTATATGTCTATCTTGGTTCGCTGGCGAAGGCCGCCACCAGCGAACGAACCCGAAGCATCACCGAATGGGTGCTCTCCGGCGTCGGACTGCTCGCCACGGTCGTCGTCACGATTTATATAACCCGGATCGCCAAGCGGGCGCTGGCGAAGCGAATTGCAACAACGACTTGATGATTCCCTTAGTTCCACAGGTTCCGTCGTCCGGATTCGCGTTGATCGAGTTGTGGGTCGTCATCACGGTCCGGCCCCCCAAACGCCGCCGGAAGAACCGGACCCGGCACCCCGCTCCAGGCAAGTACGGACTCACGTGCCAACAAATTGCCAATCTCCAACCGGCGGCAGGATGCCCGCCGCCACGTGGCGTCAGGGGGATGACATTTTCAGCTGGGGTATCGGCGCGGATTGTGTTCCGGTGACGCACAAACATACTCTCGATCTTATGAAGCTCGTCCAACGCATTCTGGTCTTCCTGCTGGTCTTTGTGGCGCTGTTCGCGGTCGTCGGGTTCCTCTTACCGGCACAGTATCACGTCGAGCGGTCCACGATCGTCCAGGCGGCGCCGGAGAAAGTCTTCGGCATCGCGGCCGACCTGCGGACTTGGGAGGAGTGGACCGCGTGGAATCTGCAGATGGATCCGACGATGAAACGCACCTTCTCCGGGCCGACTTCGGGCGTGGGTGCGGCCGTCTCGTGGGACGGTAAGAAGGCCGGCCACGGCGACCTAAAACTGACGAAGGCGACGCCACCGACGGAATTCACCTACGACCTGTCCTTTGAGCACGGGCGGTTCAAGTCCGTCGGGACGATGGAGTTCGAGCCGACTGACGACGGCACCACGGTCACCTGGACCGACGACGGGGACGTTGGCAGGAACCCATTCTACCGTTGGATGGGCCTGGGGATGGACAAGTTGATGGGCCCGGATTTCGAGAAAGGGCTTGCGGGACTGAAAGTGCTCGCTGAGCGGAAATAGGCATAGGTCACCGACTCAGCCGTTTCACCCCACTTTGCCTCTTTCCTTCCACTCAAGATTATGTCCTAGTGCTCTCAAAGTCCCAATACGGCGTTCGCCTGAGTGTTCCTGCCCCGCACGCGCACCAATCTTTCCGCTATATGAACTTTCCCTTCCGATGTTCCACCCCCCTCCAGCGTGGGTTTTTCTTACTGACGGGTTGGTTAATACTCTTCGCCATCAACCCACTGTTATACGCTGCATTCCGGTTGACGGTCGTTTCGTCTGACGCGGACCAGGGCGTGCAAATCCGGCTCACCGAAGCCGGCTCGACCCCCGTTCGCCTCGAGGTGTCCACCGACTTTCAGAATTGGAAACCGGTCGGCCTTTTCAATCCCGCCTCCGCCCAACCCGATCTGACCGACTCAACCTCCACCCGCGCCCTAACGCGATTCTACCGCGCCGTGGCCGTGGACCCCGTCACGGCGATCTACCGTGTCACCCCCGATCGCGGATCGCCCGGAGATACCGTGGAGATCATCGGCCAGTATTTTGGCGCGACACCATCCGCCAACCAAATCACCCTTGGCTCGACGCCGGCTAACGTCCTGGAGGCCACCAGCACCCGTCTGAAGGTCGAAGTGCCGATTGGGGCATCGTCAGCCTCGTTCCTCTTGAAGACGACAACCGGCGACGCTCTCAGTCCGGATCCCTTTCTGGTACTTGACACGCTTCAAGTCCGACTGAGCCTCCCTTCCTCCCTGACCGGTCAGCCTTTCGTGGTGCTATCCACTTCCGATGTAGTCCCGGCCACGAATGGCCTGGCGACCGTCCAATCTCCCGCCGGATTTCCGACCTTGATCTCCGCAATTCCCCAGGGGACCAACATCGACACCTTCCTGTCCGCGGTTCATCTGGGCCAGACCAACAGGCTTACCCTCGATGCCACCAGCACCGCCCACTCATTGGTCTTCCAGTTCCCCCTCCTGATGACCTTCGAGCCAGAACGGGCAGCACATCTCCTGGCTCTTATGCAGGCGGATCTCGCGGTCAAAGACCTCGTGAACTTCGTGACATCGGCTCTCGCCAACCGGACCAACCCGCTGGACGCGTCAGGGTACGCCTTAGTTTACGAGCAGGCGGTGATTTCGATCGTCAACAGCCCCGCCTTGGCGGCCCTGGCGGCGGAACCGGCTCCACGCCGAACCGCCTTTGAGAAACAGGCTGCCGGGCCATCAACGGGTGTCTATCCCCTGGAGCCGTTTGCAACCCGGTGGGTGGAACTTCCTTACGACGGCAAGAAGGGCGGTTATGTGCTCGAGGCCTTCCAGCACCCCGTGGGAAAGCTTCCCAGGTTACTCAACCCGGTGGACTGGGTGGTGAGATTTCAGGAGGTCGAGCCCGACCTGGCGTTTCCCAATGGGCGGGACGATATCCTGGCCAGCCTGCGGGATCCGGACCCACAACCAATCGCATACCCGCTGCGCCCCGGATATGATCGGACCGCCAACATTTCGGCCGATCTCATCTTCGCCCGCTTCAATATCCTTTCCTACGTGTCGAAGGCGGCCTTTAAGGAGGTTACTAAATTTGTGGGACTAGCCAAGGAGTCGTCGATCAAGTTTCCGAACACGGACGCTATCTATGCCATGCGAGCCATCGGCCCGTCGTTCCTATCCTCCTGGGGTAGCGATCTGGGGTTTGTCGACTCGAACTACCCCGATGAACACGCACGGGCCATCGGGGTAAACCTGATCGCTATGATGATTGATGTCCTCAGTGCTGCCATCGACAAGGGCTATCTGGACTCCGTGTTCGATAAGGATTCAAAGGATCAGGACAAGCTCTCCCTGAAAACCTTCGATGAGGCCGTGAAGATCGCTCCAAGCATCCGCAGCGCCAGTGATATTCTACCGGCTGTGATGAAATTGGGTCAGTTCTTTACCAAGGAATTGGCCAGCCTGCTTCTGAAGACGGGTTTCGACTCCACGGTGAAGGCCGGTCAGGAGAAGGCGGCCGGCTATTTCGCCGCAAAGGAGGGGAACTACTTGAAGGTATCGAAGGCGATGACCGGGATTTTCGACAACAAGGCTCTCAAGATCATTTCCTCGCTCGGCCAGGTCGCGGAGCGGATCGACGGCTTTATCGAAACCAGCCCGGTGGAAACCACGCTGGTTGTCGTGGGCGATCCATTCCGCTTGGTCATCGAGTCGGTCGTTCCTTCGACCGCAGGCCCGGGCGCGGATGTCGAGATCACGTTCAAAGGAAGCCGGCAACTACGGGCGTTCAACCCCAATGTCCAGCGCGACGCGGTGAGCATCGAAGGCTCCGACAGCCTCCCGCTTTCCGTGAGCGCGGTCAAAGGGCCCGACGCTGCGGGGCGCCAAACTCTCACGGCTCGGATTCCCTCCACCGTCAGCGCATTTGCCGAAGGGAACTATACGCTCTTTGTGAACACCCAGGGGCGGAAGGGATCGAGCCCCTTCAAGCTCACCATCAAAACCGTCATCACCGGACTCGCCCCGACGAACGGTTTCGCCGCGACCGCCAACTTTGCGGGCAACTCATTTGACGGCACCCGAGTCTTCATCCAAGGCGCGAACATGTCCGCCAGCGACAGTGTCCTCTTTACCGGGCTGGGAGGCACGATTCCAGCCAAGTCCAAGTTCGCAGCAACCGGCGGTCTAACCGTGAACGTCCCTGCCGGGGCCGTCACGGGCCCCATCGTGGTGACCCATACCAACCTTGCCAACCGCGAGGTTTACATGGCCACAAGCCACGTGTTCACCGCTCTCGGTCCTCCGGTTATCCAGTCCATGACCCCCGCAGTTGCGGCCGTCGGCGACTATGTCCAATTCCGAGTTCTCAATCTGGACGGGAACTTCGGGACCGTGCAGGTGTTATTTCCAACCAACTACTTTCCCACGGGAGTTTCCTTGGGTGGCTCGAACTTAATCTATACCACGGTGCCGACTAAAACTGTGTCCGGCTTGGTGCGTGTTGTAACACCCGCCGGCGAAGACACCCGCCTGCTCACCGTGATTGATGCACCTCCCCGAATCGACCTCACCGGCGGGAGCCTAATCCCGGTCGGGCCTTTCAGCCCGATCAGCCTGGCCCGTGCCGTAGCCCTGGCGAACGGAGACGGGTTCGTCGATGACGACACCGATTACCAAATTCTTGATAACCGCCGAATCGATCTCGATCCTCCGCGCGAGGAAGGTGACTACATCACCCCCGATAACCTGGGGGCCACGAACGTGGTCCGGTTCCAGATTGGACTGAACTTCGCGGACACCATCAACGTTAGCGGTCCGGTCTCCGGGGCGGTCATCCTCCGGGGAAACCAAGACTCCATCGCCGGGGATGGCCCCTTTGCGAACGACGTCACCTTGGCGGGAAACCGGCAAAGTTTCTTTGGAACCGCGAATGCGATTGTGACGTTGTCCGGGCATTTCAACGCGCTGAGCGGCACCTTCAATGGCCCGATCGTGATTACAGGGAACAGCAACCGGCTCAGCGGCCGGTATAGGGGACCGATTCTGATTGAGGGCGACTACAACATCCTCAACAGCGCCGAATATAATGGAACCATCACCATCATGGGCAGTCACAATAGCGTGGGGCAAAACACCGCGAACATCCGGAGCAACACCGGCCCTGCGGTCATCGTCTATGGCAACGAGAATAAGGTGGCCGCAAACTTCAAAAACAACGCCGGGGATGCCGTCATCGTGGACGGCGGCTGGTTCAACACCATCGATTTCAACAGCTGTGTCAGCAACGGTGGGAACGGTATCGTGCTAACGGGGGGTGCCTCGTACAATCAGGTGATCATGCGCGCCGGGGCCAACGATCCGATCACGCGCAAGCCCGCCCGCGGGACCGGAAACAATGGCCACGCCGTCTATCTTCAGGGAGACGCTTCGTTCAATACCCTTTCGGGCGAGATTTGGGGCAACGGCGGAGACGGCTTGCGATTGGAAGGGCCGGGGGTCCATCACAACACCTTCTCCGGCAGCAGCACCCTTAATGAGCAAAACGGGATCACCGTCCTGAACGGTGCCCACGACAACAAGCTGGGCTCCGCCAGCGCCACGGCCTTTTCATTCTCTGCGATTCATTGTGACGGCAACGGCCAGAACGGCGTGGCCATCCTCGGTGGCTTGCAGACAACCGGCGCGTTTTATTGTTCCAGTAACGGGGCAAACGGGCTGCTGATCTCCGGCGTTAATGAAACGGTCCCGGACGGCACGTACTTCTTCCTTCTGACTGCCGCCTTCAGCTCGGAGACCGGAAACCAGCTGGCCGGCCTCCGATTGGAAAATGTGGTTCGCGGCGTGCGTGTGGTGAACCCGGGCTATAAGTTGAAGCTCGACGGCACTGGCATCGAACTGGACGGCGCGGGGGTCACAGGCAACACCCTCGAGCTGAACGTCACGGAATCCCGAACGAACGGAGTCGTCGTGCGCAAGGCCTCGGGCAACAATCTGAAACTGTCGATAACCAAGTGCATGGGTCCGGGGCTTGTTCTGGAGGGAGCGTCCGACAACAACGTGCGCCTCTCGGAGCTCAACGACAATCAGGACGTCGGCCTCCGCGTGACCGGAGGCTCCTTTGGCAACCATTTCCAACCTTCCGCCTTCACCGCCTTTGTCGGGGGTAACCGCACTGGCGCCATTATTGAAGGCGGCAGCCACGACAACGTTTTCGAGGGCTTAGGGTTCAACAAGAACGGAGACTATGCCGCCATCCTCACCGGCCTCGGCACCCGCAATAACGTGTTCCTCAGGACCGTGTTTGTCGGAGCGCTCAAGGACGGCCTCCTGGTCGAAGCCGGGGCGAGCGACAATGAAATCGGCCGGGTCTCTCAAAATCCCTTGAACAATCGTCTCGTGCTGAATGCCCGCGACAACGGCCTTGCTGGCATCCGTATCACCGGCCCCACCACGCGGGGCAACAACGTCGCCAACTGCCTTTTCCTGCCCACCGGCAACACCCTCCAGCCTGCCGGGCTCCTCATCGAAAACGGCGCGCCCGACACGTCCGTTCACGACAACACCTTCTTCAGGAATGTCGAAGGCGTTCTCCTCCGTGACGGTGCCCGAGGCACGATCCTGCTCAACAACCGTTTCCAATCCAACACCGTCTCGGCCGTCACGATCTCCAACGCCCAGTTTTCGATCATCGGCGGCCCCGCCGTGACCGACCCGAACAACGTCTTCAACAATGCCGTCGGCGTCCTCCTCACCGGCCCTAATTCTTCAGGGAACACCGTCTTCAATAACTTCATCACGGACAATACCGACGGTGTCCTCATCCAGGACCGGTCTCATGACAACACCTTCGGCCCGGATAACCTTGTCCAGCGCAACGTCCATGGCTTCCGCCTTGAGTCCGCCAGACGAAACCAAATAACTAGAAATACCATCACCGACAATCCGGGCAATGGGGTCGACTTGTCTCAGGAATCCGTTTTCAATCGGGTCACTCTCAATACCATTGCCAGAAACAACGTCGGAATCCACGCCCATGGCGCGAGCACTCATGCCAACACCTTCCTCCAAAACTCCATCGCGAACCATGGGGGCCCCCGCTCGGGAATCCTCCTGACCGGAAGCGCCAATGGAGCGATCTCCGAACCGCGCTTGATCGAGATCCAAAGTAGCGCCGTCGCCGGGACCTCCACCGCCCCCGACGAATCCATCATCGAACTATTCCAGGACTCCGCCGACGAGGGCGAAATCTACCTGGGCACGACCACCGTCAACAACGGCCGCTTCCGCGTGCCCGTGACCGTGGACCCGAACCAGGCCGGGTTTCTCTTCAATCTCACCGCCACGGTGACGGACCCCTCCGGAAACACGTCCGAGTTTGGAATGTTATATCGCGAGGACTATCCGCCCGCCCGGGTCCTCTTCTCCTCCACCCGCGACGGCAATGCCGAAATCTATGGGGCCGGGGGCAACGCCCCCACGGCCACCCCGAAGAACCTTACCAACAACCGGGCCGAAGATACCCACCCCACGGCCGCCCCTGGATGTGACACGTTGCTCTTCGTGTCTGACCGCGAGACGACACGCCATATTTTTGTCACCGACGTCGCCACGGGCGCATCGCCGCGCCGCCTGACGACCGACACCGCTGCCGACTACGACCCGGCGTGGCTTGTGGTCTGCAAGAAGGTGGTCTTTGTCTCTGAACGCGATGGCAATCCCGAGATCTATTCCATCAATCTTGATGGCACGGGCCTCACCAGGCTGACCACCAATAGCGCGAGCGACACCCAGCCAACTCCGACGCCTGACGGGAATCAGATCGTTTTCACCTCGACCCGGAGCGGGAGCAAGGCGTTATGGATCATGTCGGCGGATGGATTGAATCAGAGGCCGTTCCTTGCGCAGGGACTATCCGGATCCCAGCCAGCCTGGTCCCCCGACGGCACCACGCTCGCATTCGTCTCGGATGCAGCAGGGAGCGCCGATATCTATACAATCCGACTCGGTGACTTGGCACCGTTGCGGGTGACCACGGATCCTGCCAGCGACGTGGACCCGGCGTGGGTTCCGGGAGCCAACACTCTGGTGTTCTCATCGAACCGCACCGGCAACTACGAGCTCTATGGTGTCAGCCGCACTGGCGGAACCGCCGCGCGCCTGACCGTCACGACCGGCGACAACCGCTCGCCGGTCGTGCTGCCACAGTGAGGGCTCCTATACATTCCATCGTGACCATCGAACTCATCAATACCGGTTCCGAACTCCTTCTCGGGCGCGTCCTCAACACGCATCAACAGTGGATCTGCCGCCAACTGGCCGATCACGGCTATGCTGTCCAACGTCAGGTGGCCGTACCGGACGGCGGCGACGCCATCCAGCAAGCCGTCCGGGAGGGATTGGAACGAGCGGACCTAGTCATTACGACGGGCGGGCTGGGACCCACGTGCGACGATCTCACTCGCGACCGCATCGCGGAGCTGCTTGGACGCCCGCTGCAATTCAACGCAGCGATCGAAGCCCATATCCGAACGTTTTTTGAATCGCGCGGTCGCCCGGTGCCGGTCCGGACCCGCGTGGAGACCCTGGTTCCGGAGGGTGCAGAAGTCTGGATGAATGCGCATGGCACGGCTCCCGGGCTGGCGATGGAGGTGCCAGCGGATTCCCAGCGCCCGGGTGGAAGGGCTTCGCGACTGGTGCTACTGCCCGGGCCACCGCGCGAACTTCGCCCGATGTTTCTGCAACAGGCATTACCCGCCATTCATCGGTGGTTCCCGCATGAAGAGGCATTTGTCTGCCGGACGCTCAAGACGACCGGATTGGGGGAGAGTCTGATGGAAGAACGGATCGGCGGGCCGTTGCAGCCTCTGATCGCGAGCGGTCTGGATCTGGGTTTTTGCGCGCGAGTGGGCGAGGTGGATGTGCGGTTCACGGCTCGCGGTGCGGGTGCAGAGGCGTTGGTGGCCGAGGCTGAGGCCATCGCCCGCCGGTTGGTCGGGGACACCATTTTCGGCGAACAGGATGATCGCCTGGAAGAGGTTGTGATCCGGGAATTCGCGGCGCTGGGCAGGACACTCGCGATCGCGGAATCGTGCACCGGTGGGCATTTGACCAATCGATTGACGAATGTACCCGGTGCGTCTGCGGTGCTTCTGGCCGGATTTGTGACCTACGCCAACCAAGCCAAGATCGACGCCCTCGGCGTCCCCGAAGCCCTGCTCGCGGTCCATGGCGCCGTCTCCGAGCCCGTGGCGCGAGCGATGGCCGAGGGGGTCCGCCGGGTGACCGGCGCGGATTTCGCTGTAGCCACGACCGGAATTGCAGGGCCCGGAGGCGGGACGGCGGAAAAGCCGGTTGGAACCGTCTATATCGCCGTGGCGGGGCCCCAGGGCATCGAGGTTCAGCGGCGCCTGAATACCTTCGACCGCGAGACCTTTAAGTTCACGACCTGCCAGCAGGCAATGGCGCTACTGCGATCCCAGGCACGTGTGTCCCGGAATGACAATCGGCTTTTTGCATAGCCGCGGAGCGGCGCCAGACCGTAGCCCACGGCACGAGCCGAGGGACAGCATTCGAATTAAACGTAAGCCCTGTCAGGGGCGACAGAACCGGAGGACAATGCGCCATAATGTGGCGATATTCTCTGTCGCCCTTTCAGGGCTCGCGCACCGCGACCCTAAAATCCCACGGCTTACGCCATGGGCTAAGTTCTTGCGGCGCTCCGCGCCTCCGGAGTGCGGCCACATCAAGCAGCGGCACGGTGGGAATCCGTCGGAGATTTTGGATGAGCCGAGCCGTGTGCCCATTTTGACAAACGCTGCGTCAGCGCATCACCGGCTTGATTCCGCTGACGGGTGACTTCAATCTTGCCGCCCGTGATTGCCATGCTCGTTTGAAAGCCGCTTTTCCTTTCGTTTGCCGCGTGGGCTGGGGATTCCGCCTGTTCGCCGCCGCTGCGCTGTTGGGCGGCTGCGATGTCGCCAATGCGCCGTACCCGCTGGGTGACATTGCCGGCAACGTTTTCTATTCCTCGTTTTCGGAGCGGCCCAAGCATCTGGACCCCGTCAGTTCCTACAGCGTGAATGAGACGCCGTGGACTTATGCGACCTACGAGCCGCTGCTGCACTACCACTATCTGAAGCGTCCCTACACGCTGGAAGGCCTGACCGCCACCGACGTGCCGATTCCGCGGTACCTCGACAAGGACGGCCAAGCGCTCCCGGAAGACGCACCCACCGAGCAAATCGCCACCAGCATTTATACGATCAAGCTCCGGCCCGGAATCCGGTACCAGCCGCACCCTTCCCTGGCGCGGAATGCAGCGGGTCAATTCCTCTATCACGACCTCAAACCCGAGCAGATTGCTGGCAAACATTCCGTGCTGGATTTCCCGCTGGACCGCGCCGCGACCAGCACTCGGGTCGCGACGGCGGCGGACTACGCCTACCAGATCAAACGTCTGGCGAGCCCCTGGGTGCCGACCCCATCGCCGATCTACAACCTGTTCAACCAGTATATCGTCGGCCTCAAAGAACTAGGCGACCGGCTCAAAGCCGAGCATGCGGCCGCGCTCAAGGACCGCAATCCCCGCGACCTTTATCTGCCCTGGAAGGACCTGCGCAATGAGCCACTGTCGGGTGTGCAAGCCTTGGATGATACCACTTTGCAAATCCAGGTGATCGGCAAATACCCGCAGTTCAAGTACTGGCTGGCGATGTCCTTCATCGTACCCATCCCCTGGGAAGCCGACCGCTTCTACGTTCAGCGCGGTATGGCCGATAATTCTCTGAATATCAACAACTGGCCGGTTGGCACGGGAGCATTCATGCTTACGGAACAGAGCGCCAACCGCTATGTGCTGAAACGCAACCCGAATTTCCGGGACGCGCGTTACCCGAGCGACGGCATGCCGGGCGATGCCGAGCATGGCTGGCTCGCGGATGCCGGCAAGCGCCTGCCGTTGCTGGATCAAATTGTGTTTAATCTCGAAAAGGAACGCGAACCGGCGGAGGCGAAGCTGATGCAGGGCTATTATGACACGCCGGACCTGAGCCGCATCGATATCGGGTTTTCCTTGCTCAAGGAACAGATGGACAATACCGGTCGCAGTCAGACCTTGCGCGACCACAAACTACAACTGGTGCCAGCCAATGAGCCGACCTGTTGGTATATCGGCTTCAACATGCTCGATCCGGTGGTCGGAATGGGCGACACGCCTGAGCAGCAGATTCGCAATCGCAAATTGCGGCAGGCGATGTCCATTGCCACCGACTGGGAAGAGTATTACGCCGTTTTTTTCGACACCTACGGCCCTTCCGAGACGGCGATGGGCCCGGTTCCTCCCGGACTGTTCGGCTATCGCGCCGGGCAGGCAGGCATCAACCCCATCACTCACATCTGGAAGGACGGGCGCGCCGTGCGCCGGCCGCTCGACGATGCAAAAAGGCTGATGATCGACGCGGGTTACGCGGACGGGCGTGATGTCAAGACGGGCAAGCCCCTCCTGATTTTCTATGATTCCAACGGGGTCGGTCCGGCGTATCAGGCGCGACTGAATTGGCAGGTCAAGCAACTCGCCAAACTTGGTATCCAGACCGAAGTGCGCGCCAGCGATTACAACCGCTTTCAGGAACGGATGAGGAAGGGTAACGAGCAGATTTATTTCTGGGGTTGGTCCGCCGATTTTCCGGATCCGGAAAACTTCCTGTTCCTCTTGACCACCTCCCAGGGCAAGGTCAAGTACGATGGGGAGAATGCCTCGAATTATGCCAATCCGGAGTATGACGAATTGTATGTCAAGATGAGAGCACTCCCCGACGGACCCGAGCGGCAGAAGGCCATTGACCGGATGCTAAGCATTGTCCGCGAGGACGCACCGTGGTCGTTTGGGATATTCCCCGGCTCGGTCGGCATCTATCAGCAGTGGGTGCACAACGCGAAGCCGACTCAGGTTATCCAGGACCGCAGCAAATATCTGCGGGTGGACGGCCCGCTGCGGGCGCAAAAGGTGACCGAGTGGAACAAGCCGAAGGTCTGGCCGCTCGGGCTGGCTCTCCTGGCCTTGGGGATCCTGCTCTGGCCCGCGTTGAGACTGTATCAGCGGCGCGAGGCGGCTAACGCCCGAACAACTCGCATCGCCGTCGCGTCCGGGAGGATGTCATGATCAACTATATAGTCCGCCGGGTCATTTACTCCCTGCTCGTACTGGCCGGGATCAACTTCCTCACCTTTTTTCTGTTTTTCTCGATTAACACTCCCGACGACATGGCACGCCTGCAACTCGGCGGCAAGCGGGTGGCGGCCGAGGCGATTGCACGTTGGAAGGCCGAGCACGGCTACGATAAGCCGCTGTACCTCAACCTGAAGGCGGGTGGCACAGCGATGTTGACTCACACCGTCTTCGTGGAGAATTCGCTCGGCATCCTGCACTTGAACTTCGGCAAGACACTGGAGGGCCGTGACATCGCCTGGGAGCTTGGCAAGCGCGTCGGCCCAACTCTGGCCATGGCGACTCCGGTGTTCATTGTTGCGGTCGGCTTGTCCATTGTGTTCGCTTTGGGGTTGATGCTATTCCGCTACAGCACCCTCGACACGGTCGGAGTGGTGGCACTAGTGGCGCTCATGTCGATCTCATCCTTGTTCTTCATCATCACAGGCCAGTACGTGTTCGGAAAGTTAATGGCCCTGGCTCCTCTTTCCGGATTCTCGCCGGGTCCCGGCATGTTTAAGTTCCTCGTACTGCCCGTCGCCGTATACGTGCTGTCGCAACTCGGAGCGGACACCCGGCTGTATCGCACCATTTTTTTGGAAGAACTGGGCCGTGACTATGTGCGAACTGCCCGCGCCAAGGGTCTGTCGGAATCCACCGTTCTGCTCACCCATGTCTTGCGAAACTCCCTCATCCCCATCATCACGTCGGCGGGCTTGCTGCTGCCGGCGCTGCTGACGGGCGCGATCGTGCTCGAATCTTTCTTTGGCATCCCCGGCCTGGGCAGCTTCACCATCGAAGGCATCAACAACCAGGATTTTGCCATCGTCCGCGCCATGGTATTTTTCGGTTCATTTGTCTACGTGCTCACCTACCTGCTCACGGACTTTGCCTACGCCTGGGCCGATCCGCGCGTGCGTTTGCAGTAAAGAATATGGCGCCATGAAAATTGTTGTTTTGTGGACGGATTGGGTCGTCTTCTTTGTTCTGGCGGCGACGCTGCTTTATGCCTGGAACGTGCTCCGCACCCCGCATCTGGCCAGCACCTGGCGCAAGGCGTTCGCCAGTCCCACCGGCAGCGCCGCAGCAACCGTGCTGGCTGCCTTTGTCGCCATCGGCGTACTCGACACGCTCCACTACCGCCGTTTGCTATCCAACAGCACGGGGACCGCGCCGACCTATGGCACAGAGACTCTCTCCCTGCTCGACCATTTGCTGCGCAAGCAGCAAGCCGGCAAGGAGCGCAGCTACTCCGCTCCGCTCGCCTACCTGGCGTATGAGAAGGAAGCCGTGACGACCAACGGTGAGACCCGCCGCATCTATCCCCGCCTGATCAATGCCGGCACCCACTTGCAGGATCCGGCACGCGACCGGGCCGCCGATGTGATCACCCGGGGCCTGGTCGGGGCAATCAAAGGGATGTTCGTTGCCGGCCTGCTGGCTTGCTTGCTGACGTGGTTCAAGAGTCGACGGAACGGTCGGGGCCTAGCGGCAGCGTGGTCCGACATCCGGTCCGGGCGAACCCGGATGCCGCTGCGCGTCGTACTGGGCACCGTCAGCGTCCTGTGCTTCCTGAGCGGTACCGTGCTGGCGCTGTCGGTCGAGTACCATGTATTCGGCACGGATCGCGTGGGCAACGACCTCTTTTATGTGGTGATGAAGAGCCTCCGCACCGCACTCGTCATCGGAACTCTGTCCACCCTGGTCACCATGCCTATCGCCGTCGGCCTGGGTATTCTAGCGGGTTATTTGGGCGGCTGGATCGATGAAGTGATCCAATATATTTATACGGTCATCAATTCCATCCCTTACGTATTGCTGATCGCGGCCACCGTGTTGATCCTGATGACGTTCATCGACAACCACGCCGACTTGTTTCCGACCGCGGCCAACCGCACCGATGCACGGCTGTTCTTCCTCTGCGTCATCCTCGGAATGACGAGCTGGACCGACCTCTGCCGGCTGATCCGCGGCGAAGTCATTAAGCTGCGCGAGGCCGAATACATCCAGGCGGCCCAGGCCTTCGGCGTCAGCACTTGGCGCATCCTCAGCGTGCATCTGTTGCCCAATGTGATGCATCTGATATTGATCAGCATGGTCATCAGCTTTTCCGGTCTGGTGCTGGCGGAGGCCGTGCTGTCCTACGTCGGCATCGGGGTCGATCCAGCCATGCAAAGCTTTGGCACCCTGATCAACACCGCGCGCCTTGAGTTGTCGCGAAAACCGGCCATTTGGTGGACGCTGGCCACCGCGTTCAGCTTCATGTTCACCCTGGTGCTCTCGGCCAATATCTTCTCCGATGCCGTCCGCGATGCGTTCGACCCGCGCGCGATTCACAACTAAAATGAGGACAAATTGGGACCATGGACCTGGGAGCGCCGGCATCCCTGCCGGCCGGGTGTTGTCCTTTCTGCGTGCTCGCCGGCAAAATGCCAGCGCTCCCAGGGAGTCGGTTCATGGGTACGGCCAGGCGCGCGGCAGGAGTTTAGACTCAATGACTCAAAACGCCGATTCTAGCAGCCTCATTTCGTACTGCACTCAACTCGCTTGACCATGCTCAAACTCGACCAACTCCGAACCGAGATCTATTCGAGCCAGGGTACCGTCGTGGCGGTGGACGGCGTCACGCTCGACATTCAGCCCGGCGAAACCTTTGCCTTGGTGGGCGAGTCCGGCTCGGGAAAATCGGTCACCGCCCTTTCGATCACCCGCCTGCTGCCGGACAACGCCCGTGTGGCCGCGGGGAGTGTGCTGCTCGATGGCACCAATCTGGTGGATCTTGCCGAACGAGACATGCGCCGCTATCGGGGCCGGCACATCGCGATGATATTCCAGGAACCGGCCACCAGTCTGAATCCGGTGCTGACCATTGGACGGCAGATTATCGAAGTCGTCGAGACGCATACCGAGTTGCGCGGCGCGGCGGCCCGCTCCAAGGCGATAGACTGGCTGCGACGGGTCGGCATTCCCGAACCGGAGCGACGCATTGACACCTATTCGTTCCAGATGTCGGGCGGCCAGAAGCAACGGGTGATGATTGCGATGGCGCTCGCGACGGAGCCCGAATTTTTGATTGCCGATGAGCCGACGACGGCGTTGGACGTGACCGTGCAGAAGCAGATTCTCGACTTGCTGCTGAGTCTGCAGCGCGAGCGCGGCATGTCTATTTTGCTGATCACCCACGACCTGGGAGTGGTGGCTCAGGTGGCGGATCGGGTCGGTATTATGTACGCCGGTGAGCTCGTCGAACTCGGCACCAAGGATGAATTCTTCTCCAGACCGATGCACCCGTATGCCAACGGGTTGCTCGGCGCCTTGCCGGATGTCGAAAAGCGAGGGCATACCCTGGAAGCGATCCCTGGCAGGGCGCCGACATTGACTCAGGCATTTCACGGCTGCCGTTTTGCACCCCGCTGCCATGCGGCCACCGAACGCTGCCGCGCGGAGGCACCGGCCCTCTACGCCCAGGGCGCGACCCATGCGGTACGGTGTTTTGGTTTTGCACCAACTCGACCCATTGCGATCGCCGCCGTGCCCGAGCGCGTCGCCGGAGCCGGTGCGCACAACCGCCGGGAGGCCGGCGAGGTGCTGCTACGTGCCGACAAGCTGCGGGTGCGTTTTCCGATCCGGTCGGGCCTGATGCAGCGCATCACCGGCTATGTTGATGCCGTGCACGAGGTTTCGTTTGAACTGCGGCAGGGCCAGACCCTGGCGTTGGTCGGCGAGTCCGGTTCGGGCAAGACGACCACCGGCAAGGCCATCCTGCAACTCCTGCGCAGCAGCGCTGTCGTCGAAGGCTCGGCGACCTTGAAGGGTCTGGAATTGATGACCGCCAATGCCCGGCAATTGCTTGGCGCACGGCGCCAAATGCAGATCATCTTCCAGGATCCATTCGGCTCCTTAAACCCGCGCATGCGCGTCGGGGAAATTCTTGAGGAAGGCATCCTGTCGTTGCTGCCCGAGGTCACCGCCGTTGGCCGCGCCCAACGGATCGGCGCTCTGCTCGATAAGGTTGGCTTGCCGCGAAATTGCCTCACCCGGTACCCTCACGAATTTTCCGGAGGCCAGCGCCAGCGAATCGCCATTGCCCGCGCGCTGGCGGTGGACCCTCAGTTGATCATCTGCGACGAGCCCACTTCCGCGCTGGATGTGTCGGTGCAGGCACAAATTCTTAATTTGCTCAAAGGGCTGCAACAGGAGCTGGGAGTGGCCTACCTGTTCATCACCCACAATATCGGTGTGGTCGAATATCTCGCCGACCATGTTGCGGTGATGCAGGGCGGGCGGATAGTAGAAGCCGGACTCAGCGCCGAGTTGTTAAGCTCCCCCCGCCACGCCTACACCCAGACCCTCCTCGCCGCGGTGCCTCGCGCTCGACTGAAGGCCGGGTAGATTTCTGTCTCACACCCCCGCAGTTAAATGAGCCCATGCCGTGCCCGTCCCCATTTTTCTCAACAAATCAAACTCCATGCCTTTACAGGCTGGATGCATGCGGCATAGTCGGCCCGCTTCGGCAATTTACAGGACCCATACTCATTATTTTATGGCGAAGGTCATCGCAGAAATGCTTATCGAAACGGCGATTCTGGAGCTGCCGGATGTAAAGACGCTTCGGCTCAAGTGGCCAGAAGGCTACGATCCCGGTGACTTCAAAACGGGCCAATTCATCACTCTTTATTGGCCGCACAAGACGAAGTACAAACGGGCCTATTCGCTCAGCTCCTGCGCCCTCGATAGGGGTCACTACGAGGTCACCATAAAACGCGAGGGCAAAATGGGGACGAGCATCGTCGACTGGGCCGAGGCCGGGGACAAATTGTTTGTCATTCCCCCCGCGGGTAGGTTCCTCCCGGTATTCGATCCGCCCGGCCGCCACCTGATTTGTGTTGCGGGCGGTTCCGGAGTGACACCGTTCCGCGGGTTTGTTCGCGAAGCGACCCGCCGGAATCTCGACACCCGCATCACGGTCCTTTACACGGTCCGCACGACGGGCGACATCATTTTTGAAAAGGAGTTCCGCGAGCTCGCGGCGGCGAATCCGCGGTTTCAGTTCCATGTCACCTGCACCCGGTTGACGCCCGAGGATCCCTGGCCGGGTCGTCGGGGACGCATCACGCCGGACTGGGTGAAGAGCTTTGTTGGCGACCCGGCCCAGACCGTGTTCTACGCCTGCGGCACGAACGAAATGGTGGAGGGAATCGAACATCTGGTGACGCACGACCTCGGCTTGCCGAAGGAACAGATGAAAACCGAGAAGTGGGGCTGAACGGGGAGGGCCGTTGCCGGCAACCCGGTGGCCCGCTAGGATTCGCCGTGCCAAACTGGACGGCCCAAGGACATCGCCCACTTGCCCTTGCTTGAAACCGTCATCGCTGCCCAGCGCCTGACGGCGCGAACCCCAGCCAAGAAAAAGCCAGCCTTAGGCAAGAATCGCCGTGCCTAGGGCTGCAATCTGTGCTCGCATGCACCACCGCTATGACTCTTCGAATCCTTTCGCTCCAGACATCGTCCCGCGCGCTGCGATCGCCAGCGACTTCCCGGCTCGCGGCCAGAGTGTTGCTCGCGGGATTGCTCGCGGGATTGCTGTCGACCCGCGCGCTGGCTGCGACGGTGCCGACCGGCGAGTTTCGGCCCGGCCCGGAAGCGGATCTGGCAATCTACAAGTCCACCGCCGCTGGCGGTGTGGTCGAGGCGTTGCTCGCCCGCGTGCAGCGGAACGAGGCACAGCTCGAATTCTCAACGCCCCACGGATATCTGCCGGCATTACTGCGGGAATTGAAAATCCCGTCGTCGTCGCAGTTGCTCGTCGCTTCCAAGACCTCTCCCAACAAGAACTACATTTCACCGAAGAACCCGCGCGCACTTTACTTCAACGATGCGGTCTCGCTGGCGTACGTGCCGGGAGCGGACCTGATTGAAATCGCCGCCACCGATCCAAAGCTGGGTGTGGTGTTTTACACTCTGGAACAGAAGCAGGCACCGCGTCCGAAGTTGACGCGTGATGACCGTTGCCTCGAGTGTCACTCGTCATCCAAGACGCTCAATGTGCCCGGTTGGATGGTGCGTTCGTTCCTGACCCATGGCGATGGCGATGTGGACGTCCTGAGCGGCTTGATGGTCACCCATCGTACGCCGATCACGGAACGTTGGGGCGGTTACTATGTCACAGGCGATACCGGTGGGCAGCACCATCGGGGCAATCTTTTCGGCACGGAGGACGCCGCCCGCCGCGGGAAGGCAGCGGATGCCAGTACCCGCGTGACCGATCTCAGCCCCTACCTCGATATCCGCAAGTATCCGGAATCGTCGAGTGACGTCGTCGCCTTGCTCGTCTTCGATCACCAGGTTCAACTGATGAATCTTCTCACGCGACTCCGGCTCGATACCGAAGCGCTGGCCGAAGGTGATTCGCTCGAGCGCACCCATCCCACTACCGAAGCCGTGTTGAAATATCTGCTTTTCGTCGAAGAAGCACGCCTGACTGCTCCCGTGACAGGGCCCTCGCGCTTCGCGCAAGAGTTTGCGGCGTTCGGCCCGGCAGACGCGCAAGGTCGTTCGCTCCATCAATTCGATCTGCACACGAAGCTCTTCAAGTACCCCTGCAGCTTCATGGTCTATTCGCCGAGCTTTCAGGCGTTGCCATTGCGGGCGAAACGGCACCTCTATCGCCGGTTGTGGCAAGTACTCTCGGGCGAAGACGTGTCCCCAGAGTTCCAGTCGCTCTCGGTGGAGACGCGCACCGCCCTTCGTGACATCCTGCTGGCAACGAAGAAAGACTTGCCGGCCTATTGGCGGCTCTGAGTAACGTGCACACCCGGCTTAACAAGTCGGTGGGTGGCGTCGGAGGCTGGTGTTTCAATCAACCGCGCTCCAAGCGTCCTGGCACATAGGTCGGTGTGCTGTTCGTCGCCATCGACGGACGAAAGACGAGGACGAAAGCGCTGCAATGGGGTCCTTCAAATCGTCCTCGTCCGTCGCGCTCGTTCTTCGTCCTCGAATTGTGAAATGGCGCCGGTTCATGGGTAGGAATGTTTTCCAAAAAGTGGACATGAATTGTGACCATGAACCTGGGAGCGCCGGCATCCCTGGCGCGGGTGTTGTCCTCTCTGCAGGCTCGCCGGCAGGATGCCAGCGCTCCCAGGGAGTCCGGTTCACGGGCAGCCCACGGGACGGCCCCTCCACCCGGGCGTTACTCTAATGTCTCGGGCTCGTCGCCTACCGACCCCACGCCCGAACGTATGGGAGTGAGCGATACAAAACTCCGTGATATAGCTGCCGGGGCAGCAGCCGTCGCAACCAGGCGAACACATGCGCGTCCCAGGTCGCTGGCACGCGCAAGGGTGGCCGTCGCCGCTGCATCGTCCGCACGATTACCGCCGCCACGCTCTCCGGTCGCGCGCCCGTCCGGGTCATGAGCCGGGCGATCAACCGGTCCATGTGTGCATATTCTCCGTGATACGCCGCCGCCGGATCAGCCGCGGCCTGACGGCTTAGCGCCGTGAAACGCGTGTTTAAAAAGGACGCCGAGTGAATGAACCCTGGCTGCACCAGACTTACGTGAATGTTCCAAGGATGCACCTCGTACCACAACGACTCCGTCGCCCCTTCGAGTGCAAACTTCGAGGCGCTGTAGAGGGCCATCGTCGGCATCGCCATCATCCCGCCCACGGAGGATACATTGATGATTCGCCCACGCCGGCGCTCCCGCATGCGCGGCAGCACTAACCGAATCAGTTCCATCGGCCCGTGAAAATTGATCTCCATCTGCGCGCGCGCCTCCGGTTCCCGGAAATGCTCCACCACCGCCCGATACGCCACGCCCGCATTGTTCACGAGCACATCCACGCCGCCCCAGCGATCGTTTACTTCCGCCACCACGGCCGCTCGCTCGCTCGCCACCGTCACATCCAGGGGCCTTAAGATCACGTGGTCGCCCGCGAGGATCCCCCCCGCGCTGAATCGCGCCATGGAACTCGCCCGCGCGGTCAACACCAACCGGTACCGCTCGCGAATCAACTTCCGAGCGAGCTCCAGACCGAGCCCCGTGCTCGCACCCGTCACCAACACGGTTTCCCGCGCCCCGACCTCTGCGAGTCCCCGTAAACTCATAGATCACGCTCCATCGAAAAGCAGTTCCCAATTGAGAGTGTCCACGCTTCCTGGGGCCGTGTCCAGATGCGCGAGCACTGGGGCGTCGCGCCGGGTGTGAGGCAAAAATCTGAAAAGATTAAGTTTTCAGCCTTTTCCAGTAATCCATTTAACCGGAGTTTGGAACCGCGGATGAACGCCGATAAACGCTGATTCCGGGCGCTCACTCAAAAGGTGAGAGGCAACGGCTTCCCCCCATCCGCGTCAATCCGTGTGAATCCGCGGTTCTTCCCCCCGGTACTTTGCGTTTCGACTCGGACGCACGCCGGGCGTTTGGCGAGCCGCCGACTTGCCGGTGTTCGTTGATTGGGGGCTTCACGGTAATAGTCTTGAAGCAGAGGGTAAATAATTGCTCTCTTCCTACACACTCATGAAATTCTTCGCCAAGCGGCAACCCCGGGGTAACTCCAAGCCCGTTCCCCGCACTCTCCTCGGTAGTGTCGTTTCGAAGGCGTCGCTCTCGTGGTTTGGGGTTGCGTGGCATCTCACATTCCTAGCAGCTGTCATGTTTGCCACGCCTCTGCAAGCGGCGCTGATCAGCTACGAGGGGTTCGAGTATACCGCCAACGCCTCCTTGAACGGCCGCACCGGCGGGACCGGCTGGCAGTCGGGATGGTCGGGAGCGAACAATGTGATGATCACCACGCCCGGCCGCACCTTTCCGGGTTTGGCAACGACAGGAAATAGCGTGCGCACCTTCAGCAACCTCCCTCTAATCCGTCCGTTCACGACCACCGGATTTACAACTCTGCGCACCGCTGGTCGGTTCGGCCTCGACGGAACTGAGCTGTGGCTGTCCTTCCTCGCCCGTCGCGAGACGAACTTTACCAGCGTTGATTATGGCGGGGTGACGCTCCTCGACGGTGCCAGCCAGGAGCTATTCGTGGGCTGCACTTCAGCGGGTTCCCACTGGAGCCTGCAACTGTTCGACCTGGGCAACGGTGTCCGTCTTGATTCAAAGGTAAGTTTCCATAGATCGCCGTAAATGCGGCAGGGCATCCGCCCAGCGCATATCCGTGAGAATGCCATTCCGCAAGGTCCTGATAAACTGCGCGGTCAACTGCACGATTGCGGGCAGCAAC
>CAMAUY010000044.1 GCA_945861565.1 Akkermansia muciniphila
CCCCGCAGAAAACCTAAAGCCCACCCGGGTTGAGTGGGGGGAAAACGGTCTGAAAACCGCGCCGCCGCGCGCCTCCGTTTATCGTCACTTTCACGGAATTGAACTTCCGCGTCTTACTATCCGATTTTGCCGGTTTTACTGAGGTCTGATGTAATCGTGACCTCTGATCATGGCTTTGAACCGTTCCATACCGCCGTCAGCATGAATAATCTGCTCACGCGCAATGGCTTCGTGAACACCAAAGTGCGCGCCATCACCAGCGGCCCCGCCGTCAACTTCTACATCAATCTCGCGGGCCGCCATCCCGGCGGAACCGTCTCGCGCGAGGAGTATCTCGAACTCCAGGCGCAGATCATCGCGATGCTGGAAAGTGCAACGGACACGAACGCCACCTTCACGCTAGGTGCGCCTTCCGTCCGTCTTTTCGACAAAATCTACCCCCGGCCGGTCACGAAGGATCTGAGCTCGCCGGAATTTGGCTACGAAACCAGCGATTTCATCGGTCGGGATTCCGGGGACATCTTCGCGATCCTCACCCCCGGCTATAATTTCGATGGGACGCAAAACCCGGTGGTGATCCGTCAGGGCGACACTGCGGATGCGAACCAAGTCCTTTCCCAGCCCAATTTTTACGGCGCGCATGGCTATGATCCCGCCCTGCCCAACATGTCGGCCATTCTCCTGGCGGCCGGTCCAAACATTGGCCGGGGCGAGCTGACCTTGGCGCACAACATCGACTTGGCGCCCACCATCGCGAAACTCGCCGGCATCGACGGCGCTGACACCATCGAAGGGAGCCCGCTGCTTATGGCCAGCCTGGGGTTGAACGTCCGCGGCACACTTCCCAACGGCGTTTCCGCCGGGGATGTCACCGCGGATTCCGTCGTCCTTTGGGCCCATAGCATCGCGCTTGGCAACGTCACCTTTGAGGTCAGCACGAGTCCTCTGCACATCCCGGCGCTCTTCACGATGTCCGCCGCTGTGACGGACATCAACCAGCCGGTTAAGGTCAAAGTGGAAGGCCTTCAGCCGTTCACTGCCTACTTTTTTTCGGTCCAAAACGCCGCGGGGGCCATGCTGACTGGCCGCTTCCGGACGGCTGCGCGCGCTCTCGATGGCCGGAAGGGCTTGCGCTTCGGCGTCTCGGGCGATTCGCGCGGCGAGCTTGCGCCTTACCCCTCAATTGCCAACGCTCCCGCCCGCAACCTCAATTTCTTCGTCAAGCTCGGCGACACTATTTACGCCGATGTCGCCTCGCCCAACGTCAACATTCCGCAGGCCCGCACGCTCGCGGAGTACCGGGCCAAGAACGCCGAAGTTTATGGGGATCGCCTGGGCGCCAACACACTCGCGGACCTGCAGTCTTCCACGCCGATTTTCAGCATGATCGACGACCACGAGGTGATCAACGACTTCGCAGGCGGCGCGGCCATTGGCTCCGATCCGCGTTTCGACCAAACCGGAACGCTTATCAATGACACGCAACTCTATCGAAACGGATTGCAAGCCTTCACCGAGTACAATGCCATTGAAGACCTCCGCTACAACACGCCGGGCAACGCCTTGACCCATAACAAACCAAACCTCTATCGCAGCCGGGTCTTTGGCGGGGACGCTGCGATCTTCATGCTCGATGCCCGTTCCTACCGCGATGCTGAACTGCCTCCCGCCGCCAGCTTAAGCCCTGCGGATGTCGGCGCCTTCTTGGCCCGGTCGTTCGATATCAATCCCACCACCGGGCAGCCCTTGCCGCTGCGCACCATGCTGAGCGCGCCGCAGCTTGCACAATTGAAGTCGGACCTTCTCGCCGCGCAAGCCGCCGGCGTGACCTGGAAATTCGTCTGCGTGCCCGAACCAATCCAGAACCTCGGCGTCCTCGCCGCGTCGGACCGCTTCGAGGGCTACGCTGCCGAACGCACCGCCCTGCTGCATTTTATTCGGGCCAATGGCATCCGCAATGTCGTCTTCATCGCGGCCGACATCCACGGTACGCTGGTCAATAACCTCACTTACCAAGTCGGCCCAGGCCAGCCGCAAATAGCGACGGATATGTTTGAAATCACCACCGGCGCGATTGCGTATGACGAGCCGTTTGGTCCGACGGTCCTGGACCTGGCCGCCAACATCGTCGTCGCGCCCAACGTCACCCTCCTCCAGCAGTTCCTGGGCACCCTGGGTTTGCCTAACCGCCAAGCCTTTGACACCCTCCTTACCCGCGAGCAGAAAGATGCCGCCCTGGCCTCCCTGCTCAACGCGCAAGTGGCCCAGCTCGGCTACGACACCCTCGGCCTCCAGGGCTCTCCGATTCCCGCGCAACTGGAGGTCGGCGCTTACAGTGCGACGTTCACTTATGGGTGGACCGAGTTTGACATCGATGCCGAAACTCAACGCCTCGTCGTGACGACTTACGGGATTGCCCCCTATTCCCAAGCTCAAGTCACGGGAGAGATCCTCGGGCGCGCTCCGGAAGTGGTGCAACGCTTCACTGTCATGCCGTCCGCGCCGGTGATGAGCCCGCACCTGCTGGCGCGCCTCGCGGCCGGGCGCCTCCAACTGAGTTGGCCGGCCGCGGCGCTCCACTACATCCTGCAAGGCACCCCTGCGCTCGGCGCCGACGCGCAGTGGACCGATGTGAATGCGCTGCCGGAACTCGTCGGCGATCGAGTCCGCGTGCACCAGGACCTCACGGGCGTCAAGTTCTTCCGGTTGCTCCGCCGCGATTAATACATTCGCGTCTCACACGGCCCTTGCTTTCGCGGAAGCAGGTGCCTTCAGAAAAAAGCTACCGTCCAAATCAAGAGCTTCCCGGGCTTAGGATTAGTTGCCGCGCCGGGCCACCGATGTGGGAACTCTATATCGAGGTCGACCGAACCGAGAACGTCATCTATCTGTCGTTGTCATGAACGCCCTCCCTATCGATTGGCGCCATAGCCTGCACCAATTACGCACTTCAGCGTTTCCTTCTGGGCCAAATTCAACACGTGGGCGGGCGATCCGGCCTTCCTTGGCAACAAGGACTGGGGAAGCGGCGGCAATCCGGGCTGGATCATCGCGACCTCCGGGGACGCCCGCCTGCAGTGGAACTACTCAGGCCCTGGCAGCGGCCGAAAAGACTACGACGGTCCGGGCGGTACGATGTCGAATGGAGCCTGGCACCATGTCGTGTTTACGGTTTTGCGGGCCGGCGAAACGGTGACCTACACCGACGGCAACAGCGTCGGCGTCACGGACGGTCAGATGGATGAAGTCGCCGTGTGGCGCCGCGTCCTCAGTCCGGTCGACGTGAGCACCTTGTTCACCAACGGCAGCAACAGCAAGAACCTGTTCGGTCAGACGGTGGCCACCGCGGCTCCGCCGACTGTGGCAGTCACGGCAAACGCGGACGGAACCGTGACGTTGAACTACACCGGCACGCTCCAGTCGTCCGCCACGTTGGGCGGCACGTTCACCCCGGTGGCGGGGGCCACCAGTCCCTACACGGTCACGCCTGCCACCGGGCCGACCTCGCAGCTCTACCGCGCCTCAAACTGAGCCGGTCTTGGCACAGCCCTTGCGGCTGTGGATTCAACTCGCAGTGCGCGGTGCCGGCCGGTAAACCGGCACCGCCCTGCGAGTCCCTTTTCGCCTCTGAGTGGAGGTGATTCCGGCGGGCGCCGGCGGTGTAACTTCCGTGTGTCACCCCGGCGCACGCTTTATTTTTCTCTGGAACTACCCGCCGGCCGGCGCTTCCTCCCCCCGTCACCGACGTGTCCGCCCTCTCTGCCAACCTCACCCCCGCCGCTTTTCCGTCCCGCTCCCGCGCGTGGCTTTATTTGGGCACCCTGTTCGTGGGCTACTGATAGCCGGCAATGTCAGTCGGCCTGGGTGGCAGTCTTCGCGACTTCCACAAAGGCTTCCAGCACCGGCTTCCCGACCCAGCACTCCGGCGCTTTGACGCCGAAAAGGTGGGCGAGCGTTGGCGCGGTGTCGAAGGTGTTGACGGCCGAACGAATCTCCAGACCGGCACGCACGCCGGGGCCTTTGATGATCCAGGGGATTTCCAGTTCCTCGTTCGACGGGCCGCCGTGCTTCATGCCCTTGCCTCCGTGGTCGGCGGTGACGAGGACGACTGTTTTCTCGGAAATCCCGGCGTTATCGAGGGTCTCAAGAATCGCGCCGATCAGGGAGTCGGTCAGTTCAAGGGCCTTGTCGTATTGCGGGCTGGTCCAGCCGAATCCGTGGCCGGCGTGATCGACTCCGTCGAGGTGGATGAACAGAAAGTTTGGCTTACTCCGGCGAAGGTATTTGATGGCGGTGTCGGTGGTCTCAATGGCGTCCTTGACGTGCTTGAGGACGTTCGGCGAGTTGGTTTCGAGCAATCGCCCGAAATCTTTCCAGTCGTGAAAGACGCCAATAACAGCGTCGGGGCGTTGTTCGCGAAGCGTTCCGAAAATCGTGGGGAAGATGCCGCCCGTTCCGACGGCGGTGGGAGCACGATCAAACTTCCACGGCTGCCAGTCGTTGGAAGTGACACCGTGCCGATCGGGAGCAGCACCCATGATCATGGATGCCCAGTTCGGGCTGCTCGACGTGGGCATGACCGCGCGGGCAGTGAGCGTGGATGCGCCGCTCTTCCGCAGTCGCGCGAGGTGCGGCGGATTGACCCGGCGCAGACCTTCCGCACCGAGGCCGTCCACGCCGATGACGACGACGTGTTCGACGCCCGGCAAGCCCGGGGCCGCACGGAGCGGGATGTGTTCAAAGAGTAAAACGAGCGCTACTGCGGCAAGCGTCGAGATGGTTCGGGCCATTGTGATTTTCATAACGATGACGTTGAGAACAGAAGCCTCACGCTAAGTTCGCCAAGGACGCGAAGCTAGCCGCGGAGCGTCAAGCAAAAAGCAGACGCTCAAGACATCCTTCCGTTCCGATATCCAGGCAACCGATTCGACGTGCAACGGATGCACTGCAAACAAACCTGCGACTGTAGCGCTGCGAAACGCGGCACCCGTCATTCGCTCGCAAATCCGGAAGACGAGGACCGTATTCGCTATGTGGAACCAGACGTTGGTCAAGTGGTGAAGGCCCGCTCGCAGGCCAAACAGTTCACAATCCAACATGTGCGAGAACCAGGTGAGAGGATGCCAAGTGTCAACTGCGGTTGCCGTAAACGCCCAGCGAACGTCTCTCCACGAAAGCCCCGACAATACGTGGCCATTCGCCATCACGTAATCCCGATCGTCGAAGTTGACGAAATCGAACCAAACCGCCCGCAAGTAAAGAGCCAACGTTAAAAGATTCAGTCCAAGCAGGATCCAATAACGGCGATCTTCAGGATTTAATTGTCGATAACAAGCCTGTCACATTATCTGGTTGCAAACTTGGGAACGGCCACCGCTCAACTGCAAAAAAATAATACCAGAAATTGCGCCACGAGAATCCGCATGAGCATGGTGAGTGGATAGACCGTGGCATAGGCGACTGATGGGGCATCCGAGTTGTTGATTGAATTCGCAAAAGCGAGCGCAGGCGGGTCAGTCATGCTTCCAGAAAGGAGCCCGCAGAGACTGATGAAATTCAGCTTCATGAAAAAGCGACCCACCCACGCAAAGAAAAGCAGCGGCAGCAATGTGATGACCGCGCCGCTCGCCACCCAAAGCACGCCCTGGCTGCTGAAGAGCACCTCGAAGAAGTGAGCCCCCGCCTTCAGTCCCGCGCAGGCAAGGAAGAGAGTGATCCCGAGTTCGCGCAGTGCGGAATTGGCATTGAGCGGCATATACCAAATCAGGGATCCAATCCGCCCGATTCGGCTGAGCACGATTGCGGCGAGCAGCGGGCCACCGGCGAGTCCGAGTCGCACCGGCACGGGCAAGTTTGCGAACGAAATCGGGTAAAGACCGAGGAGGATGCCGAGGCCGATCCCTGTAAAAATCGGGATGAAGTTCGTGCGATTCAGATCCTTCACCGAGTTCCCAAGCGCGGACGCGGCTTTTGCGATGGCGCCTTTTTTTCCGACGATATGCAACATGTCACCAAACTGCAATGTGAGAGCCGGAACGGCCGTCATTTCAACGTGCGCGCGCGAAACGCGCGTCACGGAGACGCCGAATATCTCGTTCAAGAGCAGCTCGCGGATCGTCTTTCCGATGACCTCCTTGCGTGTCACCACGAAGCGGTCGAACGTCACCGGCCCGGGTGCTTCCACGAGGTCTTCCATGCACTCTGCGCCGACGATCAGGCAGAACTCCTTGAGAGACTTTTCCGAACCGACCGCCAGCACGATGTCGCCTACGTGCAGCACGGTGTGACTGTCTACGACGCTGACTTCGGTTTCACCGATGTATTTGATCCGGGAAATGACGATGCCCAGCGTCTCTTTGCCGGGAATCTGATGAAGCATTAGCCTATCCAGGTTCGGATTGCGCACGAGGATGCTCATCCTCCGAGGAGGTTCGATACCCGGTTCCTGCTCCTTCGCAAACGCCCTCGCCTCCGCAGCCGGGTCAATGCGCAAGACTGCTCGTAGAATCAGCATCGCCAGAATGATGCCAAAAAGTCCAAACGGGTAGGCCGCTGCGTAGCCCAACGCAGGCAGGCTGGCCTGCGCCGGTTCGATCCCCGGCATCTGCTTCAATGCTTCCTGCGCTGCGCCAAGTGACGGAGTATTCGTCGTGGCCCCGGAGAAAATGCCCACAGCCGCCGCCATGTCGATATTCAGCAGCCGGGCGCATGCGATCGTCAGCACCGCCCCGGATAGCACGATGCCAGCCGCCAACAGGTTCAGCGGAAGTCCCTGCCGCCGTAGCGAAGTTAGAAACCCTGGACCGACTTCAATGCCAACCGTGTACACAAACAGGATCAAGCCGAAGTCCCGCACGAAACTCAGAATCTCAGGCGGCAGACTCAACTTGAAATGCCCGAAGATGATTCCCGCGAAGAGTACGCCTGCGCTACCGAGGCGGACACCGCAAATCTGGATGTGACCGAGCCCCAGACCGAACACGGAGACGCACGCGAGAACCAGGTTGGCATACGCGACCGGATGGGTGGAAATAAAGTCGGCGAGCCAATTCATAACGCCATCACCCAGCTCACCCGAATCGGCGGCATGGCTCTCGACTCTCGGTTCCTCATTGAGGCTGGAAGGCTAATCATTTTTGTCCTGTTTAGCTGGCCATTGCGCTGCCCCAAGCCGATCGCCTCCAGCGGTAGCAGGGGCGATGCCAGTCACGCGCTCCCCGCGATGATTTGGACTGACCGTCGCGGTTGCTACGTGGGAATCCGCATGAATATTCTTTTCGCTGCTGCAATACAGCATCCTCCCGCGGCCCTCCGGTAGCCACGCGGGTTGAACCGAATTTATCAGCGTGAACAATTCACGGCACGGTTCACTTCCCCGGCGTCGCGCGAGTGAGACATGGCTGAGGACACCCCGCAGCCTGCTGCCTGGGAGGGCGAATCGGTCCGGGCGAATGTTCGAAGAGTTCGTTTTAAGATGCATCGGAGAGCGATGAGCCGATCAGGGTTTGATGAGATGGTCCCAAGAACGAAGAGCGCGCAGCATCGCGGTATTTTTCGAATGATGCGCCGCTGTCTGCCGCAACAACTCGTCCAGCACCCCGACCGCTGCGATAATGTACGGGCCCTTGTTCAGCATCACGCACTCGGCCCGCTCGGACATGGCCGCATCGGTCAACTCCGCACGAGTCGGCATACCCTTCTTCGCCAGCGATTCCAAAACTTGCGTTGCCCAAATTACCGGCACATGCGCGGCTTCGCACATCCAAAGGATCTCCTCCTGCAGTTCCGCGATCCGCAGGAACCCGACTTCCACAGCGAGATCACCGCGCGCAATCATCACTCCAAACGGTCCCCGCGCAGCGGCCCTCACGATCATCTCCGGAAGGTTGCGAACGGCTTTAGCCGTCTCGATCTTCGCGATGAGGCCAAGCTTGTCCTGCCGCTTGAAGCGCGCACGTCGCACGTCGAGTTCGCTGAGGAGCAGGCTGATGTCCTCCGGCGTCTGGACAAACGAGTAACCCACGATGTCCGCGTGCTGGACGATGAAGTCCAGATCCCCGAGATCCTTTTCGGTGAGCGGACAGATGTGGAGGTCCGAGTCGGGGAAGTTCAGCGCCATCTCCGCACGAAACTTCTCACCTTTCTCACGTGCTTCGGTAACCCGAAGCACGAGTCCATCCCTCGTGCTCTTCTCTACGATTGCTCCAATTCGCCCCTCGTTGATCCAAACACGGGAGCCGCGTTTCAGGATGTCGAATATCTCCTTAATCAGGCACTGCGCCTGGAATTGAACCCCTGGCTTTTTTCCGAGCCGATGCTTCGTCAGTAAAACGCGGTCATCGCGTTTCACTCGCTGCTCCTCATCTTCGGGCAGCACCGCTTCGATCCGCGCCCGGGGTCCGCAAAGATCCATCAACACACGACACGGGCGACCAGCGGCACGCGCTGCCATGCGAACATTGCGAATCATCTGCATCCACACCCCGGGGCTGTCGTGTGCACAATTGATCCGTACACAGTCCGTGCCCGCGTCGATCAACGTTCGCACCCATTTCCGATCGGTCGCAGCCGTTGTGGGGAGTGTCACCATGATTCGGACAGACCGTCCTTTCGCGCCCACGAGCAGTTCCTGCGCTCGCGCCTTCAGGAGCCGGGATCCCGAGGTGAACCGGCTCATCGAAGGTCGCGGCGCGAGGTTCCGATGCTTTCTTCCTTCAATCGCCGCCAGCGTAGCGATGACCGCATCGAGCGTCGCCAACACGTGAGCCTCGCTCCGCCCCAGCGATGACACGCCGAGCACTGCCAGCGCCAACTGTATGGACCGCAAGTCGCGTTGACGAAATGCGAGATAGGCGGCGAGGTTGGACGCGCTCCCGGAGAACGAGGACCCAGCTACCGTCGGGTGCCATCTCTCCAGCAGTTGTTCGGATTCCGCTATGACACATCTTCGCAACTCCCTCAGTTTCGTTGATAGCCGACAGGCGCTCTGGATTGACTCGCTCAAGGGTTCGATTGTCCCGATTTTGGGAGCGAAAGATCAACGTGGCCGCTGTTAAATTCAGGTGTCGGGCTTGTGTCCATCACGATTCGAAAAAAAGCATGACTAGGACTGAGGCGAAGATTTCTCAGCGTGCCGCTGACGCACCTCGCGGAGGAGTGCTTGTCCCGTTGGGTCGGAGACGTCCGGTTCAAAGCCCGCCTCGTGCAGCAAGTCCTGCAACGAAGCGGCGTCTGCAACGCCCACGTTCGTTGGAAGGGTGTCGGCACGCTGCATAACCTGGGCGATAGTTTCGAAACTCGAACTCTCGCAGTTGGACCTCCGTTTTGAGGGCTATCGGCTCCGCCAGCGTCGCCTGGAGGAACGGCTGTTGGCGGCAATCGCCGGGAGGGCATCTGCGAGCCGCTCCAAGGTGTCCTGAGCGCTTTGGCCCCGATCCTCCTGGATGGCTTCAAGCGCTTTCGCTGTGCGCGCACGCTCCAGCTCATCCAAAACCGTTTGTTGCTCGTGTTCGACTAGCGTAAAAGGCTCGGTCTTGCCGGCAGATAAATAAAGTCAGCGAGTTTTGTTCAGTTCTATATGGCCTTTTGTTTCACCTGCCTCCTTAACGTCGAAATCTTGAAACTGCCCTGGCTCGAAAGTCCCTAACCGAAATGCCCGGGTCGGAAGGGCGTGCGAGTCTCCTGTAGAATTGCCCGGAGGTTGCGGTAGAAATGTCCTCGCGCCCAACTGAGCTGAAGGGAGTTGAGGATCAGTGTGGGTACACAAAAGAGAAGGTGAGGCAGGACGATGACCGTCAGAACGGTTCGACTGAAGGCGTTGGCCGGTTTCGTCTCGGTGAGGGCTCGCCAAAACCCAACCCAGGCAATCGTCCTCAGGTCGACCCACAGATTCAGCATGCTCCAGCAAATACCGAGCGACACCATCGGAATGGATTCCGATCCGATTCGTGACGAAGGTCCGATCCACTGGCCGAGGAATCCGAGGCTCAGCGGCAGGGCGAGGGCCCCACCAAACCAGACGATCACGGGAATCTTGTACGCCCGGTGGAGGGCCTCGATCTGCCCCTGAATCACCTGGTAGTCCGTCAAGGGGGTCGTGAGAAATAACTCGAGGGTGCCATCCCGGCGGAAGCGGCTGAAAATTCCGCAGGACTGCCAGGCAAACACGATTTTCAGGGGTACGAGCAGTAGAAAGTACCCACTGAAAAGGGAGATGTGGAAGCCGGTTGCCGATCTTTGGGAACCGGCGGCGAGGACGGCCATTTCCAACGCCCAGGCACCGGCCACCGCAAGCCAAACAGTGCGGTTGAGTGGGGTCATCCGCACGGCCAAAGCGAGCATCGGATTTTGGCTGAGGAGCGATTCCCGAATGCGGCTCTGCGGCCGGCCGGTGTGCGAATCGTCGCGACTGCCCGGAGCGTCGTTCGCGGGTCTATCCTGCCAACGGTGGGGCACGGTCCATGTTGAGCGCGCAATGAGCAGCCAGGCCACCGCGTGCGTTGCCGATAGAGATAGCCAGAAGGTTTTGTTGTTACCGGTAACCTCGTAGACGTGGGCGTGGGCGTACCAAAATAAGGTCACCGGACTCAGGATCCCGATTTCCTTGAAGGTGGGGTAGGGTCGGAAGGGCAGTTCGCTGAGGAGGATCGGGATTCCCGCGAGGAGCAACAAGCCGACGGCGGTGCGGGTGAGAGACTGGATTTCCGAGCGCATGCCGCTCGAAACCCACAGTCCGACGGCGAGCGAAACGAACAACGTATTGACCAGTGCGATCGCGACTCGACAAAACTCGCCGTTGGTCACACCGCCGAGCGTCCAGGCGAGAGCCAGCACCGGTAGCGCCGTCAGGACCCCGCACAACGCGTTCAACCCTCCGCCAAGCAGCTTGCCGGCCACGATGTCGTAGCCGTGCAGATCAGTTAGGAATAATAGCCCCAGGGTCCCGTCACGCTTTTCCTCGCTGAGGCTGCCGGAAGTCAGGAACGCTCCGGCGAATAGGCAGAAAAGAAACGCGCCTCCTGAGATCCAGCCGAACAGGAGTCCACCGATATCTCCTGAGAAACCCCGAATGCCAGCCGTCAGCAGCATCAGAAGGCTGACGGCGATGCCCAGCACTGCAACGGCCATCCGGGTGTGAAACGTGGCGGGCCGGCGGGCAGCCACGATGAGTTCACGAACGGCGACCGGCAGCAGAGTCATTGGGGATAGCCGTCGGGATGGCGCCGGTGCCAGGACCACGCCGTCTCGATGATCGAATCCAGGGTGGCGTACCGAGGCTTCCAGCCCAATTGACTGGAAGCCATGTCGGCTGCCGCGACCAAGTGCGGAGGGTCTCCTGCCCGCCGGGCTCGCTCGTGGATCTGGATCGGTTGTCCGGAGATTCGCTGGCAGGAATTGATCACTTCGCGCACCGAGAAGCCGGCCCCGTTGCCCAAGTTAAAGCACCCCTGTTTTCCCGGCTGCAACGCGAGAATGTGAGCCTGGGCGAGATCCGCAATGTGGACAAAGTCGCGCACACACGTGCCGTCGGGTGTGGGATAGTCGGTTCCGAAAACCTCCACGGAGGGTCTTTGGCCAAGGGCGACTTTCAAAACGTTGGGAATCAGATGGGTTTCAACCCGGTGATGTTCACCAAACCGCTCGCTGGCTCCGGCCGCATTAAAATATCGAAACACGGCATACTCCAAGCCGTGCAGCTGCCGGTACCACGCCAACATCCGCTCAATCATCAGCTTCGATTCCCCGTAGGGATTGACCGGATTCTTTGGCAAGGCCTCATCGACCGGACCTCGATCCGGCATGCCATACACGGCGGCCGTGGAACTGAACACGAACTTTCGAACGTCCGACTCGACACAGGCATCAAGGAGGTTAATCGAATTTGCCACATTGTTTCTGAAATACTTGGTCGGGTTCTTCATCGATTCGCCCACCAGCGACGAGGCCGCGAAATGAATGACCGCTTCAGCGTGTGCTAGTCCCATGGCTGCCAGAACCGCCGCTCGGTCTGAGAGGTCTCCGATGATCAAGGACGCCCGTGGATCCACCGCCGCGCGGTGGCCTTCGGTCAGATTGTCAAACACCGTCACCGGAAATCCCGAATTCAACAATTCCTCAACACAGACGGAACCAATATATCCAGCACCACCCGTTACAAACACATTCATCTTTGAGAATCCTTACGCATGGAGAACGGGAATTCAATGGCGCGCATGAATTCGCTCTTCCGGGTCATGGCTGAGACACTTCTGATTTTCCACTCGCAGCGGCGGAAGGCGGCCATGGGTCGGCGGCCTTGAACATTTTGTCTCGAAGCAATTTCACCTGGCTCGGGTTGGCGGACGCCAGATCGTGAGTCTCTCCGGGATCCGCTGCCAACCGGTACAGTTCCGGTGGATGGGACGCATCCGGGATGACAAGCTTCCAGTCACCGGACCGAATCGCCTGGCCGGACCACACGCCGTGCGTTTCCCAATAGAGGTAATCATGGGTTCTCGTCTGCGGTTTTCCGAGCAGAGCTGGCGCAAACGAAATTCCGTCGAGTCCGGCGGGTGGCTCAATACCAGTCACCTCGGCCAGGGTCGGCAGGAGATCCCACGCAGCAATGGCGCCGGTGTAGAGTTGGGCGGCGGGAATGGTACCGGGCCATCGGGCAATGAATGGAATTCGGATCCCACCCTCGTAAAGACCGCCCCTGCCACCCCGGAATGGGATCGAGCCGGGCTGAGCCGCCGGGTCCATTCCCTGGGCGACAGCGGACCCAGTGACGCTGCTGAATATCACCAGGGTCTGATCGTCGATCCTCAACTGTTGTAGCGTGGTGATCAGGACGCCGATGGTTTCGTCGATGCGCGTAACCATGGCTGCCTTGGCCTTTTCCCGGGCGGTCCAAGGTTTGTGCTGGAATGGGCCTATTTCGGCGGGTGGCAGCTCGTGGGTGCCTAAGGTTCGGTTGCCCCGTGGGAGCGTGGTGGCGAGGTACAGGAAGAAAGGCTGATCGGTATTGATCCGGAGAAATTGTTGCGACGCATCGAGAAATCGATCGGGGGCAAAATTGACGCGGGCGTGGTTCTCATTCCCCTTCAGTGAGAATTCCCATTCATTACGCCATAGTCGCTCGGGATAGTATTCCATCGATTCCCGTTCGCTCAGGGTACCGAAGAAATCCACGAAACCTTGGCGCAACGGGTGGCCAGACGTCTCTTTGCCACCCAGGCCCCAGTGTCCCATGACGCCGCACGTGTATCGCCCAACGCGAAGAACCTCGGCGAGAGTGACGTCTTCCGGGAGAAGCACTTGAGAATGCTCTCCGCGGATGCGTCCACGGCCGCTATGTTTGCCGGTCATAAACGCACACCGAGATGGAGCCTCGTGCGGGCTCCCGGAATAAGCCTCCGTGAACCGGATTCCTTCCCGCGCCAGGCGGTCGAGATTGGGGGTCGCAAAATTTGTCTGTCCCCCGCAACCGAGATCCCCGGCGCCTAGTTCCGCTGCGAGGACCACAACAACATTGGGAATTCTGCCCCGGCGCGTGGGGTTCGCTCCCCCGACTTGAAGTTCCGCGCAGACGAACAACCCAAACACGGCGGCGACGGGGCCCCGGAGCCAACGTCCGCTCAACTTCAGTTGGAAGCACGCCATCATCCGGGTCCTCTCTTTCGACTTACGGGCGAGCCGCAGTGCATGACGACATTCTTTGGGGCCTCCGGCAGGGTGGCGGTGGCAGATCTCAGGCCAGATAGGGGATGGTCAATGGACCGTGCGGAAGCACCGCAACCCGGGCGTCCGGGCCGCGCTTGTCCAACTCAGCCTGGACCGCTGCGGCGATATCTGGACAAGGCTGCAGATGAGCAGCCGCCAGCACGCCATCGGGAATTGAGGAATGCACCAAAACGTGGGCACGACGCTGGATCAATGCCTGAATCTGGGCCTGCCATTGTTCCGGACGAACGAATCCCGGCGTAGCGAGACAGGTCAGAACTTCTTCCGGTGATCCGACACTCCGGAGCAGCTTGTCGAGCGGACTTCCAGCGGGGACACCTTCGCGGCATTCAGCGGCTAGGATCAAGGTTCCCCCTTCGCGAAGGATTCTTGCTCCGGCGCTCATTCCCTTGACCCCCTGATAAAGATTCATATCCAGTGGATAGCCGCTGTTGGTGGTGACCACCACGTCGAAGGGTGTGGAAACCTTTTGCATTGCCGATTCTCGCACGAATTCAATTCCCACTTTGTGGGCACCCAGCAGGTCGCCCGCAAAGACGCCCGTGATCTGGCGCGATTCATTGAGCGTTACGTTGACGAGGAAACTCGGACCCGCCCGCAGCGCAATGTCGCGCAGTTCCTCCCAGAGCGGATTCCCCTCGGTGATGCCGAAGGTTGCCCGGGGGTCGCCGATGTTGTGGGCACCGTGATTGCTCATGACCGTTTCGACGTGGGCCACACCCGGCATGATCCCCTTAGGGCCACCGCTGAATCCGGCGAAGAAATGTGGTTCGATAAAACCGGTGACGATGCGGACATCAGCCTCGACACAATGGCGGTTAATCCACGCGGGAACGCCCGTGCGGGTTTTTCCCAGCGCAACGCAGGCTAACTCGTTTTCGGGCTCGTGATTCAGGACGCGGTAGCCGGCAACCACGGCGGGCGTTAGCATTTTTTCCAACTCCGCCCGCGAATTCGGACGATGAGTTCCCAATTGGTTGAGGAGCGTGACATTCTCCCGCGGCACCAAGCCCTCCAGCTCGGCGAGCAGCCACGGGATCAGGCGGTCATTGGGGGTCGCTCGCGTGATGTCGGTAAATAGGATGCAGATTCGGCTCGTGGGGCCAATCCAGTCGCGGAGGGGGCGCGTGCCAATCGGATTTCGAACGGCGGACAAGACCGCGGCCCGCTCGTCGGGCAGACCGGGGCGGAAGGTTGGTCGTATTACCGTGGTGCGTCCATCGGGAAACTGGACGGATCGATGCCCCTGGCCATACGCGAGTTCAACAATCATATCAGGGCAGGACAGTACGACCCGGCGCGCATCTGCCAACGGAAAATGCGATCGCCCATGGTTACGAATTGACAGCGTCCGAGGCAAAGTCGCAGTTCTTGGTATTGGACAACTCGTAGGAAGAACCGCGGATGGACTCGGAAAAACGCGGAGGGGAGGGGAGGGGGATGGCGGAGTTTCTATCGGTGTCCATCGGCGTCCATCCGCGGTTCTCAGCCTTGCAATTTCTAGGAATCCATAGCGTCCGCGGCAATCGGGATCAGGTTGGATTTTTCCGCGTGGGCGTCGACGAACCGGGCAACCGATTCCATGAGCTCGAGACCGAGCGTGTGGCACCAGAAGTGCATCAACCCCGCACCCGCCGATAAAACAATGGCTGGCCCCCAATGAAGGGTCAGTACGCTGAGCAGGATACCCGCAGCGAGACCGTACCGGAATGTCCGTCCCGTCCGTGACCACCGGTGTTCTAGCCGGCACCGGAGGAGGACTTTTCCGTTCGGAAAATACTCCGCAGCCGTAACCAAGGTAAGGCGGGTCCAAATCCCGCCGGGAATCTCGATGTCATAATCCTTCCAACCATCATCGTATTGGGGTGCCCAGCCTTCTTCACCGAACCGTTGGATCAGCTGGCTGAGGAAGCGGCCGCGGTCGACTCCTCGGTCGGCCCAGTAGAGTCGCTCGCTGGGTTTCCCTTTGAGTTCCACGTTGGCGATCAGCCTCCTCGTTGCAATGGCTTGGCCCGTTGCGTTGCCTGCTTTCCAACGTTGACGAACTCTCGCCCCGCCCCGGACGAGTGGCTGTAAGAAGAACAAGGTGGCGACGAGGGGACGAGACCACCAGCGCGTTTTGACGAGCGGCAGCGTCGCCTGCCCCCCAGCAATGGCGCAAAGCGCCACGTTGATCAACAGTGCCAGAGAGCCCAAGGCCGCGAACATTGGCGCAATGAATCCAAGCGCCAGCAGGGGTAGGATGATCCAGCCTTGGAATTCCAGACTGGTCACCGTAGGCAGCAGGACTCCAGTGGTGGGTCGATAGAGTGTTTGAAAAAAGCCACCACCGAACAGTCCGTGATAAATCACAGCGGGTTCAGTTTGGATCCCGGCCAGTGCGGACGAGTAGATCCTGCCCTGCCAGCGCGAGTTTCCCAGCGCGTTGAATTTGGCGGGGTGGAGCGGTTCCAGCAGGGCTTCGGCCCGTCCGTAGCCCTTTTGTTGGCGAAGATAGGCGGTTACCGAATTGCGGCGGTAGTGCCACACAAATCCGGATGGGCTGAATCCTAAGAATCCCCCCCGCTCCTGCAGTCTCCAGCAAACGTCCACATCATCCCCGGCCGATTGAAAAACCGGGTTGAATCCGCCGATTTCTTCGAGGGATTTCTTGTAGAAAGCCATGTTGCACCCCGGAATATGCTCGGCCCGTTCGTCATCGATCAACACATGGGCCGGGCCGCCCGGCGAGGCCATGACTGCCGCAGCGATGGGGGAATCGTCCGGAGGTAAGAAGTTATGGCCTCCAACGCCAACGCCCCCCTGACGGAGCAGGTCTCCGACGAGATAATGGAGCCAGTCTTCGTCCGCGCGGCAGTCGGAGTCGGTGAACGCTACAATTTCGCCAGTGGCTTCTTTGATCCCGGAATTGCGGGCGGCACTCAGTCCGCGGTTCTGTTCGTGACGAATGGTCCGAACGGATGGAAACCGGCTGGCAATTGCCGCGGTACCATCGGTTGAGCCGTCGTCGACAAGTAATACGTCGTAGTTCGGGTACCGCAGCGAACTGAGCGAGCGGAGACAAACTTCCAGCGTGCCGGCCCCATTGTAGCTGGCAACGACCACGGAAACCCTCGGAGTACAGGGCAGAGGAAAGTAGGGGCCGGCGCGGAAACGACTTGCGACAGCGTCAAAGGCGGGCTTCGGCTTTCGGTCAGCAGTCGTTAACCCGAAAGCCCAGTCGGTGACTCGCACGCCTTCTTTCCACCACTCGTCGGTAAAGCTGTACACGATCAATCCCGCCAGCCCCTTCCGGAATGCAGTCTCGACGGTCCACGACAAAATGGCTGCCTGGGTTTCGACCCCCTCCCCGATGGAGTCCACTCCGCACTCGCCAAGAATGAGGGGCTTCGAATCCGCCTGGATCTGCAGGCGGGTCAGGTACTTTTCGAATGGAACCTGGTGATGCAGGTAAACGTTGAAACAAACGAAGTCGACGGACCGCGGTTGCAGAAACTCCGTCGGTGGAAAATTGCCGAAGGTGCAGAGGAGAGCCGGATCCACCGCTTTGGCGACGGCCACCAATTCGTCAAGAAACGCTTCGACCGCTGCCGGTCCGGACCAGCGTACGATCTCCGGCGGGATTTCATTGACCACGGAAATGGCGAATGCCGCCGGGTGTCCAGCCAGGGCTTCGGCGGTGCGGCGCACGACTTCGATCGCGTTGTTTCGGGTGGCCTGACTGTCGAGGAAACACCGATACTTATTCCACGGCGCGTCGACCATCACTTTCAGCGCCGACTCATGCGCAAGGTCGAGAAACCATCGCGGCGGGATTTCGTAGACTCGGAGCAGATTCGCGCCCAGGTCTCGGATCATGGCGAGATCCTTGGCGGTCTGGTCGTGAAGGCCGAAGCCCACGCCGGCGGAATCCGCTGCAAGCGGGCCGTAGGTGATCCCTTTCAGGTGGAATTTCTCCGGTCCAAGCCGAAAGAAGAGGCCATCCACGGCTACCCGGGCAGCGCGGGTCGACGATCCAAGGCGGTCTTGGGAGTTACTCAAGTCGGCGAGTATGCCCGGAAATCAAATCGAACTCAAAAGCGAAAACCCGCCGATGTCGTGAACAGTCGGCGGGCGGCAACGTGGGTTTCTCGATCATCACCGACGGCGAGCAGGCGTGAATGAGCGACGAAGGGGGGGTGGGTGATGGGGTAGGAGAATCGGGTGGATTGTTAGGACCCCTCCTCGTCCCTCGTTCTGACGCATTCTTAGTTCCCTCGGCTGCGAACTCGTGGTACGCGATACCCCTAACATGAGCTCGGAATCCACTCCGTCACCAGCCGGTCAGCCCCGGAAGCGGAGGATCCCCCGGTCGTTTAAGGAACTCACGCCCAGTAATCACTTCAATCCGCGGACGTTTTTTCAGGAAATGGTCTGGAAGGCGCTGCGGACCCGGCGCACGGGGTCTGTCAAAATGGCGGCATTTCCTCGACTGGAAGGGAATCAGTTGGCGCTTACCTGGATTGGACATGCTTCTTTTTTGATTCAGTTCGACGGACTGAACATGCTGATCGATCCCAATTTTGCGAACTGGCTCTTTTTGCTGAAGCGGTTGAAACGCCCGGGATTGCGGTTCCGAGATCTGCCGCCGATCGACTTGGTGCTGCTGACCCATGCGCATTTTGATCATTTCCACAAACCCACCCTTCGGAAACTTTCATCCCCCAAGATCGGGGTGATGCCTTGGGGCTGTGGCAGCCTGGCCCGGACTCTCGGATTTACTCGGATTGTCGAACTAAAGTGGTGGGAGAGTTTTGGGAGTGGCGAGTGGCGGGTGACGCTGGTGCCGGCCCGCCATTGGGGTGCCCGCACATTACGGGACCATCAGCGGGGTTGGGGGGGATTTGTCATCGAGTACCGGGGGCGTCGGGTTTATCACGCAGGGGACACTGCGTATTTTGACGGATTCCCCGAGATCGGTGAAAGGATGCGTCCGGAGCTTGCACTCCTACCGATTGGGGCGTACCACCCGGAATCCTTCCGTCAGGTGCACATGGGACCGGAGGAAGCGGTTCAGGCTTTTGGCCAACTGGGAGCCAGTTGGCTGGTGCCAATGCATTACGGCACTTTCAAGCTTTCCTTCGAAGATTTGGATGAACCGGAGAGGCGTCTCCGACGTGCGGTCGAGGCGGCGCGGCTGACCCGGCGGCTTCGCGTTTTGGAGGAAGGGGTCACGACCTTGTTTTAGCGCGATTGTTTTGGCCTGATTTGGCCCGGGCTGTGCGCAGACTTTCTAACAATACTATGGACGGTTCTATGAAGACTTGGTTTCGCTGCCTCCTGGTCATGCTGCCTCTCACCTTGGGCACGGGGGTGTCAGCCCGATCGGAGCTGTGGAAAGCGCACGATGTCCGGCAACTGGGCGATTCGGTTGGCGGTGTTCGACTGCCCGCGAAACTTGCGATGGTTAGCGAGAGTTGGAATCGTGTCGTTGCGGTACCATACCTCATCTACATGCCGGAGAAGGACCGGCTCTTGATGCTCGTGAGCTGCGATTACCCCCATCGGCCGATGGTGTTGACGAGCCAAGATCGAGGATCGACGTGGGATAAACCCCAGCCAATCCTTCCGACCGAACCGCCCCATGCCCGACATATGTTGGGTGTCTCGCTCACGTACCTGGGCGGCGGCCAAATCCTTTGCGGCGTCGAAGGAAAATTGCGGTGTAGCAGCCAAGACTTTGGTCAGTCGTGGCGTTCCGAGCCTATCCCTCCCAATCCGTACGGGGGAGGGTGGAATCAATGGGATCCGTACCTCGTCGATCGCGATGCGAAAACGGACCGTCTCGTTCGCATCCTAGAAACGGGCTACCGAGGATCCACGGACGGCGGGCAAGAAGCATTCCTCCGAGCCAGCCTGGACGGTGGGAAGACTTGGGACGGAGGCACGCGAGTGCCCCAGTGGGCGAAGGTCAGCGAGGTGGCGATGGTGCGTGCGGCCAACGGTCACCTCGTGGCGGCGTGCCGAACCGATATTCCCGAGAGCAAGAAGGGCGAGACTTTGGATCATTTTGAAGGATTGGGAATTTCTATCTCCTCCGACGACGGTCGGACCTGGTCCGCGGTGAGCCAGCTTTACACGTGGGGGCGGCACCATCCGTCGTTGGTCCGAATGCCCACCGGGGAGATTGTGATGACCTACGTGGTGCGCAAAGGATACACCGACACGAAGGAGGGATTTCCTCGATTTGGGATTGAAGCCGTCATCAGCCGCGATCAAGGCGCGACTTGGGATCTTGATTACCGCTATCTTTTGCACACCTGGGTCGGGAATCGCAAAGGTTCCAACCAGAACCAGCCGGGTCCGCAAGCGTGGTGGGCGAGCAGCCAGGCGACCTCGACCGTATTGTTGCCGGACGGGACATTGTTGACGGCCTTCGGGACCGGCTATCGCTCGCAACCGAACACGGCAGCCATGCCGTCACCGCGAGACGTGGGCCTGATCCAATGGCGACTGAATGATAAGCCGGTCGGCTTGGCTCATCGGATTCGGGACGTCGCCCCCGATTCCGATCTTCGGAATTGGCTCGATCCGCTGACGGGAGAATCCGGTGGGCCAGCCAAGTGAATCCTCCCTCTCTTCATGACTTTGCCACGGGCCTTGCAACCTGCCGTACTCGTCCCGTAATTTGTCTTCCAACCGACCGGGAAGAAATCCTTTGATCCGTAGCGACCGACTTTTTCATTGAAAAAAAACGCTCCACCGCTGATCCGCCGTGTATTGGTCACTGGGGTGGGCGGATTCGTCGGCTCGCATGTGGCCGACCATTGTCTGGCGTTGGGGATGGAGGTGGTTGGGAGCGATGATTTTTCCGGTGGTTCCGCCGACAATGTCCCGCGGGGGGTAGAGATGGTGATCGGAGATCTTCGGGACACTCGCCTCGTCCGGTCACTGTGGGACCGTGGGCCGTTCGACTGCGTCTACCATTTGGCGGCGTACGCCGCCGAGAGTTTATCGCACTACATCCGGCGGTTTAACTACGAAAACAACTTGCTCGCTTCGGTCAACCTTCTCAATGAAGCGGTCCAGCATGAGACCGAATTATTCGTTTTCGTCTCATCCTCCGCCGTATATGGGCAGGGTACCGGACCCTTGACCGAGCAGGTTTTACCCCGTCCATTCGATCCTTACGGGATTGCGAAATATGCCTTTGAAATGGATTTGCAGGCGACTCACGCGTTGTTTGGCATCGAGTACGTGATCTGGCGACCGCACAACATTTACGGGGAGCGACAGAATATTGCCGATCATTACCGCAATGTGGTGGGCATCTTCATGAACCAGGTTCTGCGAGGGGAACCGATGACGGTGGTTGGGGATGGATTCCAGTCGCGGGCATTTTCCCATGTCGATGATGTCGCACCCTGGATTGCGCGTTGTCCGTTGACGCCCGCAGCCCGGAACGAGATTTTCAACATCGGCGCGGACACGTCCTACACCGTGCTCGAACTCGCCGAAAGAGTCGCTGCCGCGGTCGGAAAGCCTTGTCGGATTCGACATCTGCCAGCCCGGCCGGAGCCGTCGCATCTGACGGTGGATCACGCAAAATTCCGGCGGACATTTGATGCGCCCGCGGGGGTGTGTCTCGAAGAGGGTTTACGAAAGATGGCGGGGTGGGCGCGCAATCAGATGCACCGTCCAACGGCCCCGTTCGCGGGGATCGAGATTCGACGCAACTTGCCGGAACACTGGCGTCCCTCCCGGTAAGTCGCGGCGGTAGGCTCACACCGCGACCGGAGCTTTAATTGGAGGGTGCGGATCATAACCGGTGAGTGCAAAGTCTTCGTAGACGAAATCCGCGAGTTCACGGCGTGCTGGATTCAGGCGCATCGTCGGGAGGGGGCGTGGTTCCCGGCCCAGTTGGAGCCGGGCCTGATCGAGGTGATTGGAGTAGAGGTGAACATCGCCAAACGTGTGCACAAATGTCCCCGGTTTCAACCCGGTGACCTGCGCAACCATGAGCGTGAGCAGGGCGTAGCTGGCGATATTGAACGGGACGCCCAGAAACAGGTCGGCGCTACGTTGGTAAAGCTGACAGCTCAATTCTCCCTCCTGAACGTAGAATTGAAACAGCGTGTGACAGGGTGGCAATTTCATCCCCTCGATTTCGCCGGGGTTCCAGGCCGTGACAATGAGGCGCCGGCTATCCGGTGTGCGGCGAATCTGCTCAATCACCGCAGTGATTTGATTCAAGGAGCGTCCATCGGCTGTTCGCCAATCGGTCCATTGCGCGCCGTAAACCCGACCGAGGTTTCCGGCGGAATCCGCCCATTCATTCCAGATCGTCACGCCACGGTCCTGCAGCCAGCGGACGTTGGTGTCGCCGCGGAGGAACCAGAGCAGTTCCAGGATGATGGATTTGACGTGTACCTTTTTCGTGGTCACCAACGGGAATCCGTCACCGAGGGGATATCTCGACTGGGCGCCAAACACAGACCACGTGCCCGTTCCAGTGCGATCGCCCTTGAAGCGTCCGTGTTCAAGAACGAGTCGGAGTAGGTCCTGGTGCTGCCGCATGCTCCGGGAATTCTATGCGAGAATGGAGAGGCGTGTCAGTTGGCAATATTCGAGAACGCTCCGGCCTGAATTCGCCTTATCGACCCCGGGCGGCCAGCAAATCGACAAGCCCGGTCAGCACTTCGTCCCGGTCGGCGCCATCAAGCCCGAGAGCCAGTTGGGCGGTCAGCAATCCGTATTTAGCTCCGATGTCGTATCGGCGGCCCCGGATCTCGTGCGCGAGGTAGCGTTCCCGTCTTGCCAGGCGGGCGAGCGCGGCCGAGAGGGGGAGTCCGGCGTGATCCCGGGCGAGCATTTCCGCGAGCAGATCAAAAACCGTCGGGGTCAGGACGTGCATGCCAAAAAAGCACAGGTAATTTCCGGCACGCAATCCAGGAACAATCAATCGTTGTTCCGCCTCGGTTGGAGTCGGTTTTTCAAGTACATCCATCACTTCGAAGAGACCCGTGTGGCCACCGATCAGCCTGCCTCCGATCGCTCCAAAGTAGGGAAGCTTGCTTTCGTGAGTGGCTTGGACTGCGGAGACAACACACTGATGAGCTTCGGCGATTTCGACGAGTTGACGGGCGCAACATCGCTTCTCACGGCTCACGTAGACGTGATCTCCGACCAGAAGCAGGAATGGGTTTCGGCCAATGAAATCCCGCCCGCACGCCACCGCGTGGGCGTACCCCCGCGGCTCAGCCTGTTCGATAAAGTGGAGACGCCGCGCATGAATACCGGCTGCTCCCGCATAGGCGGCCTGATCGCCGGGGTGAACCACGATGCCGATCTCATCGATCCCAGCCGTCAGCGCCTCTTCAACGATGATGGCAAGGGCGGTCTTGGGCCCGCCGTCGCGGTCGACCAAGGTTTGCAGCGGGAGAGTTCGTTGCGATTGGCCAGCGGCGGTGATTAGGGCTTTTTGAATCTTCATGCAAGTCGTCGTCGGGCGAGCTTCCCAAACGCGGTCGTTGCCGTCAAACTGCGGGATCGAATCCAAACCATCTCGCGCTTCCGTTGACGTTTGAAGTTTCCAACCCTAGCTTGTCGTCTCAAATGATTGCCGGAAAAGTTTTAGCCAAGGGTCCCACGGCGACTTCAATCCCGGGCTTTCGAACGGGTGACGAGCGCTTGATCAAGCTCACTGCGGCCGCCGGCCGCAAGGTGGGGTCGCTGTTACAAAAGCAGGGTCGCCCCTCGGGGGTGCTGCGCGTTGCCGTGATCGGAGGTGGGTGTTCCGGGCTCCAGTACAAGATGGATCTCCAGGACCAGCCCCAGAACCGGGACATCCTGGTCGAGAGCGCCGGCGTTCGCGTTGTGGTAGACCCAAAGAGTGCATTGTATGTGACAGGCTCGGAGCTCGACTTTGTGGATGCTCTGCAGGAGGGCGGGTTTAAGGTGACCAATCCCAATGCGGCGACCAGTTGCTCGTGTGGCGAGAGTTTTAGTGCCTGATCCGCGTGCCCGACCGTCCAACGAGGAATCGCTGCCGCCCACACGCATCGGATTCAGCTTACGACCATGCGAGACGCTTTTAAGCTCTGCGGGGAAATCCGCTGCCCGTGGATTGACGCGGATTCGCTGAAGGAAAAATTCCTCCGGCGTTCCTCCGAGTTTCATCCGGACCGATTTCATGGAATGCCGGCGGCTGAAAAAGAGGCCGCCACGGCGGAGTATGCGGATCTGAATGCAGCCTTCGCGCTCCTCCGGGAACCTCGCGACCGACTGGCGCATCTCTTGCAACTCGAGCGGGGGACACCGCCGCGGGACATCCAGCGAATACCACCCGGGACGATGGATCTTTTCATCGAAGTGGGGCAGCTTTGCCGCGATGTTGATACGCATTTAGCCGCTTCGGCCGGCGCCGATTCACCGATGTTGCGGCTCGGCCGACTGCGGGCGGGACTCGAGTGGGTGGAGCGTCTGACGGCTCTGCAAAGACGGATCAACGCCCAGCGGGATGTGCTGACGGACGAGGTGCGGGGACTGAATCTGGTGTGGGCCGATGCGCCTCCGATTGGGGCGCCCGAACGCGCAGAGCGATTGCCGTTGGAACGTCTGGAAGAGATCTACCGTGTGCTGAGTTACGCGATGCGTTGGACGGGACAAATCCAGGAACGATTAACGAGACTCGCGGAACTTTAGGCAGTTCGTGGGGATCCAATGCCCCGGCGACATGGCTAAAGGGTGATGGCTTTCAATCCGAAATAGTTCATCGCCCTTCACGCCCTTCTGAAACGAAATCCGCACTGTCAGGCCCGGTTTGCGGTCGTCTTAAAAGTCGAGCGACTCCGGGAACTAGTTTTCGTTTCAGGAATGGGTTGCCGTCGACGGACGTTGCGGGAGGCAACATCCGGGCTATTGGCTTTCCATGCTGGGTGACAATTACTTCATGTTCTTCACTTACCCGGCGCAACCAGTGTCCGGTTTGGTCATGCAACTGCTTGATCGAAATCGAAGTCATTGATAAAAAGTGTCACAAGAGTCACTTTATGTAGAGCGAGGACCCGCCTCCCCTTGGGACAAACGGACCCGACGCGCGCTAGTTCCGTCGCAGTGTGGCGAGCCCCTTGAGGAGATCGATCGCGCGATTCAGAGCCGAATCGCGGATCGGTTGGGGCAGATCCGAGGAAGGCGACGAGGGCGTGGCAGAGAGGGCGGTGTCCGGGCCGTCGGGATTCTTGACTCCGGCTTTTCTGGACCGTACGAGTTCCGCCTCATTGAGCCGTTTGCGCGAGGAGGGGGCGGCGACGCCCGGGTTTTTCGGACTTTTCGAAACGTCCTCCGACGCGACGAGCCAGGGATTCTCCAGCCAGTTCTTTTCGAGCTCCGGCGGTGCGTTGACGACGATATCCGGAGTGACTCCATCAGCCGGCAACGTTTCGTGGTTGCCGAATTGGACGGGTGCCGATGGCAGTCGAATTTTTCGGCCGTCGCCGAGTGGCACTTCGCGCCGTGGGCCCGATTGACCCGCCGTTTTGCTGCCAAGAATGAGGCCTCGGCCGCTTTGTCGAAGGGCGCCCGCGAGCGCTTCCGCCGAGCCCGATGTCTGTGAATTGACCAGCACAATCAACGGCAGGGACCAAGAATTCGTTCCCTCGGGGGCAACGACCATGCCTTCTCCCCAATCGAGGACGGGTTGTCCCGCGGGGATGAACAGGCTGGCGGCATTGGCGGCCGCTCGAAAATCGGACCCGATGGCAAACCGGAGATCGAGAATTAGACCGTCCCGACCGGAGCTAAACTCTGGATCCGCGAGAGCTGCCGACAGCTGGGGTGCCAGGGCAAGGGTGACTTGCCCGACCCGGACATAGGCGCACCGTTTTTCGAGTACTCGCTTGTTTGCCAAGGCCGGTGGGTCGGCCAGAGCCGCGGAATCCGAGGTGCCGCCGTCAACAATTCCTCCGAACCGGTCCAGGAGCGCTTTTGAGGCGGCCTGCTCGAACTCTGCGGCAGCCCAACCCTGCAGATTGGTTCGCAGCAGATCGTAAATCTCGCGAACGGGCGGCAGCTCCGCGGCCTGCATCGGACTGATTCCGAAGGCCAAACCGAATGCCGCGACGCTTGTCCAAAACGCTGTCCGTTTCCTTTGCATGGGGGGAGACTAGCCGTCCGGCCGGTGGAAGAGAGATGAATTCTTTTTTTCGGTTCGGAAGCGAGCGCACACACGTGAGGTGGCGGCTTCCTAACCCCGGAATCCCAGCATGCCTTTCGCCCCGATATCGTGGCGGAATTGAGCTCCGGTGAAGCGAATCCTTTCGACCGCGGCGTAAGCGCGCTCGCGGGCGGTGGCCAAGCTTGAGGCCCACGAAGTAACCCCCAGGACCCGGCCGCCCGAGGTAACCACGGAGGAATCCCGGAGCGTCGTTCCCGCATGAAACACTTTGGTGCCGGCTACTTGCTCCGCGACGTCAATTCCTTCGATGGTGTCCCCTTTCTGGTAGGTCCCAGGATAGCCCGCCGCGGCCATCACCACACAGACGCAGGCGTCGCCCGACCATTTCAATTCGCAGCGATCCAGTCGGCCTTCCTCGCTGGCGATCAAGAGTTCCAGGAGGTCATTTTCCAAGCGGGGCAGATACACTTGTGTTTCCGGATCCCCGAAGCGCGCATTGAATTCGATCACCTTGGGTCCGGTGGAGGTCAATATGACCCCGGGATACAAGATTCCCCGAAAATCGATCCCTTCCACCGAACAGCCTCGGAGCCAGGGGTCGAGGATCTGTTGCCCGACCGTGGTTAATTCGTGATCGGTGAGAAATGGAGCCGGCGAATAGGTTCCCATACCGCCCGTGTTCAGGCCGCGATCCCCGTCGAAGATTCGTTTGTGGTCCTGGGCGGTCGGGAAAAGTTTGGCCCGCCGGCCGTCACACAGCGCGTGGAGTGAAATCTCGGTCCCGGTGAGTAATTCCTGGACAACCACCCGCCCACCCGCATTACCGAAGAGTCGCCTGACCATGATATCCTCGATGGCTTGGTCTGCGGCCAAAGGCGATTCCGTGAGCAACACCCCTTTGCCCAGCGCCAGTCCGTCGGCCTTGACGGCACATCGCCCGTCCAACGATGCGGCATATCGCTTGGCGGCAGTCGGATCATCAAAGGTTGCCGAACGCGCGGTCGGGATACCGTGCTTTTCCATGAACTGCTGTGAAAATGCCTTGGAGGCTTCAAACCGCGCCGCTCGCTGATTCGGACCCCAAATGCGAAGACCCGCCGATTGAAATTGGTCCACAATTCCCGCTGCCAGCGGATTATCGGGGCCCACGACCGTGAAATCCACCCCGTTTTCCTTTGCGTAGACGATCAGGAGGGGAATTTCGTCGACAGGGATCGGCACGTTCCTGACGAAGGAGCCGTTGGACACGAGGCGCTCCAGACCGGTGCCAGCATTGCCCGGAGCACAGGCCAGACAGGTGACGTGGGGAGATTGAGCGAGTTTCCAGACCAATGCGTGTTCTCTCCCTCCCGATCCGATCACGAGCAGTTTCATGTGGGGCAAACAAAATCATGAGAGACGGACGAAAGGCCAAGGAATTCCGGACGAATCAGCGCGATTGTCCGCCCGCGACTACCGGAGTGCGGCCTCGCGTTCCATGAGCGTGGGATGCGAGTAGTGAAATCCGCTGTACCACGGGTGGGGAGTCAGATTCGAAAGGTTTTTCTCAGAAAGCGTGCGAAGGGCGCCAAGGAGCGGGCCGGTGCCCCCGACGGCATCGCAGGCATAGCGGTCCGCCTCGTACTCGTGGTGCCGTGACCAGAGATTGCCGAGTGGGGAAAACCAAAAGGTCAGCGAGCTGCCGAGCAGCAAAAACAGGAGCAGAGCCGGTGCCACGCCGGAGTCGGCCGGAAAGCCGAATGCCGTGAGAAACCACGGTTGGCGGGCCAACCAACCGATCAATGCGAAGCCCGCCAGAGAGCTGACGGCCGCCCAGACTAGGCGCTGAGGGATGTGTCCTCGCTTGTAGTGTCCGATCTCGTGAGCCAGTACCGCTTCGAGTTCCGGTTCGGCAAGCTGCCCGACCAGCGTGTCGAACAGCACGATCTTGCGGAAACGGCCGAAGCCGGTGAAGTAGGCGTTCGAGTGGCGGGAACGCTTGCTGCCATCCATTACCTGAATGGTCCTGGCGTTGAACCCGGTCCTTTCCCCAAGTCGCAATAGGCGATCGCGCAGAGAACCGTCCGGCAAGGGGGTGAACCGGTTGAAGAGGGGCAGTATCAGGATTGGCGCCAGGATCAGAAGCACGAGTTGGACGGCGAACACCGTGACCCACGCCCACACCCACCAACTGGGTCCCATCCAGACCACGAGTTTCAAGAGCAGCACCAGCAGGGGAAATCCGATAACACCCGCCAGCATCAGGCCTTTCAAACGGTCGATCAACCAGGCGGTGGTGGTCATGGTGTTAAAGCCGAATCGTGCCTCCAGGCGGAACTGAGACCACCAGTCGAAGGGCAGCGACGGCAAACCGAGCAGAACCGCGGTTGCCAGCAGCCAGGCAGCGTGTTTCCACGCACTGGCACCGCTGGATAGGCCCCACCCTTCGTGCCATGCAGGGAGCACGCCGCTGACCAGAATCGCGACCAAGACCCCCGTGCTCCAAGCCTCCTCCAAGCCATTCAATTTCAGTTTCGCCAGGGTATACTCCGTTGATCTCGCATGGGTCGCCGGATCGATGATTTTGCGCAGGGCCGCCGGTACCGTTCCGCGATGAGATTCAACCTCTCGCTGATTAAGACGGTCCAGACAAAACCCAGCCAGCCAGTGGATTAGGATGAGCCCAATAGCGAGGGAGTAGATGACTTGCGGTGCGGACATGCGCACGGATTGGAAGGGAAAATCGGCGAAAAAACCAACGGGAATGAATGGGGGGCAACCGACCGAAAATTGAAAACCCGTTAAAAAATACTTCGCGGAGTTCCTAAACTCCAATTGCACGTAGACGTATTGATTGACTAGGTTGCTCTGTTCTATCGAATGAAACCGTTTATTGCCTTACTCGTGGCGGTGGCTCTTGCCGCCGGTGGCTGGTTCTGGTGGCAGAAGCAGCACCCGGCGTCGGCTTCGGGCGGAGCTGGACCCGGAACTGGACCCGGCGGGCGGCCGACCACTGCGACCATCGAAACGCGGAACATCCGTTTTGCGGTAAATGCGGCGGGGGAAATTACCCCGTCCGAACAGGTCAGTGTCCGGCCCGAAGTGAATGGAAAAATCCTGGTGCTGCCCGTGGACGTCAGCGATCTCGTGAAAAAGGATCAGCTTTTGTTTCAGCTCGACGATCGGGATCTCCAGATCGAAAAACAATCTCAGGACACGATCATCGCGCGTGGAAAACTGGAACTAGGCCAGGCGGATCGCGATTTTCAGAGGGCTCGGCAGTTGTATGAGAATCGTCTCATTGCCCTGGAGCTTTTTGAAGATGCGAAAACCAACTTTGAGCTGGCGAAAAACAGCCTGGAACGCGCCCAAACCACGCTCGATCTGGTGAATGACAGGCTCAGAAGGACCCGGGTAACGGCCCCCTTTGATTGCACGGTCCTGACCCGACCCATCTCCGTAGGCCAGGCGGTGAGCGGTTCCGGGGGCTTCAATTCCGGCACCGAAATCCTCACGATCGCCAATTTGAACGACCTGGTCATTAATGCCCACATCAATCAGGCGGACGTCACCCGCCTGCGGGTGGATCAAGAGGTTGAAGTCACGGTCGAAGCGGTTCCTGGACTGAAGGTCATCGGGCGGGTTGAGCGCCTAGCACCGCAGGCCACGATCAAGAACAGCATCAAGGGCTTCGCCGCCCGAATCCTGCTTAAGGATGTCGACCGCCGGATCCGCCCGGGCATGACGGCCAATATCCTGATTCCCGTGGCCAGCGCGGACAACGTGGTTGCGGCGCCCCTCGCCGCGGTCTTCACCGAAATGAATCCGGAGACACGCCAGATGGAACGGTATGCGTTCGTTCAGAACGGCGAGGAATGGGAGCGCCGTCCGATCCAGATCGGGGTCAGTGATTTTTTTGTCGTGGAGGTGACCAAGGGGTTGGCACCCGGCGAGGTGGTTTCACTCGAAGACAAGAACAAGGATCGCAAGTCCGGGACTCCGGGGGCGGCTGCGGCGGGGGGCCCTCGCACCGCTGGCATCGCCGCTCCGGCGGCGGGGGGCGGAGCCCGCCCGGCGACCCCCGCTGGATCTGCGACGCCCCGCCGTTGAGCCCCCTGACCCTTTTCCGGCAACGGATATGGCACTGCTTGAACTCAGAAACATCAGCAAAATCTATCATCTAGGGGGTGAGGAAATTCGGGCCCTGGACGACATTTCGCTCGATATCGAGGCCGGCGAATTCGTCTCGATCATCGGACCCAGCGGCAGTGGAAAATCCACGCTGATGCATATTCTCGGATGTCTTGATTCGCCTTCCCTCGGGAGCATCAAGTTGGACGGGACCGAAATCGGGAAGGCGAGCCAGCGGGAACTCGCCCAGATCCGAAACCGAAAAATTGGATTCGTGTTCCAGTTCTTCAATCTGCTGCCCAAGCTGAACGTGGTGCAAAACGTTGAACTGCCCATGATTTACTCGGGGGTAGGTGGCCGGGAACGAAGGGCACGATCTGTGAAATCGCTGGAGTTGGTCGAGCTCGGCCACCGGCTCCGGAATCGTCCCAACCAGCTTTCCGGCGGGCAGCAACAGCGCGTGGCCATCGCCCGCGCGTTGGTCAACGATCCGCGGATCATTCTGGCCGATGAACCCACGGGTAATCTGGATACCCATACCGGCGAAGTGATCCTCGCCCTCTTTCGGCGCCTGAGCGAGGAGGGAAGGACGGTAATTCTTGTCACTCACAATCCGGAAATCGCCGCGGTCACGCCCCGTAAGATTGAGATCCGTAATGGCAAGGTTGCCACCAAAGTGGACGAGAAGCTGGCCGGGCTCGACCGCCAGCCGACCCCAGTGTCGACCCCAGTGTCGTGAGCTTTCTCAATGCCATCCTCGTCGGGTTGAAGGAGATCTGGGCTCACAAGTTCCGGTCGGTCCTTACCATGTTGGGCATCGTACTCGGCGTGTCTTCCCTGGTAGCCATGAGTGCCATGGTGCAGGGGATGGAAAACGGCATGAAGGAGGCGTTGGTGGCCATTGGCGGACTGCAGAAAATGCGAGTCGAGGCCCAGTCGGTGCCGGTTGAGCAGCGGCACATGAAGGACTTTGCCACCGGTGTGACGCTGCGGGATGTTCAGGCGCTGCTGGCGAGCGCGCCGGAAGTCGAGATTGTCTCCCCGGAAATGCGTCTGGAGTCCTCCCCCACTCTGGCCGCCAACGGCAAGACCCATCGGACATTCATGACTGCAGGCTGCTGGCCGGTGCAGTTGGAGATGGTGGAACATCGTGTCGAACATGGTCGCATGTTTAATGAACTCGACAATGAGCAGGCCCGGGATGTCTGTGTGATCGGTACGGGGATTCGCGATGAACTCTTTGGTAAACCGGAGGAAACGGGTGAGGAGATCATTCCGATTGGTCGGCAGATGAGCGTGAATGGGTACCCTCTTACGATCATTGGAATGTTCGAACGATACGAGGGGGAACAGGAGCGTCGGCAGAGGGAACTCGAACAGGAGGAGAATGCGGCACGCCGGGCGGCGGGACCCGCCGGAGCCGCCAGCGGCCCCAAGCGCAGTCGCGGATGGGGGGGGGGCAGCGGCCGACGGGGTAATTGGGCCTTTTGGATCAAGAACAACACGGTCTACATGCCGCTCAATACCATGTGGCTGAAATTCAAATCGGGACAAACCAACCTCCCGCCCGAGCCCCGCCTCAGCAATATGGAGATCCGCATTCGCGACGTGGATAAGATTGATCTCGCCCTGAACCAGATCCGCAATGTGCTCATGGTGAATCATCGAGGCATCGAGGATTTTTCCTTTCGCACCCAGGAGGACTGGGCGGATCAAATCCAAACCGCGGTGAAAAACGCCCGCCTAAGCGGCGGATTCATTGCGGCCATCAGTTTGTTTGTCGGTGGCATCGGCATCATGAACATCATGCTCGCCAGCATCAGCGAACGGATCCGTGAAATCGGCATCCGCAAGGCGGTCGGTGCCGGCGGATTGGACATCTTCGTCCAGATCCTGGTGGAGAGCATGGTCATCGCCGTCGTGGGTGGAGCCTTCGGACTCGTGGCTTCAAAGGCCGTGATCTGGTTAATTTCCGAAGTTACGCCAACCGATAACGCACCGATTATGACCATTGGCGCCATGGGTTTTGCCTTCGGCTTCAGCGTGCTCGTCGGAGTGGTCGCCGGGCTTTTCCCCGCACTCAAGGCCGCCCGCATGAACGTAATCCAGTCGCTCCGATACGATTGATGCTCTTTTTCAATACCATTCTGATCGGGTTGAAGGAGATTTGGTCCCACAAGTTTCGTTCTATACTGACGATGTTTGGCGTCGTGCTCGGCGTGGCCTCGCTCGTCGGGATGAGCGCGGTGATCAAAGGAATGGAAAATGGGATGAAAGAGGCGATGGTGGCGATGGGAGGTGCCGATAAGGTGTTACTTAACTCCCAACCTGTTCCCGCGCACCAGGATCATCTCGCGGACCAGGCGCCGGGCCGCACCATGCGCGATGTCGAGGCCCTCCGCCGCAGCGCCCCCCTGCTGCGTTTGGTCTCACCGGAAATGTCTCTCGACGATTTGACCGCGACTCGTGCCGAGAAATCGATTCAACCCGGAGAGTGCGCCGGAGTTCAGTCCGAGGTACTGGGAATGAATCTTCACACACTCGAGCACGGGAGGTTTTTTAGCTCCGTCGACGAAGACAATGCCAATCCGGTTTGTGTAATCGGTGTGGGGATTCGGGATGCGCTCTTTGGGTCTCCGGAAGCGACGGGCGCGGAGATCAATCCCGTTGGTGAGCAGATTCTGCTCAACGGCCAACCGTTCACCATCGTTGGGATGTTTGTGCGTTACATGGGGGAGCAGGAAGCCAAGGAACGGCTGTTGGCAAAGCAGCAGCCCAAACCTGCGGCAGGCCAAACCTCGGGACCCAAGCGGCAGAAGGGCTGGGGACGCAAAGGCGGGTGGGCGTTTTGGCGCAAGAACAATACGATCTATATCCCGCTCAATACCGCGTGGGTCCGCTTCCGCTCCGCCGGGGACCTCAACGGGATTCCCGACCCCCGGCTAAGTGACATCGATATCAAAGTCCGGGATTTGGAACTGCTGGAACCCACCCTGCAGCAGGCCCGCAATGTCATGATGCTGACCCACCACGGAATTGAGGATTTCCAGTTCCAAACGCAGGAAAACCAGATCGAGAGCATTGCCAAGCAGATCAAGAATGCCCGGTTGAGCGGAGGGATCATCGCGGGGATCAGTCTTCTCGTCGGTGGCATCGGCATTATGAACATCATGCTCGCCAGCATCAATGAACGGGTCCGGGAGATCGGTACGTGCAAGGCATTGGGGGCGACGGGCGTGGATGTGTTCATCCAGATCATCGTCGAAAGTGTTGTGCTGGCGTTGTTGGGTGCCATTGCCGGTGTCGGCGCCAGCTACCTGCTTGTCGACTTTCTCATCGTTTTGTCGCCGACGTCCAACACCCCCGAGATTACCCCTCTCGCCATGGCTTTCGGTGTCGCGTTCAGCGGGGCGGTTGGAGTGGTGGCTGGCCTGTTGCCCGCGATTAAGGCGGCCCGCCTCGAGCCAATCCAGGCTCTCCGCTACGAATGATTGAGGCCCCGGGCGGTGCCTCCTCCTATCGGTCGATCCACACCTGACCGTCCCGCACGTGCGTCGGGTAGGCCCGCACCGGTCGGCCTGGGTTGCTCTTGCACGCGCCCGTTCGCACATCAAAGGCCCAGCCGTGAAGCGGGCAGTACACGTCGCATCCTTCGAAGTAACCCGCCCCCAGCGGCCCGCCCCGATGCGGACAGGCGTCATCGATGACATGAAATGTTCCTTCACAATTAAAGACAGCGTAGCGCTGGCCATCGGATTCGATCGTCCGGCCCGAGCCGGGGGCAATTGCCGCGACCTCGACCAGGGCAAGGGAGTTAGTCATGGAGAGGGGGGTGGAGGCTGCGTGCCGGAATCCACGACCTCCGATTGCGTTGCCAGCTTCGCGGGCACTTTTTTCTTCCAGGGCATGTCCGGAAATTTCTCGGGCATTTTAAATGCCGTCGGTTTGGGTTGGGCCATTTGAAGCTCCGGTTCCGCCGACGCAACCCCAACTCCACTCGCAGGAGGAGGTGCCATATTTTCCTTCCAGGACGCAATTCGGGCCTGCAGACCGTGCTTTTCCGCCGTCGTCTTGTCACCGGATTTCATGTAAAAGAGAGAGAGATTCGTGTGCACCAACTGCTCATTGGGGCGAAGCCGTTCCGCCTTGTGCCCTTCGGATATTGCCGCTGGGTAGTCTCCCTGCCGATAAAGGCACATCGCTGCCGCGAGACGGGCGTCAAAATGATCCGAGTCCTCGGCGAGGATCGTCTGAAGCCGAGCCAACGCCGTTGCATACTCCCCCCGCGAGTAATCAAACATCGCGTCGTCGTAGGTGAGTTGATGATTCGGATTGGGAGCAGACATATTCGTTGACGATCGGAGTGTGGTTCCGATGCTCCTCGGTCGCAAGTCGCGGACGAGGGTGGGTGGAAAATTCTTTCCCAACCCGCCTCAGGCCCGGTTGCGGGTTGTTCACATTCACATGCATCATTCAAAACCGGAGCCACTGGGGCGAATTCGCCTGGTTTCCACCGATTTCGACGGAACCATTCATGAGGAGAGTGCTCCCGAGGCAGTGCCCTCCGCGCTGCAGCGGCGTCTCGCCGAACTGCAGCAGGGCGGCGTCGTTTGGGCTATCAACACCGGCCGCGACCTAGGCAGCCTGCTGGAAGCGATGGCGCGGGCGCAGATGTTTGTGCTACCGGACTACGTCGTGGCCGTTGAGCGGGAGATCTATCGTCGGGAAGGCGAGGGTTTCGTACCTGTTGAGCCTTGGAACCAACGCTGCCGCGAGGAACATGCCACTGTTTACCGGCGGGCGGCACCCGGACTGAGAGTTCTGCACAAGCAACTCCAAGGTCGGTTCGACGCGCACTTTTACGAAGATGACTGGTCTCCCCTCGCCGTGGTCGCGCGGAGCAATCTTCAAATGGACGAGATCCAGTTGGTGTTGGAGGACTTTTGCCGGACAGAGGGCGGGCTCTCCGCGGTCCGGAACGACATCTATACTCGGTTGAGTCATCACGGCTACAGCAAAGGAACCGCCTTGAGTGAGATCGCCCGTCTTCACGATCTTAAGCCCGCTGATATTCTGGCGGCTGGAGACCATTTTAATGACCTTCCCATGCTCGATCGCCAGCATGCGGCCCGCCTCGTCAGCCCGTCGAACGCCATTGCCGAAGTGAAAGCGCACGTCCAAAAGCAGGGCGGATTTATAGCCCAGGGGCGCTCCGGATTGGGGATTTTGGAAGCTCTGTCGGGATAGTCTTTTTTCCCCTCACCGGCAACCAATTCACCCGGTCACGGGATTGACCGCCCGGCCACTCCGATTGCCAATGTAGCGGGACTTCAGCACGTCCCGCATCGGGTCTTCATCCATTCCGCCGAAACCCAGATGAAGATGGCGGGTCCAGGTTTCGGCGGCTTTAAATTTCCCGGACGCCCGACCCAGCGTGCGGGCGTCTTCGTCCAGTGCCACCAGATAACTGTCCATCCCCTGGCTGGCGTCGAGCCATTCCTTCTGGCTGCGATGGCACAACAGAGCAGCTCTCTTTTTCGCATGCAACGCTCCGGTGTCGACAAAGCACCCCGGGACGTACGGTTCCCCCAACGGACCTTTCAATCCGTGGGGTGCGGAATGGTATAAGACGACGGGCTTCAGCGTGTGCCTTCGGTCGGGATTGCTTCGATAGTTGGGAATGCCGCGCGCGAAGGTGCCGGTCACCGTCAGCCGGCAAGAAATCGTATGGTCCTCCATGTAGTCGAGCGGCGGATGTGTGAGAACGATCGAGGGCTGAATCCGGCGAACCATCGCGCAGATTCGGCGGAGATTGGCGTCGGTATAGAATAGCTGCAAATCGTTGGCAAACGGCGGATGCCACGTCGCTCCCAAGAGCGCGGCTGCCTCCTGCGATTCGCGCCTCCGGACGGATGCCGTCCGGCGTGCGTTCATCACCGTGCTGCCGAGATTTCCAGAAGAGAGATTCCAGTAGTGGATTTCCCAGCCCGCCTCCCGCAGCCGTAGTAATGTTCCGGCTGCCCGGAACTCAATGTCGTCTGGGTGGGCAAATACGGCGAGCGCAGCGGGCATGCCAGAAGAATGGAAACCGCGGGAGTATCAATGAAGCAGAAAAGCACCATGTCCGAAGATTTTTCGAAATCGCCCCTTGGCTGCCGGTTCTTTGCCCTTCGAACCCGCCAAATGGCGGGCGGCGGATCGAGCGATTCGTCACCCATCAGTCACAACACAAATAACAAAACCAAGTAATTCCAATGAAAAATCTGTTCTCACATCTCGTCACGATCGCCTTCCTGGCCACCGTGAGCGTCGTTTCTGCCCAGGCCGCCGACACGGGGACGTCGGTCGCCACGGCATCAAAGCCGACCGCGGAAACTACCCGCCCCTCGCGGGATTGGTACCCATTCCGCGGTGAAGTGGTCTCCGTCGATGCCGTCCAGAGGACGGTCAGCCTCCACCGTAAGCAGGGGGTTCGGGTGGTCCGCCTCGAAGCAGCGAGCACCTTAACGCGAGCCGGCGAAGCCATTGCCGCCGGAGATATCCGGATTGGAGAATACGCCCACGGAAAACTCCGGAAGAACGATCAGGGAATGGAGGAAATTGTGGCAGCCGCCTTCGAACCGGAACCTCCGGCCCGTGAACCGAAGGCGACCCGCACGCGGAAGCCGTCTGTCCGGAAGAATCCCACCGCGGCCGTTTCTCCCTGAGGGTAGCCGGGCGGATTCGTGTTGGGCCGGCCTTGGAAAAAGGCCGGCCCCTTGAGTTTGGCCATTCCATGGGCTTCCACCGCCGGATGGCCTTTTCGTCCCGTTCGATCGCGCGGCGCTCGGGACGCTGGCAACTGAATCCGCTGGCGCCGAGCAATTGCCTACCTGCGGGCGAATGGCTTCAATAATAGCTTCAAGACCTTCATCGTTTCCGGCGGCGGTATAGAGTTCATGCGTCCGTGATGGGGTCACTGGCGCCGTCGTAACCCGCCCAAGTCTGGATGGTTTTCATCGCGCCGAAAAACGGCGGCATATTCGCGGGAATGGTTGCCCCGAGAATGACCCCAATGGTGTCGGCACCCCCGTGGTAAGTGCCAAGTTCGTCGGCCGTGCCGCCGATGTTGAGGATGTTGACCGGCTGGATAACGCCGCGTAGGTAGAGCCTGACCCCTGCGCGCGAGAGCAAGCAGGGCGGGGCGGGGCGGGGCGTTCGAGGCTGTTGGCTAAGAGTAAAGCAGGCCACGTTCCTGGTTAGACGCAACATCGTGGCTTTATGAAGGGCGCTCGGGCCTTAGTTCAGCTCCGGAGGAGCGGCATAAAAGAAAAGTGACAGGTTGAAGGGAGTCGGCATTCGATCGCCGGTATGGCATGGGTTGAATCGACATTTGTTAGAGAGAGGCTTTTTGAGAATGGCACGGATCGAAATCGAGGCGACGACAGCCGTGTGTTTGCCTCTCGAAATTCGGTGGTGGGTCGAGTGATTCCAAGAACCGCAGCGCGAACATCCGGTTAAACCCAATCGCCAACTACCCAGTCGGCTGGGGGGGGAGATTGCACGCTTGGCACCAAGCCCATAAAAGACGTCCCGCGGCTTGGTTGTCGGTCATCAGCCTCTAATTTCACTTGCGATCGCTGCTGACGGGCGCAGTGTCGCGGAAATTCACCGGATTAAGTAGATCAAATCTCCCTGTTCGCGGAGCGTCAATACCGATTTCCTGCTATCGATATGAATATCCTAGGAAATGTTGCCCTCGAACACCCTCACTCCAGGATGGTTGGATACCGCCGGTCCCATTTGTGGCGATCGGCGAGTGGTCTCCTGCAGGCCGGAATGATCGTTGGCGTGGTGCTGTCGGCGGACGCAGCCGCTCCCTACACCTTTTCCGTCGGCAATCAGACTCCGGCGAAAAAGTTTTTCGTGCAGGGGCAGAGCTTCACGCCGCTGGTGCAGGGTAATGTGCCATCAGGAATGCCTGCCTGGTCGGAGAACGGTGAGGTGCGCCTGACCGGGTTCAAGTTTGCGTTTGGGCCCGCCCAGGGCCTATCGACTCAGCTCTTCATTTACGATCGGCTCCCACGTGTGCTAACGAATTGACTTCAAAACCCTCTCGACGATTTCGCAACCTTCGCTCACTTGTGAACGGCTCAGGTTCAGCGCCGGCAGGAAACGGACGATCTGCGCACCGCTGGGGATCGTCAGCAGTCCCGCCTCGTGCAACCGCATGACCATTTGCAACGAACTCGCTTTGTCCGATTTTGCGAACAATGGAATGGATCCCTTATCCTGCAATTCAAGGCCGAGCATAAAACCCATGCCCCGGACGCCCAAGCAACTTTCTGGATAGGCT
>CAMAUY010000045.1 GCA_945861565.1 Akkermansia muciniphila
ACCAGGCGTGCCCCCGGGAAGCCCACTTGGCTAGGCGTCACCTCCAGGCAGTCGAGGAGTCGGATTTCGATCCGCCCGCAGTTGTGCTCCCGTGTCAGCGCTCGGGTCTTGGGCGTGGGCTGAGGGGGAAAAGGGCTGTTTCTCGAACAACTCCATCAGGCTCAGGATGGGCTCGACCTTGAAGGTGCATTTTGCAGCGACGCCGGCTTCGACCTTGGCCCACTCCTCCGGGAGTTCTTTGGCACGCAGTTTGACACATGCCTTGCGGACCAGTTCCCGGACCCAGATCTGCTTGGGCGAGTCGTGCCGGAGGTAGAAGTCGTCGGCATCGCGCTTCCATCCGGCCGTGCGTCCGAGATGGCTCCAGCCGCTGACCTTGTACGCGGTCCCCTGATAGAGCTTGGGATCAAGGAAGCTCTCGACGATGAGCTTGTCGCACCGCTTGAGCTCGGCGGGATCGCTGAGCTGCACCACCCGCAGGTGATCCAGGATCTCCTGCTCGGCGAGTTGGAGAGGAACTCGCTTTGGTTTACCCATCCCGGGAGGGTGGAAAACTTCGGAAAGGTTGTTCCGCAAAATCGATCATCCCCTTCGATCTCAATCTCTTAATCACTTTGAAAAGCGCGTCCTGCCGGGAGGAACGGCAACATCCAATATTCGTTGCCGCAAATCGAGATTCTGCGCTCTCGTACTTTGCTGGTTGCCTTCGCCTCCCCGACGTTGGGCTGAAAAATGTGACTTGGATGCATCCAAACTCATCGCCATCGTTCTGCCGATGTCGCTGCTGCCTTTTACCAATCTGCCTCCGTACCGCGCCCGAAACCTCATTCCCGCCGAGACCGATCTTGGCGAGTGGTCGCAACTGGCTCCGTTGTTCGATTGTCTGGATGCGCGGGCCGGAGAAGCGCAGACGATGCGGCAGTTCGAGCAATGGATACTCGACTGGGGAGAACTCTCCGCTGCCGTGGAGGAAGAAGGGGCGAAACGCCACATCGCCATGACCTGCCACACCGACAATTCGGATGCCGAGAAGGCTTATCTTCACTTCGTGGAGGAGATTGAGCCTCGCTTAAAGCCGAGACAATTTGACCTTGCCAAGCGGTATTTGGAACATCCTCTTTGCAACCAACTTCCGCGCCATCGGTATGAAGTCTTCCACCGAGAGACAGCGCTCCGAGTCGAACTTTTCCGCGAGGCAAACATTGCCCTGGAAACTCAGGACGCACGACTCGGAAACGACTACAACAAGCTTTCTGGATCTTTGACGGTATCCTATCGCGGAGAGGAAAAAACGCTGGTCGCGATGGGGCGATATCAGGAGGAAACGGACCGAACGGTTCGCGAAGAAGCCTGGCGTCTGGTCGCAGACTGCCGCCTGAGGGAGCAGGATCACTTCGACGATCTGTTCGACCAGTTGCTGAAACTGCGTCATCAAATTGCCCTCAACGCCGGATTTCCCAATTACCGCGACTACGCGTTTCGTTCGAAGGGCCGATTTGATTACACGCCGAAGGATTGCGAACAGTTTCACCAATCCATCGAGACGGAGGTAATGCCCGCGGTCCGTCAACTCCAGACCGAGCGGGCGCGGCGGATGAAGATTGACCGTCTCCGACCGTGGGATCTCGCCGTGGATTCCCTGAACCGCCCGCCGTTACGGCCGTTCAGCGACGTCGCCCAGATGGAAACGAAGACCCAGACCCTCTTCAATCGACTGGATGCGGACCTGGGGGGGCAATTCGGAATCCTGCGTCATCTGCGTCTTCTGGATCTCGCCAATCGCAAGGGAAAGGCACCCGGAGGGTATCAAAGCACCCTCGCGGAAGCACGCATGCCGTTCATTTTTATGAATGCCGTCGGCGTACAGCGGGACATCGAGACAATCTTGCACGAGGCGGGCCATGCCTTTCACGCCCTTGCCACGCGGGAGGAGGATCTTTTTGCCTACCGCAGTGCGCCCATCGAGTTTTGCGAGGTGGCCTCGATGGCGATGGAACTTTTGGCGGACGGTTTTCTCGATGTTTTTTACTCCGCACCGGATTGCGCACGCGCCCGCCAGGTTCATCTCGAAGGCATCCTCGGAGTTTTTCCCTGGATCGCCGCCGTCGATGCATTCCAGCATTGGGTCTATACCCATCCCGACCACAGCCGTGCCGATCGGGCGGAAGAGTGGAATCGAATCCTCGACCGTTTTGGCGGCGACACGGACTGGTCCGGCTGCGAATCGGCGCGGACCCACCTTTGGCACAAGCAACTGCACATCTTTCTCTATCCTTTTTATTACGTGGAGTATGGGATTGCCCAGCTGGGAGCATTGCAGGTCTGGGCCAATTTCCGAAAGGATCCGAGTCAGGCATTGGCCGACTATAAAGCCGGCCTTGCCTTGGGCGGATCCCGGCCGCTGCCCGAGTTGTTTCTGCGGGCGGGCTGCCGCTTTGATTTCTCGCGCGAGACCCTTCGCCCCCTGGTTGAAAACGTCCGTACAGAGATCAGCAAGATCTCCAGCTGATCCGCTGGCGTCCGCCGCCGCCGCGGCTATCCTCCGGGCATGGCGGACGCCGCCCCACCACCGGCCACGGTTACAATCCTGAGAGGTGCCACGTTTGCCCTCGTGGCGCTCAATCTCATGGTCTACATCCATGAAGCTGGGCTGGCACCCAATGCGCAGATTGTATTCGGCCAGCAGTTCGCTTTGAGTCTGGCGGGAATCCGGGCCGGCGCGTGGTGGCAATTTCTCACCTACCAGTTTCTGCACGGTGGGTTCACGCACTTAATCCTGAACGTCTTATTCCTCGATTCGATCGGCCCCGTTCTGGAAACGACCCTGGGACGATGGCGTTTCCTAGTTCTTTACCTGGTCAGCGGTTCCCTGGGGGGGCTCGTCCAATTGCTGGGAGGTGCCTTGTCCCAAAAATACTTCGGTCACCCGGTCGTGGGAGCATCGGCAGGGCTATGCGGTTTGCTGGCTGCCCTCGGCGCAATTTACGCCGAAGACCGGATCCAGGCGCGCATTCTCTTTGTGATCCCGGTGACCCTGAAGGCAAAGTTTCTGCTTCTGGCCGCAGGCTTGATTAGCATTGGCGGCGTAATATTTCCGCTCGGAAACGTGGCGCATCTCGCCCACCTGGGGGGGTTAGTGGGAGGACTTTGGTGCGTCAACTGGCTGAAACCTCAGCAATTGCTCGAAATCGGCGACGAGCCCACCGCCCCTCCCCCCATTCCGGGCAACCGAACCTAAGCGACAGCGGCGCTTATCGATGACGCGTCACCCGATCAATCAATGTAGGTTTTGAATTTCAAAAATTCCTGATACATTCTTTCCGATGCTCGAAGACCGCTCATACATGAGGGACACGGGTTACCGTCCTCCGATCACCGCAACGGCGGTTCTCACGATCGGGTTAATCGCTGTTTTTGCCCTTCAATGCATCGACGATGCATACTTGCACTCCGATGCGCAGTCGTACCTCGCCTTGACGGACTACGGGCTGCGCCGCCATTGGTACTGGCAACTGATTTCCTTCCAGGTTCTCCATGGAAACCTCCTCCACATACTGTGTAATGTCCTCACGTTTTGGTGGGTGGGGCGGTATGCCGAAACCGTCATGGGGGCCACGCGGATGCTGGTAGCGTTCTTTGGGAGCGGGTTGGTGGGCGGGTTGTTCCAGGGGGCTCTGATGCTAGCATTTCCGGGCATTTACGGCTCGGCAGTCGTCGGTGCCTCCGCGGGGGTAGCCGGGTTGATTGCGATCTTTGCGCTCCTTGAGCGCGACACCGTCATTCGCCTCAACTTCATCTTTCCCATGCGGGCGATCACATTTCTGTGGATCTTGCTCGGGATCTCGGTCTTTTTCATTCTCGTGCCGACTTCTCGCAACATGGGTGTCGCCGACGGCGCTCACCTCGGAGGTCTTCTCGCCGGAATTGCCTGGGTAAAGTTCGGATGGCACCACGAGTTCGCCACGACCCCTGGGAGCTGGCTGCGCGACAAATTCCGAAGGCCTGAGTTGCGAGTCCTTCCCGGTCGCAGCTCACGCGCCCCCTCCAGACCAGCGCCTCCCTCTTCGGCCGGAGCGGTCACGCTCCCTGGCGTCCGCTGGACCACCTCACCAGTCCCCAGCTCAATCGAAACGTCGGAAGCCGAATTCATGGCCCGTGAGGTTGATCCCATCCTCGAAAAGATCGCTGCTCACGGTCTGCAAAGCCTAACGGACCGCGAGCGGAAAACGCTCGAAGCCGCTCGCGAGAAAATGGGCCGGCGATAGAATTCCAAGAATGAATCGCTGGGATCGCGGCGCTACTCCAAGCGATCCGTAAGGATCCATTCGGCTGCGGCTGCCATGTCATCCACGACGACCGCACTCCGCATATTGCCTCCGCCGTTCGCCTCCACCTGCCGGCCGTGGCCCGTTCGCACGAGCAGACTTCGTCGGGTGCCCGCGTTCCAACCCGTCTCCAGATCCAGCCACTTGTCGCCCACCATGTAACAGCGATCGAGGTCCAGTCCCAATCGATCGCGAGCATCAAATAAGAACTGGGGAGACGGTTTCCGGCCGTAGCTCGGCTGATCCGGGGCTTCGGGCGCGACATAAATCGCCGCAAAAGACACGCCGAGCGCCCTCATCTCCACCGCCATGCGCGCGTGCACCCTTTCGACATCTTCCAGCGTAAAATACCCGCGCCCAATACCGGACTGATTCGTTACCATCACCAGTCGGAATCCAGCCGATGCGAGCTTCCCCAAAGCCTCGATCGTCCCTGGAATAAACTCCACCTCCTCCGGTTTGCTGAGGTAACTCTTGTCGACAATGAGCGTGCCATCGCGATCGAGAAAGACGGCGGCAGCGCGCAAGACACGGGGTATCACTGCGGCGCACCCGACCCGTGCCCCGCCGACCATCCGCGAACGAAGCCCACGCACTGGGCGATGTCCGGAACGGAGTTATCCCAATTGAATTCGTACTCAATCGAGATGTTGCCATCGAAATGCTGGCGCCTGAGCTCCGCAAGGACGCCGCCGATGTCCGCGACCCCGGTGCCAAAGATGCAATCGTGCTGACCGGCCCCCAGGGCCATCCGGTCCTTGACATGCAGACTGATGATACGCCCCTCCAGGATTCGGAGTCCGTCAATAGGCTTAATACCCGACGTTTGCCAGTGGCCGATGTCGGCACAGGCGCCAATTCTAGCATCCCGGTCCTTCACGAGATCGCGGACGTAATTCGGGTCCCACACACGGTAGGCTGGGTTTTTCGGCTGACGTGCGTGTTCATGAAAGGCACAACGAATATCAAATTCCCGGACCATCTTTTCGATCGTATCGAGCGCATCGGTCGACTCCGTTGTGACCGCATAGAGACCCATCTTCCGGGCAAACTCAAAGATCACCCTAGCCTTCGCCTCATCGGTTGGGATCGCGACGACCCCGTAGTTCACCGCCCGAACGCCGTGTTTGGTGAGCTTCTCCTTGACCCGGGCGATCAATTCATCGCTCGCATGGTGGTCCCACTTAACTCCGGGTTCCTCGCGCGACAGTTTTTGCCCGGGATAAAACTCGATGGACTTGGAGCCGGTCATTTCCGTCTTTTCAATCGCTTCAAAGACCGAAAATCGGTTGAAGCTGTAGGCCTGGCAACCGATTACAAAACCACCCACACGGGCGTCCGATGGAATCGGTGCGGCGACGGCACCAGCACCGAGGCCGGCGGCCAGGAAAATTGCGAGAGCACGTGAAAAATTCATGATCGGGACATGCCAACGCAAGGGCAGCGATCCGTCAAAGCAATCTTTTCTGCAATCCGGCAGCCGAGACACGTCACAGGGCGATGGATTTCGTCAGGGATTTTGTCAGAATCGCAAACTGCTCCAGCGACACCGATTCCGCCCGGGTGTCGGGTCGAATGTCCGCGGCCTGAAACCCGGCTTGCAATGCGTCGACGGTCCAATCTTCTCGCAGCAGCTTGAACATCTGCTTCCGTCGTTGGGAAATGGCCCTGCGGACCACTTTTTCAAAACGAGATTCCAGCGATGCTTCCAAGAGCGGCCGGGTGCGTCGACGCAGGATCAAGCAGGCCGAATCAATATCGGGCGGCGGAAAAAAACACGACGCCGGAATCCGAAACCAATCGATTGCTTCGTATCGAAGCTGGATCAAGAGGGTGAGCAACCCGTAGTCCTCGGTCGCCGGCGCTGCCTTGATACGGCGCACCACCTCCCATTGCAACGTCACGACAAGCCTGTCCGGCGGTTCTTTTGCCTGCGCAAGTTCGACCAGAATTGGAGACCCGACGGAGTACGGAAGGTTTGCAACCAGTTTCCATCCGACCCAACTCCGCGGCGCGGCGCGCAGCCATTCCAGGGCATCCGCCTCGATTAATTCCAACGAGCTCGCCTTCGACAAGCGTTCGCGGAGAAGCGGAATCAGCCTGGCGTCCTTTTCGATCGCCAACACTTTCGCCGCACCCTCCACGAGCAACTCTGTGAGCGGCCCCAGGCCAGGTCCGATCTCCAAGACAGAGTCCCCCCGCGTGAGCTCCGCCGCCGCCACGATCTTCCTTAACTGATTTCCGTCGTGCAGAAAATTCTGTCCGAGCGATTTCGTCAGGCGAAGATCGTGCCGCCGGAGCACCTCTCTCATTTCAGACAGGGTCATGGTGCCTTCAATTCACGCAGTACGGTGGACAAGGCCCTGGCGGCGGACGCCGCCTCAACCCGCGAGATTGTCAAGGGAGGGGTCAACCCCAAAACGTTCCCATATTCGCCTTCGGGTAGGAGAATAAACCCACGCTGCAGGAGAGATTTCACGGATCGGAGAGCCAACTCCGTCGCGGGCCGGCCTTGTCGATCGACAAGTTCGACCCCCAACATGAGTCCCATTCCACCAACCCGTACACTTCCCCATGCGAAATCACCCGCCAAGTTCGCGGCAAGTTGCTGGTGGAGGAAATCGCCCATATGCCTCGCTCGATCAACGAGATTCCGCGTCTGAATCTCCGAGATCTGAGCGAGCGCCATCGCACATCCCACGGGGTGCCCAAGAAAGGTACTCGTATGAATGGCTTCACCCGTTGATTCCGGCCAGGCCGCATCCATCACGGCCGCCCGCCCAACGCACGCGGACAGGGGGAATCCCCCGGTCAATCCCTTCCCCAGGCAGATGAGATCGGGAATAACCCCCGAATGCTCTGTCGCGAACCAACGTCCCGTGCGTCCAAATCCGGTGTAGATTTCATCGAGGATTAAGAGGCAGCCGAGGTCATTAGACAGTTTCCGAAGCCGCTTCAGGAACCCCGGGGCGGGAACCCGAATTCCACCCCGTGCCTGGATCGGCTCCACCAGGATTGCACCCACGCGACCTCGGGCTGCCCGACGGCGGATTTTTTCTTCCATCACCGCGAGTTCAAGTCGGCAGCAAGGGAACGGAATGAAGTGTCCAAACTCACGCAGTTGATCCCGGAACGGGTCACGAAAATGTCCCCGCTGGGTGACATTCAGGGCACCGTAGCCAAGCCCATGATACCCACCCTCGAAGGCAATGACCTCGGAACGGCCGGTGGCGAGACGGGCGGTTTTCAAAGCCGCTTCCACGGCCTCGAATCCGGAGTTACCGAGAATCACCTTCCCTCGTACCGGGTGCCGTACAGCGGCCGTCCAACGTCCGAACGTCAACTCGGAAAGCCGCGCCGTCAGCTCCGCCTTTAAGGCATGCGGATGCACATCCCCCATGGCATGTAACAAAATGGGCATCTGCCGCTGCGCAGCACGTACCACTCGCCGATTTGCGTGTCCGGCGGCCGCCACACCAAAGGCTGCCGTGAGATCCAGATACCGGCGTCCGTCCGCATCCCAGACATGGTTCCCCTGCGCCCGCGCCCACACAATCGGCCAAGAACCGTCGGGATCCATGAAGGTCACGTTCCGGGATTCAAAGGTCCGCAACGTCTCCAACGTCCGCTTCGAATGGCCAGTCATCGTCAGACTCCTCGCTCATCCGCCGGCCAAACGAATTTATGCATCTGGAGCTGAAACCGGACCGCGAGCCGGTCGGCGAGGATGGCCTCTGCCAGTTCTCGACGATTCATGGGTGTCTGCCCATTCGGTGCCGCTTTCAACGATTTATCACGCTGCAAGGCTGTGAGCGGAGAAACCCACGAAAACAGCAACGGGCATCGCTCCACCAGTCCATGGTCCGCCAGCATCTGTTTCGCCCACGCGTAATCCTCGCGCGTGCCGAGCACAAATTTAACTTCATCGGCCGGGCGCAGATCGGAAATATTCTCAAGGCGGTTGCGGGCCGACTCGCCACTGCTGGGAGCCTTCAGATCCATAATCCGGCGAATGCGCGGATCCAGTTTCGAAATATCTTGGGCGCCACTCGTTTCGACCAGCACCGTGAAGCCATCGTCACAGAGTCGGCGCATGAGTTCCGCCGCAGCGGGCTGCAGCAACGGCTCCCCTCCGGTCAGTTGAACGAGCGGCAAGCGCCCCCCGCCGACGCGACCCTCATAACCCTCGGCCAACCGTTTCACTTCCGTGATAATTTCGGCCATTGGCCGCCGCCTGCCCTCGGTGAACGCATAGGCTGTGTCGCAATAAGAGCAGCGCAAATTGCACCCCGTGAGCCGGACAAAGACGCACGGAAGTCCGGCAAACGTACTCTCGCCCTGCAAACTTAGGTAGATCTCATTGATGACCAGCGAATCAGACACGCCTGCGACCCTAGTGGGCGGACCCCGGCCTCTCAATGCTTTCCGGGGAGTGCACCGCAAACTTCTCGAGTGGACACCGAGGTACTCCGGCCGGCGAGCCAACCCGGGGGCAAGAATTCGGAAGAGCGGCCGTCCTCCCGCGTGTTTTCACTCTGCAACGTCAATGCAATCCCTTCCAATCGTTCCTCCACCGCCCGAAAAACTTCATCCGGAGTCGACGTTCCCGCCGTCAATCCGACCCGATCCGGCTCTCGAAACCACCGGGGATCAACGTCGCCCGAACCCTGGACGCGGTGGACCCGTGCGCACCAACGCGCACAGGTCGACGCCAATTCCTGCGTGTTGTTGCTGTGCATCCCACCCACCACCACCACCACGTCGGAACCCTGAGCCAATTCTTCCGCCGCCGACTGGCGCTCGCGCGTCGGACGACACACGGTGTCACGAGCGACGACCTCGGACGCTGGAAACCGCTTCTGGATCAGCACCACTAGGTAACGCACCCGGTCCTGTGGCTGCGTGGTCTGGGACACGATTCCGAATCGCGGTCGCGGAAGCAACCGCTCCACATCGTCTTCGGTCAGCACCACGTCAAACGCGTCGTAGTTGCCCGTCATGCCCAAGACTTCGACATGGTTCCGTTGCCCGATCACCACCGGATGACATCCGTCGCGGACCAACTCCGACAGGGTCTTGTGGGCATGATGAACCAGCGGACAAGTGGCTTCGAGGACTCGATGTCCCCGCGCCTGCAATGCTCCCAACGTCCGGTCCGATGTTCCGTGCGCCGTAATCATCACCCGCTCGGTGGCAATGGCATCGAGTCGGCGTTCCGTGATGACTCCCCGGCGCTGCAGATCCTCGATAACCACCGGGTTATGAACCAGGTCGCCGAGGACGGTGAGGGGCCCCCGGCTGGCCTCGGAGCGGGCGAGCGCGATGGCATCGCGAACTCCAAAACACATACCCCAATGCTGAGCTCTATAAATTGTCATGGTACTTGTTTAATGAATCAACTTTGTAATGAAAAGTTCAGAGCAGTGAACATATTAATCCGTTCAAACCGCCCCTACGATTGCGGACGTAGCCGGCCACCGGACATCACTCTCGCCTCGAAGCTGGGTCCACTTCTTGCCCGTTCCACAATTTGGGCCAACAGATCGACGTGATGCTGAAACGCTTTTCGCCCCGTGACCGTCAACGCGACCGTGGTGTGAGGACGTCCTTTTTGAAACGATTTTGTCACGGCCACATACCCTGCCTCTTGGAGGGTGCGGAGATGCGTGGTCACATTCCCGTCCGTCATTTCCAGCGCATCACGAATCCCGGTGAACGGCAGTTCCGTCGTCGCTGCCAGCAAGGACATGATGGCCAGCCGACCTCGTTCATGGATCACCCGGTCCAGCTGCAGATAGGAGGCGGCGTTCACGCGCCCGCCTTCGGTTCAGTCAGCTTCAGATAGGCTCCATAGGCAAGGTGGCCCACTCCAAACATCAATCCCATTGAAAAGTGGCCCGTCTCGTAGGGCGGCATCCATTGTTGCAGAACCGGTTCAGCAAGAGGCCACAGTGCACCCATCACAATGAACACCAGCCCGAGCAGACGGATTCCCCGTTGCATAAAGAATCCCGCTGCCTGCATGGCGCAACCGTAAAGCACCATCCAAATCGGCGGAAGAATCAGCGCCACCATCGCGCCACCGGTCGGGAGTGCTAAGAGTGCACCCGCCGCCAAAACTCCGCCCGCTAGAGGTGGCCACAGAGCCGACAGCACCCGCCGCGTTGGGACGGACCAAAACGGCTCGGTCTCGCGCAAGGCCTGGCGTCGGATGATCACCGCAGCCAGCACCAGCGCGACGACCGCGGCACTCAACCAGAAAACGACGAAGTGAGCAGGAGTTCCGTGCAGATAGCAGGTACCGGTCAGCGCCGCCACCGTCCCGACGGTCCCGGTGGCCAGGGCCGTCGGGGCGAGCGCCCGCCGATAGAGCACCGCGCGCTCCATCAACGTTCGGATCACCTGCAAATGCTCCTGCGCTTCCAGTACGTCCATCCGTCCACTTTGCAATACAAAGTAACTTCGTCAACCTGAAAGAGGCCAGCTTATCCCGTTGCGCCCCCGGGAGGGACCCCCGCGCAAAGCGCGGTCTGGACATTGGACATTTCGAAGGCGCGGAGCGCCGCAAGACCGTAGCCCATGGCGTGAGCCGTGGGATTTCGGGTGCGCGGCGCGCGAGCCCCGGAAGGGCGATAGAGGATGTCGCAATGTCACGCCCTCCTGGCGCTCTGTCGCCCCTGACGGGGCTTGCGTTTTGGGCGAACGCAAACCCACGGCTCACGCCGTGGGCTAAGGTCTGGCGCCGCTCCGCGGCTTTGCCAACGGCCGATATTCCTTCGAAGACACACGCGCCGGAAAATGGCCAATCTCCAGCCCGCGCAAAGCGTGGTAGGAGATCGGAGTATTCGCGGCGAATTGCGTAAACGTGGGAACGAGAAATCGGCGATGAAATGGACGCGATACCGCGGCCTTTCGAGCTCGGCAAACGGGACTGCCTGAGTGCCGTCTCGGGAGCGAATCCTCTACTCAATCTTTTGAGCAGCTTTCCGTTTCCACCTCGGGAGTGGCTTTGAAGGCCCCGGCAACTCCCAGTCCGCCGTCGCAAAATCAATCCAAGACCGCTGCCGATCCGTCAGGGATTGTGAGCCCGCCGCGATCGCCAGGAACTTTAAGGCCGAGACGACTCCGAACACGACCCATCGCCCCTCGTGTTCGATGAAAACCAAGCCCGAAGAATCTCCCCCCTCCGCCCGTGCATCCTCCCCGGTGACAGGGGTCTCACACTGAATACTGCCGGTAATACCGTCACCCATGTTATACAAGCGGATTCCCCGATTCAGCGCCCAATGGAGTCGCCCCGCTCCGCCCTTAGCGAGAATTAAAACTCGATTGGTCAATTCGGTTGGCTTCGTCCCCGTGGTTCGAAGCCGAATGATATTGGTCGCCAGCGCGTGTACTTGGAAGAAATTGGTCGCCACGGCGGTGACGTTGGTGAGGATCGGGACATTGTTGGTCATCGTCGGAATTTGTGGGAGAACCTGAAACCACCGGGGAATGGCCTGCCGGACTTGATAGACGGCCAAGTCACGCTCCACAAACCGACGGTACGTCACCCAATAGGCTTTCCCATCCAGGTAGATCTCATCGTACAACCCGACGTGTGCCGTCGCCAGGAAGGTATGAGGACCGACGGGCACAGCCAGCCATGGCGCGTCGGGTTTTCCCAGGTAGCCGCCGTGGTAGCCGCTCCCGTCCCAGATCCCAGCGCCCAGTTCGGGGGGAGGCGGTTGGGTGTTGTGATCCCGGCCCTGTTTGGGATCCAGAAACACCATCCCGTACCCCATCGAAGGCAGGACGCAAGCCCCCAACACCAGCCACGCTGCCATGCGGAGCACGGCGGAGACCGAACCGCCCAAAGAATCGCGCAAGGATCGCATCCACCTATTACGGAAGGAAGCTTGCGGAGGGCGCAATCTTTGAAATTGACATCATCGAACTCGTTATTCCCGCATTCGAGTCAGGTCCATTTTTTCGATTTTGAATTTGGCCGTTTACGGAGACCATCGGCCCGTGCGGAGCGAATTAAAAGAAGCCAGTCGAATCGTGGTCAAGCTGGGAACGGGTGTACTGACGGACCATCTCAAGCACCCCGACCCCGCGCAGTTTGAACAACTCGTCGCCCAGATTGCGGCACTGCGCAACCAGGGCCGGCAGATTGTGGTCGTGACATCCGGGGCCGTCGGTGCCGGCATGGGCGTCCTTGGGTTTGATCGGAGGCCCCAGGAGCCCGGCGAACTACAGGCCTGTGCCGCGGTCGGCCAGAGCCGTCTCATGGCCACCTATGACACCCTATTTGGCCGTTCACGGATAGCGGTCGGCCAGGTATTGCTCACTCACGACGATCTGCGCGACCAACAACGCTACGAAAACTCCCGAAGCACCCTGAACACGCTGCTGGACCGAGGCATCGTGCCCATCATCAACGAGAATGACGCGATCTCATTCACTGAGATCAAGTTTGGAGATAACGACAAACTTTCTGCGCTGGTAGCTTGCCAGATTGACGCCCAATTACTGGTAATTCTGACAACCGTCGACGGGGTGATCGAAAACTTCGGACATCCCGAGGCCCGCGTGCTCGACACCATCGAACGAATTGACGAATCGGTGAAGAGCATGGCGGGCGGCACGACGAGTGCGACCGCCGTCGGTGGAATGGCAACAAAGATTGAAGCCGCCCGGATCGTAACTCTGTCCGGAATCCCCCTGGTCATCGCGTCGGGCCGCCGACCCGATGTCCTCGCGCGCATCGTCGAAGGGGAACCCGAGGGCACTCTCTTTCTCCCCCTGCCCAACAAGCTCGCTGAACGCAAACGACGGATTGCCTTTTACCGCAATGCCCAGGGATCTCTGCTCGTGGATGACGGCGCTCGCACCGCATTGCGCGAAAATGGGTGCAGCCTGCTGGCGGCAGGCATCTTGCAGACGCGAGGGAATTTTTCTACGGGCGATCTGGTCCGCATCTGCGATCGCGACGGGATCGAGTTTGCACGCGGTTTGTCCGCCCTCGATGGAGCCAAGCTCCGCGACATCGGGAGGCAGTCCGGCGTGGAGGTAATCCACCGGGACAATTTGGTTCTCCTCTGACCGTTGCAGCTCCCTCCCATGCTCCCACCGCCCTCCCACCGTCTGCCACCCATTCGTCGACTCCTTGCCATTATGGCCTGTCTCCGTTCTCCCGAAGGATGTCCGTGGGATCGGGAACAGAGCCACCAGACCCTACGGCACCATGCCGTCGAAGAAGTCTACGAGCTGATGGATGCCATCGAAGCCGGAGACGACCCCGAGATGGCGGAGGAACTGGGGGATCTTCTACTCCAGGTGGTTTTTCACTGCCAATTGGCGCAGGAACGTCAGGCATTCGATTTCAACACGGTCTGCGATCAATTGAATGAAAAGCTCATCCGCCGGCATCCCCACGTTTTCGGAGACGCGAAAGTAAAGAATGTGGATCAGGTGTGGGCGAACTGGGAAAAAATCAAACGGACGGAAAAGGCGGGCACCCGACATGAGCGGACGTCGGGGCTTGACGGAATCCCCCGTCACCTTCCGGCGCTCATGGGCGCTCAAAAACTCATAAAGAAAGCGATCAAGGCCAAATTGCTCGCCGAGTCAATAACGCCCGCACAGCGCAAGACGCGGGCTTCACTCGGCCGTGAACTGTTCGACCTCGCCACCGAATGCCACGCGCGGGGTTGGTCCGCCGAGGAACTACTCCGTTCGGAGGCAAAGCGCCGGGAGAAAGCGCTGCGACAGCTCGAGAAACAACACTCCCGTTCAGCCCCCACGACGCGCTCCGCGCGGTGACAGATCCAATGGCTGCAAGACACCCCAACGATGACTCGGACGAGTCGTTCATGCGGCGCGCTCTTTCGCTCGCTCGACGCGGCCGTGGGTTTACCTCCCCCAATCCAATGGTGGGCGCCGTGCTCGTTCGAGACGGAACGATAATCGGCCGCGGTTGGCATCGCCGAGCGGGTCTTCCTCATGCCGAGATCGAAATGCTCAACCAGTGCCACCGTCGCGGAATCTCCACCCGGGGAGCCACTCTTTTCGTCACGTTGGAACCCTGCTGCACTCATGGCCGAACTCCCCCGTGCACGGACTCCATCATCGCCGCGCGGATCCGCCGGGTGGTGGTCGGCGCCATCGATCCAAATCCGCTGCATGCCGGCCGAGGCCTGGATCTCCTCCGCAACGCCCGTATTCGAGTTACCAACGGCGTCCTCGCCTCTGAATCCAACCGTTTGAATGAGGCGTTTAATCACTGGATCGTCCAGCAAACCCCTTTCGTCACCGCCAAAGTGGCGATGACACTGGATGGAAAAATCGCCACCGCCGACGGCAATTCCCATTGGATCACGTCCTCGGCGGCTCGCCGACATGCCATGCAACTGAGGGCGAGTGCCGATGCCATCCTCGTGGGAATCGGAACGGTTCTCGCAGACGATCCGGCGTTGACGATTCGACAAACAGCCCCGGGCGGAAAGGAACGAGTGACGGCACGGCGCAGAATAATTCTCGACCGCCGTGCCCGGTCACCGCTCAACAGCCGGTTACTGACCGATGCCTTTGCGGACCAGACCGTCGTCGTGGTCGGTCAATCCGCGCCCTCGCGGGCCACTGCGGCCATTGAAAAAAAAGTGACGCTCCTCCGAGCACCCGAGAGGGAGGGGAGAATTAACCTCGAGTGGTTGCTCAATCGACTTGGCCGCGACGGGATCACGAGCCTGCTCGTGGAAGGCGGTGGCGAGGTTCACGCAAGCTTCTTTGCGGCCCAAGCCGTCCAACGGATCGCCTTCTACTACGCTCCCACGGTGCTCGGCGGCCGGAATGCCCGCAAAGCCGTTGCCGGCGAGGGCGCGCACGATCTGAAAACGGCCTGGGCTCTGACCCATCCCGAATGGGAATCGGTCGGCCCGGATCTTTTCGTCACGGCGATCGTCGGCTCCGATTCGTTTCACCGACGGGGAGCATGATGCAAAAGTTGAAAAGCAAATTCCTATCGGCAACCCGGATTCGATTCGCCCGAAGCGTCGGTGCGGCGGTTATCGTTTGGTGGGCGGGCGTCGCCCTTTACCAAGCACAGAAGTCGCTCCCCGACGGACTGAGTTTCGACGGAGCCGTTCGATCGGTGCCGGATGGGGACGTCGAGTTTCTCCATGACCTGACTTATCGGACCGCCGACGGCGAACCCAGGGTTGAACAGCAAATCTTCGATCGATTTTTTCAGATTATCGACGGCGCGAAGCGATTCGTGGTGATCGATGCGTTTCTGTTCAATCCCGATTCGCGTGAATCCCCACCCTACCGCACGCTAGCACGGGACCTGATGGAACGGCTTGTGGCGAAGAAAAGGCAATACCCGGAAGTTGAGATCGTTTTGCTCACGGATCCAATCAACTCCTTCTACGGCAGCTACCCATCGAAAGAACTGGAGGAGCTACGCAGGGCCGGGGTTCAGGGCATAGTGACCGACCTCACCCGGCTGCGGGATTCGAATCCCTATTATGGGAGCCTCTGGCGCACCTACATCCAGTGGTTCGGGTCGGCCGGCGAGGGACGGATCAACCACCCGCTGGGAGGTGCGGAGCGTCGAGTGACGTTCCGGGCGTTTCTTTCTCTGCTGAACACGAAAGCCAACCACCGCAAGCTGATCGCGGCCGACGACGGGGAAACGGTCGTGTCGCTCGTCACTTCCGCCAACCCGCATGATGCCAGCAGCCGGCATTCGAATGTCGGCCTTCTCGTCCGCGGTCCTCTGGCCGCCGATATTTTGCAATCGGAGCAGGCGGTCGCCCGAATGTCGGGAGAATCATTCCCAGTTCCGCCGATCGTCCCAAAATCCGAGCCGGGCACGGTGAAGGTGCAGTTACTGACGGAAGGGAAGATTAAGGAAGCCATTGTTCGAGACCTTTCCACCTGCCGCCAGGGCGACGCCGTCGATCTGGCGATGTTTTACCTTTCCGACCGAGATATCATACGAGCGCTGGGCAACGCGGCAGATCGAGGTGCCGCCCTGCGCGTCATACTCGATCCGAACAAAGATGCGTTTGGCCGGCAGAAGAACGGGATTCCGAACCGCCCGGTGGCGCATGAGCTCTCCTCGAAATACGCGGTGCCCGTGCGCTGGTTTGCGACCCACGGGGAGCAGTTCCATACCAAACTATTGATCCTGACGAAAGGGAACGAGCGGATCGCCTACGCAGGATCGGCCAATTTCACTCGCCGAAACCTGCAGGATCTCAATCTCGAAGCCAATCTCCGGGTGGCCGCGCCGCGAGAGTCGCAACTCGCCGGGAAACTTGCCGCCTACTTCGACAGGATCTGGTCCAACACCGGAGGCGTGTACACCGCCCCGTACGAAACCTTCCGAGACGAGTCCGCAACCAGGAAGATGCTCTACCGATGGCAGGAATCTTCAGGCTTCAGCTCCTTCTGATTCAGTCGGTTCGAACCGGGCGACTCAACTGAACTGCCGCAATCGGTCGCGATGTTTCCTGTTCTTCCGGGTGAAAACGGAGTGAAATCGCGCCGTCATGCAGACTCTTTACCTCGATATCTTTAGCGGCATCAGCGGTGACATGTTTCTCGGCGCACTTCTGGATCTCGGCGTGGACTTCAAGGCGCTCGAACGCGAGTTGCGAAAGTTGAAGCTCGACGGCTACCACCTACACGCCGCCCGACGCCAGAAGTCGGGCATCGAGGGAGTCAAGTTTGACGTCCATCTCACCGACGCCCACGCCGCAGATTGCGACCAAGCTCCGGAACACGATCATGCTCATGCCCACGATCATGCTCATGCCCACGATCATGCTCATGCCCACGCTCCGAGTCATGAGACAGGCAGCCGAGATTTCGCGGCGATTCAATCGTTGATTTCCGCTAGCTCCCTGTCGGCTTGGGTGAAGGAAAAATCGTTCGCTGTTTTCCAAAGGATTGCCGTGGCCGAGGGTAAGATCCATGGATTGCCACCGGACAAGGTCCATTTTCACGAAGTGGGTGCTGTGGACTCCATTGTGGATATCGTCGGCGGGTGTATTGCCCTCGAACTGCTGGGCCGGCCGCGCGTGTGGTCTGCACCCGTCGTGGAAGGCACCGGATTTGTGCAGTGCGCGCACGGCCGGTTTCCGATTCCAACGGCTGCAACACTGGAAATCCTGGGCGCAAAGAAGATCGCTGTTTCGCAATGCGAGGAGCCCCACGAACTGGTCACCCCGACCGGGGCCGCGTTGCTGGCAGAATTTGTCGAACGATTCGGACGGATGGAAGGGCTGACGGCCCACCGCGTTGGGTACGGCCTCGGCACCCGCAACAACCAGACGCGTCCGAACGTGTTGCGAGCTGTGCTCACGCCCGACGAGGGCGTGACCGGTACGATCCATGACTGGCAGACCGACTCCATCGTGGTTCTGGAGACAAACCTCGACGACATTCCAGCGGAGTTGCTGGGGCATGTGCTCGAAAAGGCACTCCGGCTTGGCGCACTGGACGTGTTTCACACGCCGATCCAGATGAAAAAAAACCGCCCCGGCGTCCTCTTTACCGTACTTTGCGAAGCTGCCGATGCAGACCGATTCACGGAGTTACTGCTGGTCGAGACGACCTCTTTTGGCGTCCGTCGCACCACCGCGGAGCGGCGCAAACTTCAGCGCGAATTCATCGACGTTAAAACCGAGTTCGGCGCGATCCGAATCAAGCTCGGTCGACTGAATGGCCGGGTCGTCCAGGTGGCGCCCGAATTTGATTCGATTCGGGATATCGCTGCCCAGGCGGGAGTGCCCGTCAAACTGGTTTTCGAAGCCGCCCGGAAGGCGTCGGTGGCGGTTGCATCCTGAACTCAGGTCATTCGTCCCGAAATCGGTAGCCCGTACCGCGGACGGTTTCCAACCGGTCGGCGCTATTTCCAAGTTTCTCTCGTAGCCGCCGCATGTGGGTGTCAACGGTGCGCGTGTCGATCACTTTTTCGTATCCCCAAACCTCCTGGAGCAGCGCATCCCGTGATTGAACCCGGCCTCGCCGCTGGGCGAGAAGTTGCAGGAGGCGAAATTCGGTGGCGGTCAATTCCACCCGATTGCCCTGAATCTTGACCTCATGACGGGAGGGATCGATTACGAGCTCAGCAAACGTCAATATCTGGGCTTCGGCTGGATCCGGCGGAGAGAGCCGGCGCAGCAGCCCACGCACCCGCAGCACGAGTTCACGGGGGCTGAATGGCTTTGTCAGGTAATCATCGGCACCCAGTTCGAAGCCCAATACGCGGTCGATCTCCTCGGCCCGGGCGGTCAGCATAATGATCGGAATCTGGGATGTAGCGGCCGAGCGGCGCAACGTTTTGCAGACTTCGAACCCGTCCATTCCCGGCAGCATGACATCGAGGATCACGAGACTGATGCCACCGTCGCGAACCCTCTGCAAGCCGCCCGGGCCATCGGTGGCGGTAACGACCCGAAATCCGGCCGCTTCCAGATTGAACTCGATAAGTTCCAAAGCATCCGGCTCATCTTCCACCACAAGAATTCGATCGATCATAAATGATTTAGTACTAGCCCGCTGAATCTGCACGGAAAGTACGCCAGGGTCGTGTTACAATTCCGTAAAAACCGCCCGGAAACCGAGACGAAAGCTCGCTCCAAGCCCCAGTGGGGTCGGTCCGGGGTATTCGTGGTGGCGAGAAAATACATTCCAAAACGTACGTCGGCTTGTCATTTTGAGAGCATGCATTCCGACCTCTCCAAGATTTCCAACACGTCCCTTTCCCGCCGTTCCCTGCTCCGGGGCTCCGTCGCCATGGCCGCCTATGCCTTGGCGGCCCGCCCCTTGTCCGCTTTCGGACTCGAACCCGCACTGGGTGAAGTAAGCATGCCTTTCTTGGACATTCAACCCGTGGGCAAAATGCTCTATTGGCAAAAGCTCGCAAACTGGATCACCCCAAATGCCGATCTGTACGAAGTCAGCCACTACGGACGGCCCAAAGTGGACCTGGCCTCGTGGAAGCTCGATTTCTCAGGCTATTTGAAAAAGCCGCGGTCATTCACCCTGGCTCAACTCCAGACCCGTCGGCACAAAACCGTCACCGCCACCCTCGAATGTGGCGGTAATGGCTCCAGCCTCGCCTTCTGCGGAGCTATCGGCAACATCCGTTGGACCGGAACTCCGCTGGGACCGTTGCTCCGTGAACTCGGACTTTCGAATCGATCGCAGGAATTCGTTTTCTACGGCGCGGACGAAAAAGTTGAGAAAATTCGCGACAAGGATTATCCGCAACACTTCGCCCGAAGTCTTCCCCGGGAACACGCTCTGCAGGACGAAATACTCTTGGCCTGGGCGATGAATGGCCAACCGCTCGACGAAATGCATGGCTCGCCGCTGCGACTGATCGTGCCGGGTTGGTTTGGGATTTCCTGGGTTAAATGGCTGACTCGGATCGAGGTGCTCGACCGCCGATTCATGGGCAAATGGATGGCCCGGGAATATGTAACAATCCGCGGAGAAGACCGAACGGATGGCACGACAAATTGGCAGGAAACCTCCGTTTGCAATATGAACGTGAAATCCGTCGCGGCCCGCTGTGTTCGACGCACGGATGGGTCGCTCCGCATTTCCGGTGCGGCGTGGAGTGATGGCACACCGATCCAACGCGTCGAGGTCCGCATCGACGACGGTCCCTGGCAACCTGCACGGATTGAGCGAAAACCAGAAAATGCCCGCTTTACCTGGAGTTTCTGGCGTTTTGACTGGAACAATCCGCCGGCCGGTGAACATACGTTTGTCTCCCGCGCGATCGATGCCGATGGTAGAATGCAACCGGCGCCCGACGATCCATCGATCAAGAATAAGCGAACCTATTGGGATGCCAACCAGCAGTGGGTTCGACGCGTGCGGGTGGGTACGACTTGAATGATTCACGGCGCCCCGCTAATCGCCGAAGTTATGCCGCGCAGCGGACTGGAGATTGGCCATTCTGGGAATACAAAATGGACGCGCTACTAACAGCTGAGGCGTACTCCGGAGGCGCGGAGCGCCGTCAGATCGTAGCCCATGGCGTCAGCCGTGGGTTCCCCTTGCCGTCTAGCTAAACTCATCGGCCGACTATGAAACCAACCGTCCCCACGCGTCCTGAACTCGCCCACGACGTGCTGCGCCATGCCCAGCGGCGACCCCTCGACGCGATGTTTGCTCCGCGCCGCATTGCGGTCATCGGGGCATCGGACAAGGTCGGCAGTGTGGGCCAGGCTTTGGTCCAGAACCTCCGGGTCTTTGCCGGCGAGGTATTTTTGGTGAACGCGAAGCGCACGACCCTCTCCGGGCGAGACGCCTACCCGAACATCGCCGCCGTACCCAAAGGCGTGGACCTCGCCGTCATCGCGACACCGGCCCCGACGGTCCCCGACCTTCTCCGCCAGTGCGGGGTCGCGGGTGTATCCGCGGCCATCATCATTTCCGCGGGCTTTCGGGAAATCGGCAAGACGGGTGCGGAACTGGAGCAGCAATGTTTCGCCGAGGCGCGGCAGGCGAAAATACGGCTGCTCGGGCCGAATTGTCTCGGCCTGATGGTTCCGCAGGTGCAGCTCAACGCCACGTTCGCAAACGGTATCGCCCAACCTGGCAGGGTCGCCTTCCTCAGCCAGAGCGGCGCACTCTGCTCAGCGGTGCTCGACTGGAGTCATCGCGAAAATGTTGGCTTCAGCGCGTTCGTATCGGTCGGATCGATGCTCGACGTCGGCTGGGGTGACCTCATCACACACTTCGGCGATGATCCACACACTCAGAGCATCGTCTGCTATATGGAGTCGGTAGGGGATGCCCGTTCCTTCCTCTCGGCCGCCCGTGAAGTCGCCCTCACCAAACCCGTCATCGTCCTCAAAGTGGGTCGCACGGACGCTGCCGCCAAAGCTGCGGCCTCGCACACCGGTGCCCTGACGGGAAAAGATGCCGTCCTCGACGCCGCCTTCCGTCGCGTGGGTGTGCTGCGGGTGGATTCTATTGGCGAACTGTTCAACATGGCCGAACTTCTGGGCAAGCAACCCCGTCCCCGTGGCCCGCATCTCACCGTTGTTACCAATGCGGGTGGGCCGGGCGCACTGGCCACGGACGTCCTCATTGCCAGCGGCGGGCAATTGGCCGAGTTATCGCCCAAAGTAGGCGAGTCGTTGAACCAGTTCCTTCCCTCTCATTGGAGTCATGGCAATCCCATCGATCTTCTGGGCGACGCCGACGCAATGCGTTACAGCAAAGCCACGGAGCTCGCCGCGCAGGATCCGCAATCGGACGGTGTGCTTGTCATCCTTACGCCCCAGGCAATGACCGATGCCCAGGGCACGGCCGAAAGAATCTGTTCGCTGGCGAAAAAAATTACCACGCCTCTGCTCACCAGCTGGATGGGAGGAACTGGCGTGGATAGCGCCAAGAAAATCCTCAACGCGGCCGGAATTCCGACCTTCGACTACCCCGACACCGCTGCCCGTGCTTTTTCGTTGATGTGGCGCTACAGCGATAACCTGCGGGCGCTCTATGAAACGCCAACCGCCGCGGATCCATCATCCGGAACCGAGGCCGGCCGTTCCCTCGTCGACAATCTCATTGCAATCGCGCGCAAAGCGGGCCGCACACTCCTGACCGAGATTGAATCGAAGCAATTGCTCGCCGCCTACGACATCCCGACGGTCGAGACTCATGTCGCCTTCACCGCCGACGATGCGGTGAAACAAGCCGAGAAGTTGGGCTACCCTGTCGTTGTTAAACTTTTCTCCGAGACGCTCACCCACAAGACCGATGTGGGCGGTGTTCAACTCGACCTGCGCAACGCCGCCGCCGTGCGCCAAGCCTGGATACAGATTGAAACCTCCGTCGCCGAAAAGGCGGGTCGCGAGCATTTTCTCGGAGTGACCGTCCAACCGATGGTTGCGCGCGACGGCTACGAACTCATCCTGGGCAGCAGCATCGATCCGCAGTTTGGCCCCGTCCTCATGTTCGGCACCGGCGGTCAACTCGTGGAAGTCTTTCAAGACGTTGCGCTCGGCCTACCTCCCCTCACCGCCACACTCGCCCGGCGATTGATGGAGCAAACCAAAATCTTCACCGCACTCAAGGGGGTGCGTGGCCGCAAGGCGGTCGACCTCGCCGCGCTCGAAAAACTCCTCGTGCGCTTCAGCCAACTCTTGGCCGAGCAACGTTGGATTGCCGAAATCGACATCAACCCGCTGCTCATTTCTCCCGGGCGAATGCTCGCGCTCGACGCCCGCGTTGTGCTGCACTCTCCGGAGATTTCGGAAGGCCAGCTCCCGAGACTGGCGATTCGTCCCTACCCCACGCGCTACCGCACGCCGTGGAAACTTCGGGACGGTACGACCGCAACCGTTCGCCCGATTCGACCCGAAGACGAACCACGGATGGTGAGGTTTCACCAGACGCTCTCCGACCGCAGCGTTTACCTCCGCTACTTCGCCCCGCTGAAACTCGACCAACGCATCGCACACGAACGCCTCAGTCGAATATGCTTTATCGACTACGATCGCGAAATGCTCCTCGTGGTCGATCGTCCCGACGCCACAACCGGCGCGGTCGAGATCCTGGCGGTGGGTCGTCTGAGCAAACGGCACGGCACGAACGAGGCCGAGTTTGCCCTGACCGTCAGCGACTCATGGCAAGGGCACGGCCTGGGCACGGAACTTCTCCAACGGCTCGTTGCAATCGGTCGCGACGAAAACCTCGAGCGCATTACCGCCGCAATACTCGCGGACAACCACGCGATGCGGCACGTTGCGCGCAAAGCCGGCTTCAAAGTCGAACGCTGCGAAGGCGACGTTGAATACCGCGCCGAAATTTTCTTATGAGTGACGAATCTGCCACGCAGTTCCGTTGGCAAGACCCGCTCCGGCGCTACGCTGTCCCCTTGTGAATCAACCGAACCTACCCACCGCAACTCTCCGCTCTGCACTCGGACTCGGACTCGCAGATTTTTACCAAAAGGCATAGCTCGGATCGGGAATTGGCTTGAACCACTCGTTTAGAAGTGCAGGCGGTTGTTTCCAGGTCGCGGCGTGGCCATCCCCGTAAAGCATCACCGGGACTGCCTTCCCCTTGGCATTATGCCAAATGTTTTTTGGCTCCGTCGGGACCCGGTTAACATGCCAGTTCCAATCGCCTTGGATGATCTTGTTGGACGGGCTGAGAGCGATCTGGGAAATCTTCATCGGCTTCCTCGAATCGCCAGAAGTCGCCGTCACGCTCACGATGCGAAAAATAAAGGACTTGGTGGTGTCGGCTGGGTAATCAAGCAAAGCCCGGTCCGAACCCCACTGCACTAAGTAGCTATTACCATAGTTCGAGTAGCACTGGAAAATGCTGGAAAGGATACTGTCCCCCTTGTCGGCCGGACAGTGAAATATCTCCTTCGCTTGGGTATATGGATTCAACGGCCGATTCGTGGCGGCGACGTATACCAAATACTTGCCATCCCGGCCTCCGGTTGAAGGCCAGTCCGAGTGCGTGGGATAAGAATCCAGTGAATCGCTGGCATACATATTAAACGCCAGACCGATTTGTCGATTGTTGCTCACGCATTTGGTTTGGAGAGCCATGGCCTTGGCCCGGCCGAGCGCCGGCAACAGCATCCCCGCGAGGATCGCAATAATGGCAATGACCACCAGCAACTCGATGAGCGTGAACGCGCCGGCCCGTCTCGTGCCGCGGCGCGGCGTTGCCGTTGTAGTGCACCAAACACTCAGGGAGTTCTTCATCGCCATTTTGCCTTCCTCGTCACGATTTTGTGTGCGCTTGACAAGCAGCTGCCAGCTCTGCGCGACCCCAGAGAATTAATACCCTCTATAACCCGGGCCTGCTTGCCACCCTCCGCCGCCAGAATGGGCCTGTCAATGCCCGATCGTTATTCCCGCTCATCGGCGGGTGGATGACAAAGTGCCGAAGGGAAGAACCGCGGATTCACACGGATGGACGCGGAAAAGAGGAAGCCGTTGCCTCTCACTTCCGGAGTGAGCGCCCGGAATCAGCGTTTTTCCGCGTTCATCCGTGGTTCCAAACTCCGGTTCATTGTCTTTAAAATGCTCGCCCACTTTGGGCTGGTAAGCCTCAGTAATGCGATCGGCAGCCTGTTATTGAGAAAGTAGGTCTAGCAGTTAGATGCGTAGCCCATATCACGACACTGGCCAACTATTGGAGCATGGCAACCATTCGTTCATGAAGCGTACCCCCGTCGTATGTTTGTTGGCGACGGTGCCGTGGTTCAGGGTCTCAACCCGCTCCGAGCGGGGGAGAGGCTCCCACCGAGGAATTGGTGGGCAGCGGCGGACTCGATGCGTATGCTCCCCGACAGTCAACGGAATCCGCAACGCGCTGGCGACAGATTGGAACGAATATTGTGATACTCACCGGCTTAAACTTTTCCCCTTGCCACCTCGTGGCTCTGCTGCTGTCCGCCTGCTGGCTGGTCGTTCCAGCACGCGGCATCGAACCAACCACCCGGGTTCGCCGTGGGGCGGAACTTTATGCAGCCTGTGCCCGGTGCCACGGAGATCAGGGCGAGGGCATCGAAGCCACACGCGCGCCTCGCCTCGCCGGCCGTGAAGATTGGTTCATCAAGAAACAGATCAAGCAGTTTCGCCAGGGCGAACGGGGCAAGGATGACTCGAAAGAAACCGGATATCTGCCGCCCGAGGCCCGCACCCAACTGATGCACCCCGTGGCCGACAAACTAAGCCGAAGTGACACCCGGGCGCTGATCAAATTTCTGACCACCCTTCGTCCTGCGCCGCTGGCACCGGCACCCTTGGGTGACGTTGCCCGGGGCCGCACACTCTACTCCGCTTGCATCGAGTGCCACGGCAAGACGGCTGAGGGCAACCGCCGAAAGGGAGCTCCCCGCCTGACCGGACAGCACGACTGGTATCTATTCAATCAGTTGCTCGACTTCCGCATGGGATGGCGCGGGACCGATTTGAAGGATCCCCATGTGAAGCACATGCGCCGTCGGATGGATCTCGACGACGCGAGCCTGCACGACCTGGCGGCCTACATCGTGAGTCTAAACCTGCAAGCGCCCGCTCCACCGGCTCAACCCTAGCCAGTGGCACTCCGCCCATGCGGATCGGTGGGCGCCGCGCAAACCATCCCCTCGGCCGAAAGCGGCTAGTCCTCGGCTTCCTTCGAGCCCTCTTCGGGCGCAAGCCGCACCTCGCCGCCCGCACGCACCGTGGCCGCCCCGCGCACGCGCATTCGACGAACAGCACCTTGCTTCTCTAATTGTTCCTCGACCTCGCAGGTGAATCGCGCCCACGGAATTGCCCGCAGTCGCGCCGCCGGAATCGCTTTGCCGGACTCCTCGCAGACGCCGTAGCTGCCGTTTTGGATCCGCTTGAGCGCTTCATTCACCTCATTGAGCGCATCCAACTCGACGGATAGATGGGTCAAAGCCAAGTCGTGGTCGAACTCGTCCGTAGCACTGTCCGCCTCGTTGAGACTGTGCGGCTCCAATGGCTCGGCGGCGACCCGGCGCAATTCTCCGCGATCACTCAATAGACGGGTTTGCAGGGAAAGCAGTGCACGATGATACCAACGCCATTTTGCAGGCACCCGCTCGGGCGCAGGGGTCGCGTGCAAAGCCCGGCCAAGAACCGCAGCCACTTTGACCGCCTGGCCGCGGCGCGCGGTGGCGGGCTTTGCAGCCGTGGGCTTCTTTCCGGTTGCGGGTCTATTTCGGCTTGGTAGATCTCGACGTTTTGGCGGCTTCATGCCGAGAACCTCACCGAAATAGCCGAATCCTGCTTCGCAAGATTTGTCCTAAAGGCACCTTTGCTTGCCCGCCCCGCGTCGGACTTCAGCCCGTTCGCCGGACGTCCGCAACACACTCGACATGCTGTGTTTGGGGAAACATATCGAGCGGGGTCACGCCTCGAAGTTCAAATCGTCCCCCCTCGCACAGGATTTTGAGATCGCGTGCCAAGGTCGCCGGATGGCACGAGACGTAAAGAATTTGGCGCGGCTGAACGTCTCGAAGCACCGCAAGCGTCGGTGGTCGACATCCCACTCGAGGGGGGTCCAGGAGCACCGCAGTCCGATCGGCCGCCTGCCCCTCCAGCAGTCGCGGCAGCAGCTGATCGGTATCTCCCGCCACGAACTTGCCATTCTGAATTCCCCTCCGGGTGGCATTTCGACGGGCCGCTTGGATTGCCGGCGCGTCCAACTCGACCCCCACGAAGGATTCCATCAGATCGGCCGTCTCAATTCCAAAAAAACCAACTCCGCAGTAGGCGTCAATGAGTGCCGTGACAGCCGAATCCTGGAGACGACTGCGCACAACACGAACGAGCTCCGGCAGCAGAAAATAATTGTTCTGAAAAAAGGAATGCTCCGGAACATCCCAGTTCTCAGGGGGGATCCGGAGAACCGTTTTCAGCCCGCCCTTGGGCGGCGGATGCGCGCGCCAATTCCGGATGGCATCATTCAGGGCCGGCTCGGCAATGGCGCATTCCTCGATGTCTGCCACCAGACCGCAGTCGCCCCGAACGAATCCCAGATCTAACGTCTGGGCGGGCTTGTTCCATTGGCTCCGAACCAGGATCCGATTGCGGTAATGGTAGGGCTGAGGGCACGGAGTGACCGATTCAATCAGCCCCGGATCGAACCCACCCACCCGCTGGAATAGGTCCGCCACCTGCTTCCGCTTCCAAAGAACTTGTTGCTCGTACTCGAGATGCTGGTACTGACATCCGCCGCACTCCCCAAAATAGCGACATTTCGGTGCTGTCCGGTAGGGGGACCGGTCAAGGACCGCGGCCAGGATCCCTCGGGCAAAAGTCTTCTTCCGCTGCGTGATCTTGGCCTCGACCCGCTCTCCAGGGATGACCTCCGGGACGAACACAACGAGTTCCCCGACTCGCCCAACCCCTTCCCCGCCGAAGGCTAGATCGGTGATCAAAAGCTCGACAGCGTCGCCCACTTTCAAGTGTGCCGACACCGGCGGTGGCGGATCTGATTCCAGCCTGTTGAGGAGCGGGGTCATTTTATTCTTGAGTAACTTCGATGAATCAGATGTCTTACCAGAGAATTAATTCACCAACGCTATGAAAAAAATTGTTATCTCTCTGACCATCGCCGCTTTCGCAACCGCATCTGCCCTCGCGGAAGACTGCCATGGTGCCAAGGGCGCTAAGGGTGCAAAGACAGCATCCACCAAGGAGTGCTCTGGCCAAGCCTCTACGGCCTGTGCCAGCAAGGCGAACCAGGCCAAATCGAGCCTCAAAGTGTTCCAGATGGCCAAGAAGTTCTAAAAATTTCGGGGACGGCTCAACTCCCCGTCATTCCGTCTCACCCTTCAGGTTTTAACCTGAAGGGTTTTTTATTGGGATTCGTCGAGGACGCTCCAATCCATCGTCCTAATCCTTCAATTTGGTCCGGCCACCGCGCCGAGCCAGTCAAGCTTCCTAATCCTCGCGAATTCAGCCTGGACGTTTGTGCCTTGGTAGAAAGAGAGCCATCCGCGCAAGCGTTTCGCTTCACCGGGAGCGCAGTCGGGAAATTTAGGGTCTGAATGGAGGCATGGCACCGGGGCATTACCCCACAGGCGATGACACGGCTCCCACGCGGTGATGACCCAGCGGTCGCCGGAATTGTTTCGGCAGGCGATGAACGGCTTCGCGAAGAGCTTGTTGGCATTGGTTTGCGCGTTGAAATCCATCGCGCTCTTCAGCATGACGCAATTTTGAACACGCAGATCGGTGAGCGCCGAAGCGGTGCCGTTGGTGAGCCAGAGTTCCATGCGAACAGCTTCCGGATCGGGCAGAATTTTTGCGGCATACACGATGCCATTGGGCAGCGAACGGGTGAATTCGAGGGCTCCATCCGTACGGCGATTCCATTCGAGCGGCGGAAGCTTGATTCCTTGTTTGTCGAAGACGGTCGGGATATGCGTGTGGGCGAGGTACGTGAGACCCAGGTTGGACCAAATGGCCTCGGGAACATCGGCAACGACGTAGCTCGTATTATCCCACGGCGTGAAGACGCTGATTTTGGTTTCGCGTTGCGGTTCGATGGCACCCTCGAGGAAACCGACGCGGGGATGCCGCCCCCCCGGGTAGGGCAGAACGAGCAGCGGAGCGTTGGCCGAACGCGTCGGCCGATTCGCGGGCGTGACGTTGAGCCGAGTCATAGCACGGGTCACTGCGTTGGTGTCCAATCCGGTGGCTAGGTGAATCTCCTCCAGAGTGAAACGATGGTGCCAAACCATGCTTTCAAGCCAGTACTTGAGATCGCTGTCGCTCGCTGGTCGGCGCGCGTTGGCCGGCGTTACCTGCGCCACCCCGGACGTCACGCATAGCGCGACAAACAATACAGCGGCGAATAATGAAAATGACGAACGGCTGCGCGCCGGTGTGCGTCGCTTGAATGGAATCATCTCGCTATACGGGGGCAGCCAGAGTGAGCCGTCAAGTTTGAAGCCGAACCTAACGACTGCGAGTCCTCATCGTCTCCAAAGCTCGCTTGGCGTTGGCATCGCCGCGATCGGCCAGGTCAATTAATTGTTTCTGATAGGCAGCCATGGCATCCTGAGCGGCGGTGAGCTGGTCGCCGTTCAAACTGGGGCTGACGCGCAACGCCTCCAAGGCAATCGCACCGCCTTCGTAGTTCTTGTCCCGAATTGCGGCCACGGCCTGATCGGCCACCTGCTTCACCGGATCACTTTGCGAAACGGTCGCGGGCACAACCGCCCGGATGGATCTTTCCAAATCCGCAGCATCGACTTCCTTTTTCCCACAACCCATCACGGTTAAACCCGCGATTACGGTCAAACCGACGATCCATGTCGGCCGGAAGAGCCCAGGGAATGATTTCATACGAATAAGTTACAAAGAATGAGAACCCGGCCGATCGATCTCAATGATTCAAAACTTCCAAGGCTCGCTTCCCCCGGGCGCCCTGCTGAAAGGTCATCGCGTTCAGGGACCGTCGCCGGTTCTGCTATTTGGAACGTTCCACAGCCGGCCCGGTCGCAAGGTGGCTTCCACATTGAAGGCTTTGATCTTTATATACTCCACGTGGCCGTCAATCACGCCAACCGTGGTGCCGACATTGTGAATGCGGGTGATCCCTTCACTGGGGGAGCTCGATGCATCATTGAAGTCCACCGCGCTCCGTTCATCCGCCTGCCACATCACAATATCGTTCGGTTTAAACTGAGAAATCTTGAATGTGTTGGGACGAACTTGGAAGGCGCAGAGAGAACCGCTCATGATATAGCTCGAATATTTCTGGCCACGTGAGCGGAAAGCAGCCGTATTCGTCCGGTCGAGCGGGCACCGGAAAATTTTGTATGCGGACGCATATTTCCAAAGGAGGCCCGTCTGGATGTTGGTTTCGGATTTCGTAAAAGGAGGCGTGCAAAGCCAGCCCGGGACGGTGGCAATAAAATCCCAATTCGGATGCGGCACCCAATCGTTGGAATCTGTCGTGTATAAAATGGTCGCCAGCATCAGCTGCTTTTGATTGTTCGAGCACGCGGTGCGGTTGCCCTGCTCCTTGGCTTTCGAAAGGGCGGGAAGAAGCATTCCGGCCAGGATTGCGATGATCGCGATCACGACCAGGAGCTCAATCAACGTAAAACCCCGCAGGCGCGATAAGGCAGATGAGGACCTGAAAGAAGGGAACGCAGGCGGTATTTTCATAACGTGAATTCGAAAATTCGAGGGAAATCTGCACTCAGCGGCTGAAACGAAAAACCTGGGATCGGCTGAAAGTAGCGTTAGATTCGGTTCGGTCAACTGATTACTCGCATTCTGATTACTCGCATTCCCTCCCCTTTCCCCACCCATAATCTCCAAAATGATTCTCTCTTCATTGCTCGGCCTGTTGGTGTTGACAGCCGTCGCCGCAGGCGCTGCCGAAATTGAACTGACCCTCCAGACCCGGGACCCCGCAACCGGCACGATCGTGCTCCAGTCCGAAAAGGTGGACCCGACGCGCGTGGGTGTCATCGCGGTGGATGTCTGGAACTATCACTGGTGCAAGACCGCCACAATGCGGGTCGATGCAATTGTTCCCCGCATGAACAAGGCGCTCGACGCGGCCCGCGCCCTGGGCATGAAGGTCATGCTGAGCCCGAGCGACGTCGTGGACAACTACGTCGGCTATCCGCAGCGTGAAGCGGTCTTCGCCCTGCCTCGATTTCCCGTCCCCTCCGTTGTCAACGTCACCTGCCCTCCGGTGCCCGATGCGGGAGGCTGCGCCTGCGGTCGGGAACGATGCGCTGGCAATTACGGTTGGGACGGCATGCACCCGGCGCTCCGGATCGGAGAGGCCGATCGGATGCCGGACACGCAGGCAGAGGTGTATGCGATTTGCAAGCACCACGGACTGACCCATCTCATTTACGTTGGATTCCACACCCAGGTTTGCCTGCTCGGCAAGCCGATGGGTTTGAAAGCCATGAAATCGGCCGGCTTGAACTGCGTCCTCGCCCGCGACATGACCGACGCGCATCCCGGGTACGATCCCGCACGAAACTTTACTCCCGACCTCAATACCGAGCAGGTTGTGGAACATTTCGAAAAGCACCTGGCCCCGACAATCAGTTTCCAAGCGGAACTGACCAAGCTGGGAACGTGGGATCCAAACTGGGTGGTCGACCCGGTCCGCATCGCTCCGTGGGGCACGCCGATGCGTCCGCACCTATTCGAGCAACCCATCACCGTGACGCTCGCCACACCGCTCCAGCCGGGTGCGGAAATCCGCTATACCTTGGACGGCACCCGTCCGACGCCCAGCTCCCCGCTCTACACCCAGCCGCTCGTCATTGCGGACACCGCTCACCTGCGAACGACCGCTTTTCGCAATGGGCGAGCCGTCTGCCTGGAATCCGAGGGATCGTTCGCGCGATTGGGACCGCTTCCGCCAACACCGGATATTCACATCGGTGACTTGAAGCCGATTCGCAATGTCGGTTTCGGCCATACCTACGGGGGTGTCGTGCGCTATTCCGGCAACACCCAGCCGCCGCAGAAGGACAAATCAAATCTGGGCGAGGAACTGAAAATCAACCGGCAGACCTACCAACGAGGCATGGGCGTACATGCCCCCTGCGCGCTGATGTATGAAATCAAGCCGGAATACCAGCGCTTCGTCGGGCTCGCCGGCGCGGATGAAAATCTGGTCAAGATCAGCCACGGCTCCAACCTTGCGAAATATCCGAGCGTGGTCTTCAAGGTGTTTATCGACGGGAAGGAAGCCGCCGTCAGTCCCGTCATGCGGGTGCTGTCCTCCGCGTGGCGGTTCGACATCGAAATCCCCAAGGGTGCCCAAATGATCAGCTTGGTGGCGATGGATGCCGGGGACGGTTCACGGGAGGATTTTGCCGATTGGGCCAATGCCGGGTTCCTCGTCAGGAAATGAGCACCCCGTGCGTCCGCGATTTGTCGGCAAGCGGACTCGAATTAGAAATAATACCTTGTTGCACCCCGTATTTCAAAAAGCGTCAATGAGACCAAGACTTCAACAGGAGGAAGCAGAGAGCAGAGTCCGGAAAGGACTTCTCCGCTGCCTCTGTTCTCTCCTGTTCAAATTCTGTAGTCCTTCCGACAACATTGGAATTCACCGATGCGCGCCAGCCGAAAATTCCCAAGGTTGATTGTGTCAGGTGCTTTCCAGTAAAAGGTTACCTCCATGATCTCAATTGCAATGAAGGAGATAATTCTCCTGTCCGGGCTGTTCCTTGTCGTTCTTCGTCTGCAGGGTGCTGGGGAATGGCCCGAGTGGCGCGGTCCTGGCGGCCAGGGCCATGCTCCGGCCGATCCGCTGCCGACACGCTGGGGCGAGAATGTCAACGTGACCTGGAAGGCACCGATTCCGGGGCGCGGTTGGTCTTCCCCCGTGATCGACGGGGATCAAATCTGGTTAACCACCGCGATCGAAACCAAAGCCAACCCGGACGATGTCGCCCGCCGCCTGAAAGCCAACCCGGACGATGTCGCCCGCCGCCTGAAAGCCAACACCGGCGACCAGCCGCTGACGCTCCTCGAAAAAGTCGAATATCGTGCCATCTGTGTCGATGCCCGTTCCGGACGCATCACGCACGACGTTTTGCTGTTAAGCGAACGCGAGCCCCAATGGGCCCACACGCTCAACAGCTATGCCTCACCCACCCCGGTGATCGAACCCGGACGGCTGTACGCGCATTTCGGCGCATCGGGAACAGCCTGCCTGGACACCCGCACGGGCCAGGTCCTTTGGACCAACACGAGCCTGCACATCTTGCACGAGAATGGTCCGGGCAATTCACCGATCGTGTGGCGCGATCGTTTGATTTTTCACATGGACGGCAGCGATCTTCAATACGTCGCCGCCCTGGACAAAGGCACGGGAGCGCTGGCCTGGAAAACGGATCGAACCGGCACCATGAACACCAACCCTCAACTCAAGAAATCGTACGCGACGCCGATCGTGGTGCGGAGGAACGGCCAGGAGCAGCTGCTCTCCCCCGGCGCGGATTGGCTGTACGGCTATGATCCAGCCTCCGGCCGTGAATTGTGGAAGTTGAAATATGGCAATCTTGGCTTCTCCCTCGCGGCCCGGCCGGTCACCGGCCATGGCATGCTCTACCTCAGCACCGGCTTCATGCGACCCGAGATGCTCGCGATTCGTTATGACAGCGGCAAGGACCCGGAGATCGTTTGGCGCTATGCCAAAGGAGTGCCGACCATGTCATCGCCATTGCTGGTCGGGAATGAACTGTATTTCGTGTCGGATTCCGGCGGGATGTTCACGTGTCTCGATGCCCACACCGGTGCCGAACATTATCGCGAACGCCTGGGGGGAGAACACAGCGCCTCTCTCCTGTACGCGGACGGAAAGATCCACGTGCCTAGTCGCGACGGCGTCACCGCCGTGGTCGGGGCGGGGAAATCCTTTCAACTCCTCGCAAAGAACGAACTCGCGGGCCGGATCATGGCTTCCGAAGCGGTCTCCAATGGCGCGCTCTTTATACGCACCGACACCGCCCTGTACCGGTTGGAGGAAAGACGCAAGAATGCACGGTAACCTATTCGAAACCCGATTCGGAGCGGGTATTCTGTCCGGTCTGTGCCGATTCGGGAACATCGGCTACTACGGTCCCGCTCGTCGCATCGCCCCATCGACGCGTGCCCTCTTAATTCTGGCCCTGTTGGTCTCACTCGTAACGTCCGGCACCGGTGCAGGAAAAGACGACACCACAAACCGACCTGCCAGGAGCCGGATGCCCCTCGGGCCGCCGTATCACCTAAACTTTGACTCGATTGTACGACTCGCCTACGCGAAAAATCCGACCGTCAGGGCCTCGCGCGAGGAGATGAAAGCGGCCAAGCATGGGCTGTCGGAATTTCGGGCAAATTTGAGTCGGCTTGAACCGTTCGTGGAAACTCGCTCCGATCTCTCGGATTTTCCCAATCGCCGCGGCGCGTTTGGCAACACCTTCGAGAGTGTTGTGGGTGTAAAAAAAGAGACATTTGAAGGGATTGTGCTCGGCACCGAAGTGGGCGCGGCCCATTCCCGCTTTGACTTTGCCGAGTCCGCTGCCGGGCAGAATTCGGTCGAATCCGGTGCCGGCGCGCTCGTCCGGACGCGCTTCGAGGTGCCATTTTTTGGGTCCCGCCGCCGGCAAGAGAGGATCATCGCCCAGGCTTTTCAGGAATCGACGGCGCGCAACGCCCAGTTGAACTATTTGAAGAGCTATCGGTCGATCGTCGACAACGCGCTGAGTTACTACAATCTGGTCGTATATTACCGTCGACTCGTCGAGATTTATGGCAAGGCGGCCTTTGACTGTTCGCAATTGATGCGCGATAAGCGGGTGGACGGGTCGGACCGACAACGCATCGAATCCGTAAAAGCCACCGCCGAATCCAATCGCAACATCTACACCTCGCGTGAGAAAGAGTACCTCACCATTCTTCTCTCCTACCTCGCCATCGACGGCTCCGAACCCGTCTCCATCGAGACGGCGGAGTACGGACTCAGTCCATTCGTCGAGCAAGCCAGAACGGCACAGGGTCTCCAGGAGCTCATCGATCGTGCGCGATCCAACAACCCGACCTTCCGTGTTCTCGGCGACGCGATTCGCAACACCGAGTTGCAACACCAGCAAGCGATCCGGGGCAAGTACGACGTGACGACGTTTGTCGAAGGAACACTTTTTCCGATTGGATCTGAGACATTTGATAACCGCCTGGAGGGCTGGACAGTCGGCGGGGGTGTCAACGTTCGGTTGAACGATCGACGTGTGCTGACCACCACCCGCAAAAAAACCGAAGCGCAAATCCGGCAATTCCAGGCCGAAATCGAAGCGGAAGAGATCAGTACTCGGCGCAAAATCGTGAGCACTGCCGAAGCGACCTGGAGCAACCATGAAAATCGAAAGCAGTTGCTCGATGCCCGCCAGAATAAGCAGAAAGAATTCACGGATCGCCTGAGTGAATACTTCGGGAGCGAAATCAACATCGATCAATTGATGAGCACGCGCTCGGACCTGACTTCCAACGAAGCGAATGTGGCGAGTAACATGTACAACACCGCGGATCGCGAAGCGACGTTGACTCTGGCCATCGGTCAGATTTTTGAAATGGTTGGCCTCAAAGTTGGGAGTGAGGAACCCGAGGAATGAAACCCGTCTGAATCGGAGACCCTGCCGAATCCCCCAAGGGTTAATGGCAGTGATTCGCGCTGCCGCCAGCGGTCGGCATTTCCGGGCTGACGAAGGGAATGCCAAGTTCCAGGCCACGGAGAATCAGCAGTCCGGCCATCAACAAGACTGCCGCGCGTGTGATGCGGCCCGTCGGGAATCGGAAGGGAAGCGAGAAACGCTGGCCGGCCAGATGAATGCTCAACATCATCGGCCAGGTCCCGAGGCCAAAACAGACCATGTAAATGGCACCGGACACGGGATGTCCGGTGGCGGTGGCTCCGGCGGCCGCGATATAGACCAGACCACAGGGAAGCAGCCCGTTGAGCGCGCCCATCACGGCCTCTGCGGACAGCGAGTTCCGGTTCAACAGGCCGCGCATACAGTTCCTCAGCCGTGTGACCCACTTCCCAATCGACGCGGTCAGTGAAACGCGCGCTCCCGCCATCAAACCCGCGAGCAAGCCAACTCCCAACGCAATCGAGAGCCAGCCCTGAAAACCGGCCGGAAAGAAGACGTGCCCCAGAAATCCCAGGGCCAATCCGAGCAGACAGTAGGATGCCACGCGACCCAGATGGTAGCATAGACGGCCGGTACACTCGCGGGCCGTCACCGGCCGCCCTCGGGCCTTCGCCAGCGCTAGCACCAGGGGGCCGCACATGGCCGCGCAATGGAGGCTGCCAGCGAGTCCGAGCAGAAAAGCGGTCCAAACTTCCATACTATTTCACCGGCGCTGCCGCGGCGCTCGGGTCGTCCTGCGCACCCGCAATGATGAATGTTTTCTCAAGAAAATACTCCGTCGAGCCGACGCTCCACGTGACCCGCATTTTCCAAGGGCCAACCCGCAGCGCGCGAACGCTCAGGCGCTGAACTCCATCCGCCGCCATCGCCAGTGGAACCTCGCAATCGAGCGCGGCGTCGGCCGCCCGGTAAAACTGAATCCGACCCATCGGGTGTTGCGCAAGATGCGCGGCGGGCAGGCGGAGGGTGACGGCGCTCGTGGCTGGCTCGTATTGAACGGCCATTTCGCTGCTCACGGCGGCCGTGCGGTTCAGGCGGTCCAGCTGCTCTTGAAATCGAATTTCCTGCTCATAGTAGTCCGGCCGGACAAGATCCAAATTCTGCCGCACGGCAAAGACCATCCAGGCTACGAGCGCCGAGATAAAGATGGCAAACCACCCGATGATGGCGTACGGCCAAAGATTAAGCGAAGGATTGGAGGAGGGAGAAGTCATGGAAGTCATCGGCGCGGTCCGACGAAGCCGGTTACCACCGTTTCGAGAAGTTTTCCGCCGGAAAAGACACCGATCTTGAGCTTGGTGCTGCCTTCGGTGAGCGCAGCGGATTCGAGTTCAATCAGCACCGACGTCTGCGCAAGAGCTTCCTTCGGCACGATGAAAGTGCCTGCGCCCATCAGGCGGACGGTGCCCGCCCGGTTGAGCAGCTTCAGTTCGATCGGTAGGTCCCGTCCGGTCTTGTTGATAACCTTGATCGTGTAAATGTTTTGGATCGCGCCAGCAGGAGTCTTCTGAAAGAGCGCACCCGGCGCGCGCAAAAGCGTGGTGCCGACCTCGGCGCGCGTGAAGACGAGAAACAGGAACAAGGAAATGAGCGCAGCGAGAACGACGGCGTAAAGCTGCATGCGCGCCGTAAATCGCTGGCGCTCACCCCGCTCGATGTTGTTCAGCGACGCGAACCGGATGAGTCCCCGTGGACGGTTGACCTTGTCCATGATGGCATCACAGGCGTCGATACAGGCGGTGCAATTCACGCACTCCATTTGGGTGCCATTGCGGATATCGATGCCCGTGGGACAGACCGCGACGCATTGGCGGCAGGCAATGCAATCCCCAAGACCTGCGGCAGCACGATGGTCATGGGACTGATCACGGTGACTCGGCCCGCGTTTCTCTCCCCGTTTGGTGTCGTAGGCCACGACCATCGAGTTCTCATCCAGGATCGCCGATTGGAAACGCCCGTAGGGGCAGATGAAAGTACAGGCTTGCTCCCGAAAGCGTGCAAAGATTCCGTAGAACAGCAAGCTGAAGAGCACCATGAACGTCAGTCCGACCCGATGCTTGGCTGGGTCATCAAACTGGATAGCCAGCAATTGCTCGCTGCCGATTATGTAGGCGAGAAGGGTGTTGCCGACAACAAACGAGAGTCCCAGGAACACCCCATGCTTCAGCACCTTCTTGAATAGTTTCTGCCGGCTCCAAGGAGCCTCATCCAGGGCGCGCTGTTCGTGGGCGTCACCTTCAATCAGGTTTTCGATCTTTCGAAAAACCATTTCCATCATGACGGTCTGGGGGCAGGCCCAACCACACCAGAGTCGGCCGAAGGCGGTTGTGAAGATAATGATGCCGGTGATGAACACGAGCATCGCGACGGCGAAGAGGAAGGCATCCTGTGGCCAGAAAATGTGGCCGAGGATTGAAAACCGGCGTTCGATGATATTGAGCAAAAGCAGCGGGTTCCCATGAATACGTATCCACGGCCCGGCAAACATCACCACGATGAGCAACACGGCAAACCATGCACGGCGGCGGTGCCATTTCCCGGCTGGCTTCTTTGGGTAAAGCCAACGGCGCCTGCCATCCTTGTCCGCCGTCGCCAAGTGGTCGCGAAAGTCGTCCCAGTTAATGTCCTGGGCGACGCCGGATGGGGTCTGGTCCGGCACCGGATCCTTGGAATGAGCAATCATTCAAACGGATTCGGACCGGTGTCCTTCGGAGCCTGGTCTTCGCGCGGCTTGGGATTAGGGGGCGATGTCCCACGAAGTGTGAAGATGTAGCGTATCCGTCCGGTGAACCCCATCTATGGTCGATAGACTGATCGGGGTAGGATCAGTGGATGCGACTACGCATTCCGAGCACCGGCGCGGGCGGCTTTCCAAGCCAGCGGCGTAAGTTCGCCAACCCGTGCGGCTGGCCAGGATCCC
>CAMAUY010000046.1 GCA_945861565.1 Akkermansia muciniphila
CCGCTGAGGTTGCGACCTTGCGCACGGATAAGTTCAGTTTTGATCACCGGAGCATCCTTTCGGAAAATCCGATGTAAGTCCCGCAAAATCGCTCCACCGACCTCTGATTACCTCGCTAACCTAAGCCCAAATCTGAGTGGCATTGGGCACGCTGCTGGCGCAACTGGCGTTCACTTACCTGCCGGTGTTCCATCGTCTCTTCCACACCGCGCCCCTGCCTGCCGAGACGTGGCTGCGCATCGCGGCGGTTGGCCTAACAACTTTCGTCATCGTCGAGATGGCGAAGTTCGTCGAGGGCCGCTTTGCCAATCGCGTTGCTCGCCGTGCCCCGCGACTGCCCGGTTTCGCGCCGCCCTACTAACCCCAGTCGTGACGGCTCCGAGTGACTGCCGCAGACCAGGTCCAGCCGTTGCGCAGGATCCAATTGCTGAGCGCGCGCCGCCATCTCGCCGCGATACCGCCCGGGCGACGACCTCGCCTGATCCCGTGCATCCCGATGTTGTCGCTAGAGGTTGTCGCGCTGCGACAACCCCGCCCGCGTCCAGCCGGCGGACAGGGCCGCTGCGCGGTTCGTGATGCGCCTGAACGGCGCGGGGACGCCGCAGCGCGGCGTCCGCTACCGTCTCCGACAACATCGGGATGCACCGCGCCTGATCAGCCACCGACGACGAGGGTTGCCAACGGATGGAACGGGTACATACTTACAATAGGCAGTAACCAGCTGGCGACGGCTGTTCAACGAAAGAGAGATGACAATGACAACCAACTTACCGTCCATTTTAACCGCAACGGCCGCCGCTCTGGCTGTGAGCCTAAATCTTCATGCCGGTTCCCCAGGCTCGGCGAACAGGGCTTTGGCACACAGTCCGCGCTACATCGAAGAACATCCCGAACTGATTCGCGGTACGGCGCGGTCGTCGGCCCTGCACGAGGTGAAGCCGGAGAGCGTGGGGACAAAGCTGACCACCAACCGCGCCTTGGCAGCGAGTCCGCGCTACCTCGAGGAGTTTCCTGGGCTGGCACGCGTGGACGTAGCGAGCCGCCCTGGTCGCGACGCCAATGACGTGCCTAGCGAGGTGCTTCAGAACAAAGCGTTTGTTGCCAGTCCGCGGGTTCAGGAGCAATTCCCGTCGTTGATGCGTGGCCGCAGCCGTGTTTCGCAGAGTGGCCGACCGCTCCAGATTGCGCCGGTGAAGTAGTTGCGTCCGCCGTCCGTACTCGGCCGAGGATCAGTTTTTTTCCCAGGGCATCGATCGTTACGGTTTCGAACCGAGCGAGCAGACCGTTGCCGAGCAGACCTTTTTCTCCGGGGAAAATCTCCTTGGCCTGCAGATCGGTGGGGACTTGATGGAAACGGACGGCTCCCAGAGTCACGGTCGTCTCCGTCACAGGGACCGCGAACGACGTCAGGGCGACTGCCACTCGCGTCGAGCCCTCGGCTGGCCGAACGCTGGTCGTGACCCATTGCAGGGCGGAGGCGCAGCCGGTGTCGAGACGGAGCCATTGTGCCTTGGAACGGTTGATTTGAATGGGGACGAGCATCCCGCAGGGCCTAACTCTAAGGGGCAAAATCTGCATCCCCACCTCGGAGGGCGTCTGGTGCAAGAGGCGCAGCGTTTGGCTCTGAAAATCCACCTGGACAATGCGGTCATGGAAAAAATCCGCGCCCACCAGGCCGTCGATCGTGGAATGGGTACACGCGTCACTGAGCTTGCTCAGATCGAGCAGCAGGTAATTGCGTGGCAGTTGTACGTGTCCAGCGCGAGCTTCCAACGGTTGGGACCAGAATCCCGTCGTGTTACTACCAACCCCCGCCACCGCAGCTGGCCGGGTGCCTTTGAGGCCCACGCGTTGAGCGGTGACCGAATTGATAACACTTACCTGGGCGCCTGAGTCGAACAGAAAATTCAAGGGTTCGCCGCAGCCGCGCAACGTGACTTTTATCCAAATAAAGCCGTCCCGGAACTCAAAAGGGATTTTGGCCGAGGAGGCGGTGGTGTCTGCTGCCGGGAAAACGCTGATGGCAAGCAGCATTTGAATGGCATGAAACAACCGCACATCGCTTAGGTCGCAGGTTTGATGCCGCGGGCTAAATATATTCCTAAGATTATGTAAACTAACAGGTTGCGATTATGGCGGCTCTTTTGAGACTCGGCCATTTGTGGCGTTTTATGTCCGTTGAGATCAAAAATAGCCTGGAGAGCCAAGAGCCGAGAAAGATCCAAATTTGCCCGAATCCAGGTTCGGAGTGAAAGCATTACCGTTGTTTGCCAGTCGCTCGATCATACTCGGACAGCGCCTTGGGCATGATTTCCCTCAGATGGGCGATACGCGAACCATGGCTTGGGTGCGTGCTGAGGAATTCCGGCGGTTGTCCGCCGCTGCCCGCGGCCGACATCCGTTCCCAGAATGCCACGGCTTCCTGCGGGTTGTATCCTGCTCGCGCGGCGTACAAGAGACCGCGCTCATCGGCTTCAGCCTCATGATCCCGACTGAAAGGCATCAGTACGCCAAACTTGGTGCCTAACCCGAGCGCACCCATTACGAGCCGCTGCTGCTCCAAGCTCATGTCACCCAGAGCTACAGCCGTGGAAGCCCCCTGCATTACGGTGTTAAGCACCTCGGTCTTCAACATTCTCTGGGAACTGTGGCGCAGCACCGCGTGGGCAATCTCGTGGCCCATTACGATCGCCAGGCCGTCGTCGTTCTTTGCCACCGGCAATAGACCGGTATAGACCACAATCTTGCCACCGGGGAGGCAAAATGCGTTGACCTGAGGGCTGTCGACGACGCTGACTTTCCAGTCAAAACCGGGCTCGGCTTGGCGGACGATCTCGATCAACCGCTTCGCCACCCGGACCACTTGATCTGCCGCGGGGCCCGATGGCACCACCCGTTCGCTGCGCAGAACCTCTTGAAAACTTTGAAGCCCAAGGGTCTCTCCCTGTTGATCGGTGAGCGAACCGCGGATCTTCCGGCCAGTTTCTGCATCGATCACGGTGGGAGCGGAAGCGTATTTGAAGAGGGCGACGCCAATCGCTATCACGATGGGAACCACGAACTTCAGGGCGCGCCCGCGTCCTCTCGACCTGCCAGATGAATTCATTTCCATGAGGGTAATGTAAACGTCCGATCGCCCTCGTGCGACATCGAAGGTGCGGAACGGCCGATGGGGAAGTCGGCGGGAACGATGCGCTTTCTGCAAATGAGATTATTGACCCTGCGAAAACCCTCGATCACTTTCAGTTGCAATCGTTATGAACACACCGATCCATCACCCGCTCGAACCGTTGACCGCCGAGGAAATTCAACTCGCGGTTAAGTTGCTCAAGGACGCCGGCAAGGTCACCCCGACGACGCGCTTCGTCTCGGTCAGCCTCAAGGAACCGGACAAGGCGTTCGTGCACAATTTCGACAATGCCCCGGGCGGTCGTCTTGCGGCCTTTGGGCGCGAGGCCTTCGCCGTCCTTTTCGACAACGCCACCAACTCGTGCTTCGAGACGGCCGTGTCGCTCACGGATCGCCGGTTGCTGAGCCACCAGCACATCCCCGGTGTGCAACCGACCATGACCGTCGACGAGCAGGTCGAGTGCGAGCAGGTCGTGCTCGCCAGTCCTGAGTTCAAAGCCGCTCTCAAGAAACAGTATGGCATCGACGACACCGCGCTCGTCATGGTCGACATTTGGAGCGCTGGCAATTACGGCTCGGAAGAAGACCGCACCCGCCGCCTCGCCCGGCCACTTTGCTTCCTTCGCACGGACCCGACCGACAACGGCTACGCCAAACCGATCGAAGGATTGCGTCCCGTCGTTGACCTGAACACGATGAAAGTGATCCGGGTCGAAGAGTACGGTCATTGGCCGCTGCCTCCACAGCCCGGAAACTACGCGGCCGACCGCGTCGGTCCGATGCGTACGGATATCAAGCCGCTCGACATCACGCAACCGGCGGGGCCGACCTTTGAAGTCGAGGGGAACGTCGTGCGCTGGCAGAAGTGGAGCTTCGTCGTGGGGTTCAACGCCCGCGAAGGTTTGACGCTCAACCATCTTCGCTATGAAGACAACGGCCGGAAGCGATCCGTTCTCTATCGTGGCTCCCTTTCCGAAATGGTCGTCCCCTACGGTGACCCGGCTCCGCAACAGGCGCGAAAGAACGCGTTTGACGCCGGCGAATACGGCCTCGGCTATTGCGCGAACAGTCTCGAGTTGGGGTGCGACTGCCTTGGCCTGATCCAGTATTTCGACGGCCACCTTTGCACGAGCCGCGGTGAACCCTTGACCATTAAGAATGCAGTCTGCATGCACGAGGAGGATTTCGGGATCCTCTGGAAGCACACGGATCGTCGCCTGCCCGAGCGGCCGGAGGTGCGCCGCTCCCGTCGATTGGTGCTCTCGTCGATCGCAACGGTTGAGAACTACGAATACGGCTTTTTCTGGTACCTCTACCAGGATGGCAACATCCAGTTCGAGATCAAGCTGACCGGCATCCTGTCGCTCGGCGCGCTGCATCCCGGCGAGAAGTCTCCCTATGGGTCTATGATTGCACCCCAGTTATACGCGCCGTACCACCAGCACTTCTTTAATATGCGCTTGGATGTTGATCTCGACGGTACAGCCAACTCCGTTTACCAGATCGATGTGGTTCCCGATAAGCTTGGGCCGGAGAACCCATTCGAGAACGCGTTCACCGCGCAGCCTCGCCGGTTGGAAACTGAAAAGGACGCGCGGGCATCGCTGAACCTTGAATCCGCGCGCACCTGGAAAATTGTAAACCCAAACGTTAAGAACGCCGTCGGCGAACCGGTCGGTTACAAGTTTTTCCCAGGCGACAATTGCTTTCCGTACGCGTCAAAGAACGCGTGGTGGCGCAAACGCGCCGGCTTCGTTGATCACCACGTATGGGTGACGCCGTATCGCGAAGAGGAACGCCACGCCGCTGGCGACTATCCGAACCAGAGCCAGCCCGGGGATGGTCTGATCCGCTGGACCGAAGCCGACCGCAAGCTGGCCAACACCGACGTCGTGTTCTGGTACACGTTTGGCCACACGCACCTGCCGCGGCCGGAGGACTATCCCGTGATGCCGACGGCGTACATCGGCTTTATGCTGAAGCCGAATGGATTCTTTAAGGAGAACCCGGCGAATGATGTGCCGCCGTCAGCGAAGAAGTCGGCGGGCAAGAGCGCGTGTTGCTCGGGATAATGAACAAGCGAGGATATTCAACCTTCTGGCTTTTCCGCGGGCGGCTTGCTGGCGATGGCCAGGACCAGAAAGACGATGGCAACCAGACAGGCTCCGACGGCGACGGACACGGCCGCAGTCCAGCCGAAGGCGGCGGCTAGGCGCGGCGTGATGGCTGGCGAGAAGATGCCCCCGAAATTGCCACCGGTGTTGAAAATGGCCCCAGCGCTGCCGCCGCGTCGGCCTCCGGACTCGACCGCCATGGCCCAGAGCGGTCCCTCAACAAGTCCCAAGGCCGCCCAGGCCAACGCCAGACTTGTGACGACCCAAATCGGCTGACTCACAGAGAGCCCTACGCTCAAGAATACGGCCCCACCGAGCAGCCCGGAAATCGCCACCAGCAGTCGGGATCGGGCTGGGATCGAGCCAGTCGTGCGACCCAGCCAGTCAGCCAGAAATCCTCCGGAAAACATACCGCAAGCCGTCGCTAAATATAACACGGTCGTATATGTCCGGCCCGTCACTTTGTCCAGATGCATCACGTTGTCGAAGTAGCTGTGACTCCAGTAAACGAACAGGTTCTGATAGTAACCAATGAAGGCGTAGGCGGCGGTTAGGAAGAGTACCCTTCGACAGCGCAGCAGGCTCCACCAGGGTGCGTACTGCTCGCCGCCGTTGACGGCGGAAGTTACGATCGAAGTCTCCGACGATCGACGGCGGGTGGCGAATATCCAAAGAGCTGCCAAGGCACCCGTGATGCCCCCCATGAAAACAAAGGTGCCGGGCCAGTTAAGTCGGTCCATCAGAAATCCGAAAGCGAACGGAGCCGCGGCGCTGCCTAGCAATGCGGTCCCCATGATCAGTCCGTTTGCCTCCGCCCGGCGCCTCGCAGGCACCGTAATCGAGACCATTCTGCCGGAGGCAGGATAGATCGGCGCGGTGAATATGCCCATCAAAGCCCGCGTGATCAGAAGTCCGGCAAACAGTCCGGTGGCCGGTACAAGATACTGCCCGATCGCTCCCGTCATGGTTGCAAAGAATGCCGTGCCAAGACCCATCACAATAAGAGCCATCCGCGGGCCCGCACGGTCGGTCAACCAACCGCCGGGCAACATGAAAACGGTATAGGCGACCAGCAACGCCGAGTAGATGTCTCCCATCTGGCGTTCCGTGAGGATGCCTTCGGGAATGATCTTGCCAGCACCGGCTTCTGACATGCTGGTGCGATTGAAATAACTGAGAAAACTGAAAGCCATGAGCAGGCCGACGACACCCCGAGGCATTCTCCCCTCCGGCGTTTCTGGAGAACCGCTCTGTCTCACGGCCGGCTCGTTGTTCATCGGATTCCTCTTCGATCGTAAGGCCGGATCAGGTTGATCTCAGCGCGGTTGAGTTCGAGTCCGAATCCGGGTGTCGTTGGAAGCTCAATGTAGCCTTGCTCCGGCAGGGGCTCGCTTTGGAACATCTTGCCAAAGTTCGCTTCAATTTGATCCCCTCTTTCGCTCATCATCATGAACTCGGCCAATCGGATATGATCATAGGCCATCGCCATGTAGTAGCCGTAAACCCCGCAACCATGGGGTACAAGAGCCACCGACTGGGCACTGGCGAGAGCCACGATTCTTGAGAACTCGGTCGGCCCGCCCATCCACATGACATCTGGCTGCAACAACTGGACGCCGGCGTCGATCAACTGCTGGTATCCGAATTGCGTGTATTCGTGTTCGCCCGTGGCGAAGGCGGCGCACCCGCTCAAGCTTTCAAACCTCCTTCCCAACTTTGCATGACCCGCGTAGTCATCCGGCATCAGCGGCTCTTCGATCCATGTCAGGTCGTATGGTTTCAATCGGTGAGCGAGGTCGGCTGTGTATTCAACATCGAGGGCCATGTAGCAATCCAGCATCAGGGGAAATTCGGGTCCAACCGTCTTCCTCCAACGTTCGATAAATGCAACGTTGGATTTCATGCCAGCGTGGCCGGCGGACGGTCCGTAGGGCAGCGGTATCTTGGCGCCATGAAACCCCAGGTCTTTCGCCAGGTCGGGCCGAGATGTTGTTGCATAGACCGGAATACGTTCCTTGGTTCTGCCACCCATTAGATTGTAGACCGGCTCATTGAGCGTTTTTCCATACAGATCCCACAACGCAAGATCGATCGCACTGATGGCGTGCAGCGCCAATCCTTTTCGACCATAGTGAATCGAGGCCCGGAACATTTGGTCCCAGATGTGGGTTCGGTCGCTGGCCGTCTGCCCCTCGACAAATAGAGCCAAGTGTCTCTCGATGATGAAAGCCGCCGCCTCTCCACCGGTGCTGAGGCCAATCCCGACGAGACCGTTTTCGTCTTCGATTTCAACGATGACCGAAGGAACATTGGCGACGCCCCAGGACTTCCGCGACCCCGAGTACTTGGGAAACCGGGACATCGGGTTGGTGATGGGAGGATGCGTCTTCTCATGGTCCCAGCTTCCGTCGGCAGCGGTTTGTCCCAGAATCCAATGGGTTTCGGGAGTGTCATGCACGTCGCTCGCGCCGTATCCATCGGCTCGCGAGACGAGGGCGCGGACCTCCTTTATTTTCGGCCCGCCACGAGTAGGTTTGACGTCACTGAAGGGTTTTGGATCGAGCAGCATGGGGTGGTCTTTCTGTAATGAGTGGGACTCGGGCTACTAAACGCTTCGTCCGCCGGTTGCAGGGGCAGGAAACTTGTGTCGCTTGGCGGCCAGAGAATTTCACAAGGCTGCCGAGGCGTCCGCGAGTTTGGATTGGCCCCGATGAACCGCCGATCCGATCTTCGGCTGCGGAGCCAGCATTCGTTTCCAATTCATCGAGGAGAGCTGACCGAGGCAACCCGTGAGTTTCACGGTGATGGCCCCAAGATTCCTGTCGCCGATGGTCTTGAGGGTCAGGATGGTGAGTGGCATATAAGTATTCCAGTTCTCGTTCGTTATGGGTTGTATTCTGGGGTTCGTTGCCATCTGGTAAAGTTATTTCTGTCCGGTGGTGGCGTCGATTTGTCGAGTCAGGCGAAGCTCGTTCGCGCCGTCGACGCGCGTGTAGCTCACTTTATCCGTATAGCGGCGCACGCGTTGAATGCCCCAGCCCCCGACCAGGATGTCGAGATTGACCTTCGCGTCGTCCACAAGCAAAACGCGGCAGTCGGAAAGAGTTTTCATGGCTTGGCCTCTTGAGCAGAAGCAGACTAACTCCGGAGCGGGTGTGGTCAAAAAACTCGTGCGACTTCGCGTTCATGTGAAATCCCTATTCACGATCCCTATGGCGGGTGAAACCATCCAATCCACGAAGCGCGTACTCGCGCCAAACAAGCGCAGGTCGGAAGTGCTCTGCGGCCTAATTATACTGGGCGTCGGGCTCGCCGGCGGCCACGCGCTGGCCAAGTGTCGACGAACGCGCCGATCTCCACGACGACGAACACCGCTCCCGCTCTGAGGACCGCAGCGGAAGAGAAGATCTGGGCCTTTTCCCTTTCCGCCTACACCTACCTCCTGCCGAATGGCCACGATTACGTGCAGCCCACCTTCACGGCAGACCGAGATTGGCTGCATCTGGAGGCGCGCTACAATTACGAAGACCTCGATACCGGCTCGGCCTGGGTCGGCTACAACTTCAGCGGCGGGAAAAGACTGGCGTGGGAATTCACACCGATGCTCGGAGGCGTGCTGGGGGATACCACGGGCATTGCACCAGGCTACAAGGGTTCGCTGAGTTGGTGGAATAAAGACAAACCAACGTTTGTCGTCGCAGTCACACTCGCTTTTTGAAAACAGCGCCACACTGCTAGGTGCGAATCGCCGCCAGTTCCTCCGACATGCTGGGCACGTAACGGCGCAGGGTCTTGCGGGGTTCGGGTGCCTTATAGTGACGCTTGAGGCCGCTGTCGGCGAGCGCGGCAGCGGGAACTCGGGCGATGAATTCGGCAAACGTCTTTTCCACCCGGTCCCGCAATAGTTTCTGGCCAGCCTTGGTTTCCCAGAACTCCTCCTCAATCTTGGCTAGCGCCCGGGCTGCCTCGTCCGGTCCGAGGTCTTCGCGGCGGGCCAATACCCAAAGCAAGTCGGGATCTTCCGGCAGGGCCACCGGAAACGGCACGAACGGAGTCTTCGTTTCCTCGTCCTCAACCTCACCTGGCGGCACGACCTTCATGCGGTTGGTTATCTTTCGATCGTCGGCCAGGGCGATCTCCACCGCCACGGCGTCGCCTTTTTCCGTCGGCGTGACCATGACGTTCTCTGCACCAAACCGCTCGGCAAGCTCGCTTTCATACCGTGCGACGGTGGCCGGTTCCACATCGGGCAAGGACCCTTCGGCGCACGATTTCTCGAAGGATTTCAGACTGTTGATCAGACGGACCTCTTTGGCCACTTGCTCATAGATGGCGGCGGCGAGATGGGTGTCGCGGGTCACCGTGGGCAGCACTTTCTGGAGCAGGTCCAGAAATTGCGCGTCGGTCATGTTTTTTGACTTCATTGCGGTCGGAAAAATTTAACGGACGGCGGTTGTGCCCGCGGGCGAAGGAAACTGCAATCGGAATGAGAGCGATTGGACCTTGATCATACGGCTCGATCAAAGTGAGCCGACAACGGTCTGGTTCGTCCTCGAATTGCGAAATGGATCGGGCCGGGGCGAGGGTGGTAGTTTCGAGAACTATCCGTCGCGCGTCACCGATTCGAAACCATGATTCGCTCGGGATAATTGGCCTCTTTCATGCGAATGAGGTCTTTGTCCTTGAGACCCGCCGGCGTGGTCTTTGAGACGCCCTTGAGCCGTTGGGTAGTTCCCTCACGCCAACGCCACAACTCGCTGTGACCATCCGCGAAGGAGAAGATGCCACCATTTCCATGTCGGCTCGCGGGTGTGTTCTGCCACTGCGTCTTGCTGTCTCCGACGTTGACCGCAAAATAACCATCGTCGACGCTGCAATCTTCCGGTTTGGGGTCCGAATTCTCATCGATGAAGACCATGGCTTGCGACGGTCCCGGTTCCACGATATCCGAGTCCTTTTTGTTCTCTCGATTATTCGGATGTACAAAGAGCGCCCCATCGCTATTCAGGCCCATCATGCCCGTCATCGAAAAACTTCGCACTCGCGCCCCCCTTCGCGCGGCTCCCACACCAATTCCTAGGATGTCTGCCGGGCACTGGTAGATTTGCACCGAACCGTTGTAGGGATACAGGCGTCCATTGATGATGTCCCACTGGTTGGTGGCACCCGGAAGGACGGCCACATTGCCGCCAATCCATGCATTCGTATCACCCAAAAGGTTCGGCACCAGCCTGCCGCCGAAGTCGCCCGGATACATGGCCCATGCCAGGGTTAATTGCTTGGTATTATTTATGCATTTTATGCCCGTCGCCTTCTGTTTGGCCTTCGACAGGGCAGGCAACAACATGCCGGCAAGAATCGCGATAATGGCGATAACGACCAATAACTCGATCAGGGTAAACCCGCGCCGGAACTCAGTCGGAGAATTTGCTTTCATAGTGAATTCGTGATGGAACGTAGTGTCGACCAAGGATAATGTCAGCAGTCGTTGAGCCAACTTCCATTGCAAAAAAATTTGTTCCTGACGCCGATCATCCGGGACGGCCTGTCATTTTCCCAAATCGAGAAGCGGAGGATCGGGCAAGTTTGAGAGCGTCGGGGCGTTCACGCCCGCCGTGGACGGTGCGGAGCCGCCGCGGGAAACTCTTGGGGCCTGACTGGGTCTTCCCGTTCGGAATGGGGATCGTTTTCTACTTGGTAACATGCTGGTGACCATTGTATTAAGTAAATTAATTGTACGTAGCGAGCGGCACCATCGGAGAATGGAATTGATCCAAACCATCGGTTAACTCCTTCGAGTTCAGTGGCGATCTCGTAGTCGTGGGGACGGCTGGCCGAATCTCAGGAGCTTTTGTCGCCTCCTTTCAAACCAAGAGATTCGGTGGTTTTTCAACGCCTTCACTTGACCGCGAAGGTTGGTTATCCGAGCGTGCCCGCCGTCAGGGCGGAATTATTCCGTCCCGTCCTTAAATTCATGTCCAAATCGCTGATTACCTCGATTCTCATGGCCGCAACCTTAACCGGCACCACTCTCGCCGCGGACAAGCCTGACTTGAAGGATCCCCGTCTGCGGGCCAGCTACTGCGTTGGCACCGACATAGGATCGAGTCTCAAGCGGCAGGAGTTGGACTTGGATTCGGCGGCATTAGCCGCCGGATTGGCCGATGCCTTTGCCGGAAAAATGGCCTTAACGGATGCGGAAATCCGCGACACGCTCAACGAATTCAAGACCTCGCTCTCTGCTAAAATGGAAGCCAAGGCCAAACTGGCGGGCGTCGAGAACCTCAAGAAAGGTGGTGAATACATGACCGCGAACGGCAAGAAGGCCGGGGTGAAAACCACCCCCAGTGGCTTGCAGTACAAGGTGATCAAATCCGGGTCCGGGAAATCTCCCACCACAACGGACACGGTGAAGGTTCACTACCATGGCACGCTGGTCGACGGCACTATTTTCGACAGTTCCGTTGACCGCGGCGAACCGGTCACTTTCCCCGTCTCCGGCGTAATACCAGGATGGACCGAAGCGCTTCAATTGATGAAGCCGGGTGACAAGTGGCAGTTGGCGATTCCCCCGACCCTCGCTTACGGTGAACAGGGGCCGGGTGGAAAAATCGGTCCCAACAGTACCCTGATCTTCGATGTCGAATTGCTGGAGATTGAAAAGGCGAAATAGGGGATATTCGTCCCTCTCGAGAGTCATTCTTCCGTAAAACCCGACGGGCAAATCTTTCCGTGAAACGCCAGCGATAAGGGCAGGATCAACAAGGCATACGGGAGTCGCTGCATCGCCGTTGCCGTCACAAACGCGCCACTAGCAACTCGCGTTGAAAAATCAGCTCTTTGGGAAGGTGTTGGTACAGGCGCATGAATAGCTCATCGTGCGAAAGGATTTCCCGCCGCCATTCGTCCGGGTTCATGGCCTGCAATTCGTCGAATCGCGCACGATCAATCTCCGGGAGATCCGTGAGATCAAAATCCTCCCACCGAGGCACCCATCCGAGGGCGGCCTCGTTCGCGCCGATACGCCCCTGGCAACGCCCCAGAATCCATTGCAGCACCCTCATATTGTCGCCGAAACCAGGCCAAAGAAACTTGCCATCCGCTCCCTGCCGAAACCAGTTCACATTGAAGATCCTGGGCGGAAACGGAATACTCTTCCGCATGTCGAACCAATGCCGAAAGTATCGTCCCATGTTATATCCACAGAATGGCAACATCGCCATGGGGTCACGGCGCACCTGACCCACCTGCCCAGTCGCTGCAGCGGTCGTTTCACTGCCCATCGTGGCGCCCAGAAAAACGCCATGACTCCAGTTGAACGCCTCAAAAACCAACGGCACCGTCGTCGCCCGCCGCCCGCCGAAGATGATAGCCTCCAGCGGCACCCCCTGGGGATCCGTCACCTCAGGCGCCAACATCGGATTGTTTTCCATCGGCGCTGTGAAACGCGAGTTCGGATGCGCCGCCTTTTCTCCCGACGCTGGTGTCCACGGCCGACCCTGCCAGTCGAGACACTCCGACGGTGCCGGGTCGTCATGGCCTTCCCACCATACGGTACCATCCGGCTTGAGCGCGACGTTGGTAAAGATTGTATCGCGCTTGATTAGCTGCATCGCATTGGGATTCGTCCGCCCGTTCGTCCCGGGAGCCACTCCAAAATAGCCGGCCTCCGGGTTGATCGCCCACAGTCGTCCATCAGGACCCGGCCGCATCCAGGCAATGTCGTCACCCACGGTCCAGATGCGCCACCCGACGTAACGGGCGGGCGGAACCATCATGGCGAAATTGGTCTTGCCGCATTGGCTGGGAAACGCAGCAGCAATGAATGACTTACGTCCATCCGGGGCCTCCACCCCCAAGAGTAACATGTGTTCCGCCATCCAGCCTTCATCCCGGGCCAACCAGGAGCCCAACCGAAGCGCAAGGCACTTCTTGCCTAGCAATACGTTGCCGCCATAACCGGACCCAACCGAGATGATGCTGTTATCCTGCGGAAAGTGGCAGATGAAACGCCGGTCGGGATGCACGTCCAACAAGCAGTGCAGACCGCGGCTGAAATCGTCGGAATCCCCGAGGTGGTCCCAGGCAACCTTGCCCATCCGAGCCATGATTCGCATGCTCAGGACGACGTAGATCGAATCCGTGAGCTCGACCCCTACCTTCGTCATCGGGGAACCGGCTGGCCCCATCAGGTACGGCACGACATACAGGGTTCGTCCACGCATCGCACCCTCGGTCAACTCCCGGAGTCGGGCATACATCAGTTTCGGACTAACCCAGTTGTTGGTGGGCCCCGCGTCGTCCTCGTTCCGAGTACAGATGAAGGTCGATTGCTCGACCCGGGCGACGTCGTTCGGGTTCGATCGATGGTAAAAACACCCGGGAAACTTCTCCGCGTTCAGACGGATGAGAATCCCCTTCGCGACCGCTTCCTCCTCGAACGCACGCTTTTCCGCCACCGACCCGTCGCACCAATGGATATGAGCGGGCTGGCACAATCGGGCCTGTTCCTCGACCCAAGCGAGAACATGGGAATTGTCGGTATTCGGCTGGCTGCCCCGGAGAGTAGACTCTTCGACGTTCATCGGGTGAATATGCAGCGAAGGCGGGGCGGCGTCAGCTTTTCAATGACGTCGATGGCGGAGGTGTCCCAGGACTGCGTTCACCGAGGATCAAGGGTCGAACTCCGGGCTCCCCGACGGGAACCTCCGACGAGTTGAAGATGTACGCCCATTGGATGAGGAAGCTAAGAATGTAAATCGCTCCCTCCGACGCCAGCTTGGCAAGGTAGATGTTCATCGACACGGAACCGCTCAAACTTCGAACCACGCTGAAAGAAATGAAGAGATAGGCAATCACCAGGAGCCAGTATTTAACGAACTCGGTGGCAATCGGTCCCGGAGACTTAAACGTGAATGTCCGGGCGAGAAAGAAATTAATCATGCCCGCCACGAGACGCGCCAGGGCCATGCTGCCCAGGAGGTGGCCGGTGAAATACTGCGTCACAGAAAACACCACAAAATCGATCAAAACCGAAAGCCCGGAAGTCATGAGAAAACGGGCGAAGACAAAGTAGATCCGCAGCGAGTCGATCACCGGGTTGAAGTGGGAGTGCTCATTGGTCTCGGTATTATAGACAGCGGCGATCGGAATCTCCTGAATCGGGACATGGCTCCGGAACGCATGAATGAGCATGTCGAGCTCGAAGTCATATTTTCCGGTCTTCAGTTCAATCAAGGGTTTAAGGAAAGACCTGGGAATGGCGCGAAGACCGGTCTGGGTGTCGGTGAGCATCTTGCCGGTCAGAATCCGGAAGATGATCTTGGTAAGCTCGTTTCCGAATCGGCTCCGGAAGGGTATTTTTACCGACTCAAACTGGCGTGCTCCCAGGAGCAGACTGGACGGGTTGAGAAGAAACGCGCGGGTGACCGCCAAGATGTCCGGCACGAGGTGCTGTCCGTCCGCGTCGCAGGTGACCAGGCCGACGGCTTCCGGATAGCGGCCAAGTATTTCTCGAAAGGCCGTTTTGAGAGCCTGACCTTTTCCCTGGTTTGTCGTGTGCTCGATGACGGTCGCCCCCAACTCCTTTGCTCTCAGAAATCGCGACCGTGTTTTCGGTGCCGAGCCATCGTTGATCACGAGGATTCGTTCAAAACCGGCCTGACGAAGTTCATGGATCAATCGGTCAAACGGTTCCGCCGGCTGGTAGGCGGGCACAACGATCACGATTTGATTCAATTCGTTCACCCGTATGAAATCTCCTCAGGCTGATCGTCCGGAAACTGCGCCGGAACACGGACAGCATGCACTCGCGATCAGTTTTGACCTGGGCCTTGAGCTGTCAAGGTCCACTTCACCCGCCAAAGGCCGAATACTTTCGCACCCCTCGCGACCAAACCCAACGGCACAGCAGCCAACCCCCCAGCACCCACGCGGTCTGGATGGCAAACCCGGCCCACAAATCTGCCCCCTGAATTCGACCGAGATAAACTCCCACCGGAAAGAACAGTAGATAAGGATAAGGTGTGAACTGAATCACCCGGGCCACGCCGGCGGGAAGGATATCCAATGGAAACAAATGCCCGCTCGCCAGGTATTCCAAGGCAAATTGGATGAATATAAACGTGCTGACGTCGAGCACCCAGAAAGCGAGCATCGCCATCGAATAGGCGATGAAGAACTGGAGCATGCCCGCCAGGAATGTGCTCAGCAGAAAGCAGCCCAGAGTCGGCCAATCGGCGGGACCGACAAAATAATCTCGCAGGATGACAATGAAGATCGCGACGGGAATGGAGGCGAAGATCGTGTAGATACTCCGGCCCGACAGATACAAGCAAAGCCGGTAAGTCAAATAATCGATCGGCTTCAACAGGAACTGGTTGATCTGCCCCTCGCGGATATCTGCCGCAATCTGCCAATCATCCTCGGCCACCGCCGTCAGCGCATCAACAAGCGTTACCAGCAGATAGTAGCTGATCATCTGGGCGAGGGTATAGCCACCGATGTCGGCCGCGGGTCCTTTATCGGCATAGATCGCCTTCCAAACAAAAAGTGTACCGGCCAGCGGGATCAAACCGAACGCCGCCCGGAAGAGAAAATTCATTCGGTACACCAGCGTGTTTTGCACACCAATGCTCAGGACATGAAGGTATTTATACATGATACCGTGAAGGCACGAACTAACTCATTTGCGATCTCCGAAGGGGCGGCGGCAAATGTCGCACTTCGCACGCACTCCTTTAGCACTGTCGCCCCGACGGGGCTTACGTTTTGTTCGAATGCTTTCCCACGGCTCTCGCCCTGAGCGACCGTCTTGCGCCGCTCCGCGGCTCTGCCAAACGCCGATCCACTAGGTATCGGGCTGCGAATCCCAACGGGATTCCATCCCAAAGCCCAGGGTTGCGAGGGACGAGCTACCCTGGGAAATGATCGGCACTCGGGGCCCAACCCCAACGGGGTTGCGTCTCTCTTGACCCAGTCAGCCTGGACAATCGTACCGCCGAAGCACCCCAGGAAATGAACATAAACTGGCGATAAGAATTGCGGCATAATTTTCCGTTTAGGGTTGGTCGCAACCCCATTGGGATTTCTTCGCCAAAAATGGCCGAACTCCAGTGGCGGCGCAGCAGCGCCGCCCTACCACATTTGTTCGGCGACCGGAGACGCATGAAATTGCCCAGCGGTCTATCGGGCGTCAGCCTTTGGGACCGTGCTCCGCCAGGTTGTGGCCGGCAGGAACCCGATGGCGATCAGGATCAACTGGCTAATGACAAAGAGAGCGAGCCATTTGAAGGCGCCGCTCATCCACCCGTAACTGTGTAAGCCGATGCCCAACATATTCACCCCAAACCAGGACCAAGCGGTCACAATGTTCCCGGCGATCGCCAGGCACATGAGCCCGCGATCCTTGACCAGGGCACCCCAGCGCGCGTGCAGGATCAGGGCGTTCCAGAGCACAATAATCAGAGCCCCGTTCTCCTTGGGATCCCACCCCCAAAACCGGCCCCACGACTGGTCGGCCCAGATTCCCCCCAGGACCGTGCCCACAAAACTGAACAGGGTGGCAAAACAGACAATGCCATAGACCATTCGGGCCAAGGCCCGCCCGGTATTGACATCCAGACTCTTCGTAAAAAATCCGCGCACAATGTAAACGATCGCCAGGAAACCGGCGACAAACGTGCTCGCATAACCAAGCGTGACAATGACCACGTGAGTCGCGAGCCAGAAGTTGGTATCCAGCACCGCCTCCATCATCTGGAGAGTGTCCTCCTTGAGCGACAGGTTGTGGGCGATGACCAACGTGATGAAGCCAATGGCACTCGCCACCACCAAGCCGATCGAATTCCGCCAGAACCGTTCCAGGAGCATTCCGAGAACCACGGATCCCCAACCGATGAAGATTGCCGAGGAGTAAAGGTTGGTGACAGGCGGGCGTCCCTCGAGCCACATCCTGAAAAGCAGGCCGACGGTATGGATGAGAAAGCCAAGGCCGATCAATCCAAATGCCGAACGGCGCGCCCAATCGGCAAAATTGAACCAGTAGTATACAGCCAGGAGGAATGCGGCTACATAGATCACCATTGCCTTGTAGAACGGGGCTAAATGATTAAAGAACTGCTCCCGGGAAGTCTTCAGTATCTCCCGAGGCAACGCCCCTTGCAGACGATCGTGATACCGCCCCACCGCCTGGTTAAAATCTGCCCCGCGCCCCTGGCGAAACGCCGATACCATCGCGGCATAGTCGCTCACCGCGGCCGGAAGCGGTTCACCCCGTATATGACCCATCAACGCCTCTCCGGTCCGGGTCCAGCTCTCCGGCTGGCGGGCCGGATCCTGGGGCGGGATGACCAGGGGTGGCTCCAGTCGAGACATCACCTGCATCCGGCCGACCGGCCGCAGCAACGCCTCCAGCGCGTTGGTGTCGTAGGGTCGACCCGCCTCGCTTGCTCTCGCCGCGGCGATGCCCGGTGGGATCAGTTGGTCGAGTGTCGCCAGTTCCGCCGCCCAATCCTTGGCATCTTGCGGTTGGAGTGTGTTCTTCAGCCGGAAATAGAGGGTCATGGCCGAATTCAATCGCAGTAGGGCCTGGTCAAACGGCGTACGAAGCTCCGCCTTCTTTTCTTCGGCTACCGCCGAATTAGTCTGCATCAACTGGAAATTTCGGTCCGATGCCACTTGGGACCACGCGTAATGTTTCCCATCGGATTTTTTCTCGCGATCCTTGTCCGGAAGACCCAACAGGCTAATCAACTCGGGATGATCCACCCGAAAAGCGGGCCACTGATCCGTCACTTCCGGAGTCGCCATCACGGTCAATAACCATTCCGTCGCAGAGACGATCCGCGGCCTCTCGAACGTCCCCTTCCACGGCTCCAGATTGACCGTCTGCTTTCCTCGCAAGGCGAGGAGGGCATTGCGGGCGATAGAATCGAGTGGCTGATGACGCCCATTGAAGACGACCGGCAGGCCCCCAAATCGGTTCAGAGAAAATTCCTTGTCCGCCGGCATCCGCGCGGAACCGAGGAACCACACGAGAAACGCCAGCGGAATGAGCCATGGCAGCTTGGTTTTCATAAACAATAAATAAGTCGGATCGAAATATCCCCTAAGACCACCCGGAGGATCGTTAGGCCTTCTTTCGAATGAACCCGACAAGGTGGATCATAAACTGCACAACAAGACCGGCGGCGACGAGACCGCACCCGACATAGGGGGCGATCCAGGATGGATTTTTTACCACTTGAAACACGCTCGTTCCGCGGCCGCTTCCGTCCCGAAGCTCATTGCCCATCTGGGATTGGAAAAACGTGAGGCCGCTGTATCGGAGGGGATTATTCATGTAGATGTCCACCTCACGATCGCCGGTGCCACCCGGATGCTCGAGCCGGATCCGGCTCTGGTAATTCTTAGCCCGGGTGGTTCCCAGATACGTTTCGTGCGTGGTTTTTAATAACCGGACCGAAAACGGCTGATAATAGCGCATATCCCGAAGGCTGATTCGGAAGAGCTTCCCCTCCACAACGACCTCCTGGGGATCGAGTACCATGGAGAAAAGCCAGGTGCCAAGCGAGCCTTTCGATCCGATCAGCTCGGCCACGAGCGCCGGCATGCTTCGCTTGTCCATCTCGCGAGTCGGCGGACGCCCCTCGACCACCGCGCGAGTTCCCACGCCTTCGGTCGAAGCCGGTGGCCGATTGGTATCGACAAACGGGGCCCGGGCACGGACCAACGCGTTCTCGTGGTACTCGCGGACGCGAATCGTGAACGGTAGGCTGGGGTGGGTGGTTTCAGCCCGGGCCGAGAGCAGGGACTCGGGAATAGTCACCACGCTGTCGTAGGTCCGATCGGAAGCGTCTGTCAGCACCGCGAGCTCCGTCTTTTGAAAGTCCTCCGTGTAGTTGCGCCCTTCCCCCTCGGCAAAACTCATTCGGCTTTCGCGCGCGAACATGTCGGTGAATAATTGCCCCAAGAGCAGCAGGATAATTCCCAGGTGAGTGAGAAAGATGCCTGATTTTTTCCAGGCGAACCGAAACCGTTGAAGATGGGCGGAGATGAGATTGACGAGCAGGAGTGTCCCCAGCAGGTATCCACCCGGCAATGGCAGAACGATCCACGGAACTGTGTGGGGCGACCAGGTCGAGAACCAGCTTCGAAAATAGCGACTTTGGGCCACATAGAGGCCGTCACTCGTCTGCGCCAGGGTTCCAAAAAATACCACCGCCACTCCCAGGGCAAGCAACGTCACGGTCAAGCGAAGGGAGGTCAGCAGTTTGATGATGGGTTTCAGCATGATAGTTCCAGACGAAATCTTGGGCGACAGGACAGAATGGGACGTCAGTATTTCACCGATTGCACGAAGCGAGCAAAGGCGGCCTTCTCCGCCACCACCAGGGTGTCGTCACCCGTCAGCTTGTAAAACCACGTTCGGTCGGGACGCTGCACCATCGCGGCCAGAATCCGTGTCCGTTTTGCCTCACCCTGCGGACTCTGATCTCCGACCATGTCGAAGAGCGTCGCATCGCCGTCGCTGAGTTTCAGCGGTTGAGCGGCACTTGCGAGGTCGGCTGCGTCCAACGGCGGCAAGCCGATCTGCCCACGCCAACGATTCAAATTTGCCAGCGGCCCGCCCGCCTGGGGTCCGAGCGCGACGACCGACATATCGGCGGCTTTCCCGTCCGACCCGGACACGGCAAAGCTGGCCAGGCGCATCGACGCCGGCGGCAGCGATTTCCAGTGCGTCGGGACGTCCCACTGCGGAAGACCCGTCGTTGGCGGTGGCGTCACCGGCCCGCGCATGTTCGGCGGAGGGGCCGTGGCCCCCGAGGGCCGATTTGGCGGCGGCGAATCATTCGAAGCCGATGCGTTGGGATCTTCGGAACCTCCAGTATTGACCGAGGCAAGCCACTCGCGAAACTTTCCTTCATTGGCCGAGACCACCTCGTTCTCGCCGGTCATTTTAAAGAACACGGTGGCCTCGCCCGCCGGCAGTACCGCCGCCAATGTTCGCGCCAAGTACTTTCCTTCCAGCACCATTTCGGTGCTAACAAAGTTGTACAATGCCGATTCGCGTGAGCCGATCTTCGCGATCTGCGTGGCCTTTTCGAGTTCCTCCGCCGAGATCGGTGCCAGTTTGAGTTGACCCCGCCATCGATTCACGTTGTCCAACGCGCTGCCCGCGACACCGGACAAGAGCACGACCGAAATGTCAGCACTTCGCCCATCCGGGGTGCTGACGCCAAAACTAGCCCGGCGCATTCCGCCCTCGACCCGCTTTTCAACCCAGCCTTCGGGAACAATCCAGGGAGCCCGCGAGGCTCGTCCTTCGGGCGGTTGAGCGGAGGCCGCCCCGGCACCCGCCGACGCCGAATCCGCTGGGGTTGCGGCGGGATCCTTGGGTGCCTGGTAGACTCGGACCTCGTCGCGGCCACACCCCGCGAAAAGCAGCGCGGAAACCAAAGGGATTGAGACGGTTCGAAAATCCATCTTGGTTAGATAGCCATCAAATCGGCTGTTTGCAAGCGGGCTGGCGCTTTGTAGTAAACCCGCCACAGCACCAGTCCGTGGGCCGGGGCCGTCATCCCGGCCACCGATCGGTCCTGACTTTCAAGCATTGGCAGGATTTCCTCCGGACGAAACCGTCCAAAGCCGACTTGTACCAACGTACCCACAATTCCGCGGCACATTTTGTAGAGGAAACCGTCCGCCTCAATCCGAAAGGTGAGCAATGCGCCGGATCGAAGGACATCGCACCGGGTCAGGTGACGAACCGTATTCGCGCGCTCGTAGCCGGGCGTGGCGCTGAAGGCGCGGAAATCATGCCGTCCAGTCAGGGTCTTTGCCGCGACCCGCATGGCCGCTAAGTCCAGAGTTCGGGGCACATGCCAGGTTTGTTGCCGGAGAAGGGGATCCGCGGAGGAATGATTCCACACAAAATACCGATATTGCTTTCCGCTCGCACGAAAGCGGGCGTGAAAACCGGGTGGCGCGGTCCGCGCCGTGTTGACCCGGATATCGTCGGGCAGGTGGGCATTGATGGCCAACACGAGTTTGCGTGGCACCATACGATACGCGGCCTTCGGAACATCGAAATGAACGCTCATACCACGAGCATGCACACCGGTGTCGGTCCGACTGGAACTGTGCAGACGCGGGCTGGAGGGAAAAATCTTCGCCAGAGCTTCCTCAACTCGCTGCTGAATCGTCACGACGCCCACCTGCAACTGCCAGCCCGCATAGGCGGAACCATCGTAGGCTAAGGTGAGGACCAGGCGAACATGGGTGGGTAATAGCTCGAACGACGGGGTGTGTCGACGTGCGCCGAGGCCGACCGGAAGGTCGGCCTTACCCGGTGTCTTGAGCTGGGGAACGGAGTCGGACACGGAGTACCAGAGAAATCGCAAATCCGTCCGGGGTCAACCGTGGGAGTTGCGGGAGTTCATTTAGAATAAAGGGACATGTCTAATAGGGAGAAGCCATTTGTTGTGAGCCAACGGCCACTGATACTTGAGCTCAGCCCAACGCGCTGGGTTGAGGGCTATTAACAAATTGGATTTGAGGTATTGCTGTAATAATGTAAAGCAGGCACATTAGCTAGATGGATACCTTGATTACCGTAAACCAGCGAGGTGCGCTGACGTTGCCGAAAGACATCCGTGAGCAAGCGGGTATTCCCAAGGGAGGCCCCGTGCGTGTCCAAATGACCAGCGAAGGCGTGTTGCTTACCCCCGTGATCGCCTACCCCGTGGAAATTTATACTCCTGAACGGATCGCCGAATTCCGGCTAAACAACGCGCTGGATGCCGAGGATTACCACGCAGCAGTCAAGGAAGTACTCCAGATGGGACTCAACCCTGACACGATCCCCCATCAGCCGATCAAGAGGGTTGGCCGGTGAAAAGGGCTTTCTTGGATGCCAACGTCTTGTTTTCCGGTGCCTACACCGAACAGAGCTCGTTGCTCTATCTCTGGAAATTGACCGGCATCCGCCTATGCACTTCTAAATACGCCATTGATGAGGCGCAGAGGAACCTGCGAAGCGAATCCGGTGAGGCGCGCTTGAGACTCCTAGCGGAAGCCTTGTTGGTGATCCCGGAAGCGGATGCGCAGTTAATTCCTGCCTCGATTCAGTTACGGGACAAAGATAGGCCAATCCTTGCCGCAGCTATTGCCGCACGGGCAACCTTCCTGGTAACCGGAGACCGACGCGATTTCGGCCCTTTCTTCGGAAACACCATCGCCGGTGTCCTCGTTGTCCGCCCCAGCGATTTCATTGCCGTGATGGAAGAGGGGCGAGTTTTTTGATCCTGCGGGTGTTGTTCTCGCCATTGACGGCCTGCGTCGGGACGGCAACCTTTGGCGCCGGTAACTTCCATCTTCAAAAACGGATTCCCAATACTATGAGCAGGAAAATTCGGTACGGCATGGTCGGCGGCGGACGCGGAGCGTTCATCGGCGCAGTTCATCGGATCGCAGCAGCAATGGACCAACAGGTCGATCTCGTGTGCGGTGCGTTCTCCTCGGACCCTGAAAAAGCGAGGGCTTCCGGTGCGGACCTCTTTCTGCCGCCCGCCCGATGCTATGGGAGCTTTGCAGAAATGATTCGTTCGGAGGCGGCTCTACCGGCTGACCAACGGATGGATTTCATCGCCATAGTCACTCCGAACCATGTCCATTTTCCGCCGGCAAAAATGGCCCTGGAACATGGTTTCCACGTCCTGAGTGACAAACCCGCCACGTTCAATCTTGAGGAGGCCAAGGCGCTGCAGGCGTTGGTGCGAAAGACCGGTTTGCTTTACGGACTCACCCACAACTACACGGGCTATCCTCTGGTAAAGGAGGCCCGTCACCTGGTGGCGTCGGGAAAATTGGGGAAAATTCGCAAGGTGGTTGCCGAGTATCCGCAGGGCTGGCTGGCGACCCGGATCGAGGCCACCGGTCAGAAACAGGCCGCCTGGCGGACGGATCCCAAGCGCTCCGGTGCCGCCGGTTGCATCGGTGATATCGGAACTCACGCCGAAAACCTCGCCGAGTACATCACGGGCCTAAAGATCGAGGAACTGGCGGCTGACCTCACCTCGTTCGTAAAAGGCCGGAAGCTCGACGACGACGGCAACATTCTCCTGCGCTTCAAGGGTGGGGCGAAAGGTGTCCTGCACGCCTCCCAGATTAGTGTGGGTGAAGAAAATAATTTAAATATCCGTGTCTACGGAGAACTGGGCGGCCTGGAATGGCATCAAAAAGAGCCCAACACCCTGCTGCTGAAATGGCCGGACCAACCGATGCAAGTCTATCGTACCGCCAATGGCTACCTCAGCGACGCCGCAAAAGGAGCCGGCCGCACGCCGCCTTCCCACCCGGAGGGTTACCTCGAGGCGTTTGCCAATATTTACAAGAACTTCGCGAACGCCATTCGCGCCCGGATCGAAAAACGCAAATTGACGAAAGATGACCCCGCCCTGGACTACCCAAAAATCGACGATGGCGTCCGTGGCATGGCGTTCATCGAGGCCGTGGTGACGTCGTCGCAGAAAAATGCGGCCTGGACCCAGCTGGAGGTGTGAAGGGGGGCCGTTGCACAGGACCGGTATCAGCGCGGGATTGAAGGATGGGACGGGCTTCCAGCCCTCCCGATTCACGGGGTCTCAACAGATTGAGGCCATCCGGACCCAATCTAGGTGCGGCGAGTTCGTGAAAGGGGGCGCATCCCGAAGTTGTTGGTAGAGGTTGTCGCGCTGCTACAACCCCGCCCGCGTCCAGCCGGCGGACAGGGCCGCTGCGCGGTTCGTGATGCGCCTTAACGGCGCGGGGACGCCGCAGCGCGGCGTCCGCTACCGTCTCCAACAACTTCGGGATGCGCCCCGTGAAAGTTCGTGTCGTAAAATATCGCTTCAATCCTTTGGGATCTGTGCCATGCTCGCAGGCAATTCCACATTAGAGACGATCCACTCGACTCCGCTATGATCTCAATCCCCGGCGAATATGGTGCCACGTGCGACGGCTACTCCCGTCGAGAATTCCTGCGGCTTGGTGGTGCCGGGCTATTTGGGATGAGTTTCGCCGATGTCCTCCGGCTGCGAGCCGCCCAGGGTCCGGGCGCTGGTCCGGCAATCGGCGCGGCTAAGAATGGTTGGGGCCGCGCGAAGTCGGTCATCGTTCTTTACCTCCAAGGTGGGCCGAGCCATCTCGACATCTGGGATCCGAAACCCGACGCCCCGTCCAATATTCGAGGCGAATTCAAACCAATCCGCACCAAAGTGTCCGGCATTCAAGTCAGCGAGGTCATGCCACAGCTCGCTCAGCACATGGACAAGGCCACGTTGATCCGTTCGATGAGCTACACGCCCGCGGGCCTCTTTAATCATACGGCGGCGATTTATCAGTTCATGACCGGCTACACGCCGGACCGCGTTTCTCCTTCCGGTCAACTGGAACCGCCCGCTCCAAATGATTTCCCCCACATGGGATCGCAGATTAGCCGGTTGAGACCGCCGGAGGTGCCAATGCTGCCCTTCGTGATGCTGCCGCGACCGCTGCAGGAATCCAACGTCATCGGCAAAGGCGGCACGGCCGGATTCCTGGGAGCCGCCTTCGATCCGTATTACTTTTATCAGGACCCGGCCAAAGAAATAAATCTTAGCGACCTGGCACTGCGCAAGGAGATCAGCCGGGAGCGCCTCCAACGCCGCAGCACACTCCTCAAACAAGTCAATGGGGCGATGCCAGAGATGGAAAAAGCGGTCGAGAAATACGCCCTCGATTCCTACTATCAGAAAGCCTTCGACCTTGTCAGTTCCGGACGCGCCCGGGATGCCTTCGACCTGACCAAGGAATCGGACAAGGTTCGCGATCGCTACGGCCGACATACGTTTGGCCAGGGCTGCCTGTTGACCCGTCGCCTCATTGAAGCCGGGACGCGGTTCGTGCAGATGAACTGGCCCGCCGTCGCCAACGGCGATCCAACCGTGGACGCCTGGGATACACACGCCGCAAACTTCGGACCGCTGAAAAACCTGCACTGTCCGAAGCTCGATTCCGGTCTCAGCGCTCTGCTCGAAGATCTCGATCAAAAAGGCATGCTCCAGGAAACTTTGGTGGTCGCCCTCGGCGAGTTCGGCCGCAGCCCTCGGCTTGGCGTCAGCACCAGCGGCAATGGCAACTCGCCCGATGGCCGCGATCATTGGCCTTATTGCTATACGGCATTGGTCGCCGGTGCCGGCGTTAGCCGGGGTGCGTTGTATGGCACATCGGATGCCACCGGCAGCAGCCCATCGGAAAACCCGGTCCATCCGACCCAACTGGTGGCCACGATCTACCACGCCCTCGGCATCGATCCGCATACCATCGTCTATAACCACCTGAACCAGCCACGTGAACTGGTGCAGGCTGAACCGGTCCTCGGATTGTTTAGCTAGTCTGGCTGGCACTATTCCTCGGGCATGCCCCCCTCCTGGAGACTGCTGCTCTTCGCTCTCTTGCTTCTAGCCGGACTGTTGGGCTGCTCGAAAGAACCATCCGCTCCGCCGGCGTCTGCGGTCGCGTCAACCATCGCCTCACCCTCCGCCGCCGCCGCCGTCGGCGAATACCTCGCCAGTTTCCCCCAGGAAGGCGGGGTGCAAGGATATGTCGGCGCCCAATCCTGCCAAGAGTGTCACGCAGACCAGTACGCAAGCTGGCATCGGAGTTTTCATCGAACGATGACGGGCCTTCCGTCCACTAATTCGATCCAGGCTCGCTTCGATCAAACCGTGCTTACCAACGAGGGTGCCCGCTATACTCTCAGCCGGACCAATGACGAATTCTGGGTTCAAATCGAACCCGCTGCCCCACTGCTGCCGGGCGAATCTCGCCCCGAGCCTGTTCATGTTCAAATGGGCCTGGTGACAGGTTCTCATCACATGCAGGTGTTCTGGGTGCCCAATGGAATGGGCAATTGTCAGATCGGTTTCCCGTTCACCTGGCTGATTCCTGAGCAAAAATGGGTGCCCCGCAACAGCACCTTCCTCCGGCCGCCAAACACTCCCCACCGGCCGGAAACATGGAACTTGGTCTGCAGCCGCTGCCATGCCACCGGCACCGAGCCCGCGCTCGATCGTGCCACCAAGACCTGGGACACCCATGTCGGGAATCTCGGCATCGCCTGCGAAGCCTGCCACGGACCGGGCGAATCGCACCGATCCCTGGCGAGAACGCTGCCGAAACCATCCTCCAAGCCGGCGGGCGGAGCGAACTCCGTTGCCACCAACCTCGCCATCATCCACCCAGGCAAACTGGCCCCGGCGCACGCTTCCGAAATATGCGGATTTTGTCATTCGATGAAATGGATCGGCCCCGAAGAACACTGGCCGGAGAAGGGGTTCCGCTATCGGCCGGGTGATTCTCTGGAAACCACCACACCCGTGATGCGCCCGATGCAACTGGATCGGCAACCCTGGCTCGATAACCTCCTGGCGAAGAACCCCGACATTTTTCGCGATTTCTTCTGGTCCGACGGCATGATCCGAGTCAGCGGAAGGGAGTACAATGGACTGATCGAATCGCCCTGTTACCGCGGCGGCAAGTTCTCCTGCCTCTCGTGTCACTCGCTCCACGACAGTGAACCCGACGATCAACTTGCCAAGAAGGGGACGGACAACCGCGCCTGTCTCGAATGCCATCCCCGTTTTCAGGATGGAACCCAAATTACTTCCCACACGCACCATGCAGGCACGTCTTCCGGTAGCCTCTGCTATAATTGTCACATGCCGCACACCACCTATGGAGTGCTGACCGCCATTCGCAGCCATCAGGTAAGTAGTCCGCGGATCGCCGACCAGCTTGCCACGGGCCGTCCCAACGCCTGCAATTTGTGCCACCTCGACCAACCGCTCGCATGGTCCGCTGACTGGCTCAAAACGTGGTACGGTCAACCCAGGCACACATTGAACGAAGACCAAACCCAGGTGGCCGAATCGGTTCGTCTGGCAATCTCCGGGGATGCCGGTCAGCGGGTGCTGATGGCCTGGCATCTGGGCTGGGCTCCCGCGTTGCAGGCGTCCGGGCGCAACTGGCAGATACCAATTATCGGAGGATTGCTGGACGATTCCTATGCCGCTGTTCGGTGCGTCGCCGAACGGTCGTTGCGAGCGCTCGGTGGAACCTCTCCGCCCGGTTTTGAGTATTTTCTGGGACTCGATACACGTCCTCCGGTTCGCACCCAAGTTTGGGACCAATGGTTTCGGGCGCTCCCGCCCGGCGAGAGGAGCCGAATTCCCAGGGCCACTCTGTCGGGGGCTGAGGATCGCCAGAAGGCCGAGGATACTTTCCGGCGACTGCAGGCCGGGCGGGCAGAAACACCCGTGCGCCTACGGGAATAAAACAATAAAAAACGCCCGCGGGAACGCGGGCGTTTTTGATTGTTCAGTGGCGCCGAAGCGCGTATAGAACCCGGTCCTCAGATCACTTGCGATAGTCTGGACCACAGAACAAGTCGTTCGGAATCGGGTTTAGCTTGGCATTCGCCAAGGCCTGATATTTCTTCCATTTAATAAGGTCCGCCGTGCCCCCGAAACGGCCAACCATCGCACCGCCACCATAATCCTTGGTCACCTTCGAACCCGAATTGGCGTAAACGGGACTTCCGGCATGGCGAGCCGACACACCTTCGGCGGCCCCGTCCACGTTATTGCCGGCGTCATTGAAGAGGAATCCGTCCGTTTCGTCTTGCTCCCAAAGCTGGATGTCGGTTGCTAAGAACTGCGATAGCTTATAGGTCCGTCCACCCATGTCCACTTTGGGGTACCCGCCCGTAACACCGCTCCAACAGTAAGACGTTATCTTCACCGGCCGTGCTATCCACCATTTCTTGAAATTTCCCGAGCTCCGCTGAGCGACATCCTTTGGACAATTCAAGACGTTGATCGTGGTGAGAAACGGCCCCAATTGCCCAATCTTGAAAAGAGCCACCTGATTCGAAAACGCTCTGGCACCGGCCGCCGTGGATGGATCCAACCCGCCGGCCGAGCGTGGATTGATACCGGCTGCTCTCGGATTGGCTGGACCCGCGTAGGCCCAACCATCGGGTCCCGACAAATCGCCGCCCCACGTCGGATGCGCACAAAAGTCGGAATTATCCGACGCATACATGTGATTTGCCAGCAAGATCTGCTTCACGTTATTAATGTCGACCGTCAAGAGCGCGCGATCTTTCGCCCGACCGAGTGCGGGCAACAGCATGCCGGCGAGAATGGCGATGATGGCAATGACGACGAGGAGTTCGATGAGAGTGAAGGCGTGTTTCGAAGCGCGCGAAGTCAATTTCAGGGAATGGCGGTTCATAGGTTTCGTTTTGCCTGTGGGCTCAAAAGTCAGTTATTTCGGTCAGGGTGGTTCTGCGTGACAAGGTCATGAAGCCTTGTGGAGTTGTCAATTCGAGAGTTTGGCAATGGCCATACACCCGTGCATCCCGAAGGTGTTGGTAGAGGTTGTCGCGCTGCGACAACCCCGCCCGCGTCCAGCCGGCGGATAGGGCCGCTGCGCGGTCCGTGCCGCGCCTGAACGACGCGGGGACGCCGCAGCGCGGCGTCCGCACCCTTCTCCGACAACATCGGGATGCACCGGCCATACACTGGGCCGTTCGCTCAGGCTAAAAGCAGCGCCCGATTTTGGTAGTGGGTTACCATAAACTCCGGATTATCAATTACATCCAAAATCCGATCAAAACGGTCCTCAAACGGTGGAAAAAAGGCGTCCCCCCCCTCCACCCACCGCTTCACCCGGGTCAGAAAGAGGTCACCACAGAACGGCAACGCTTGCCGATAAACATCCGCACCCCCACAGATGAACACCTCGCGGGCGTCGCCCTCGACCGCTCGCTCGAGCTCCTCCAAGTCCGGAACGACTCGGATCCCCTTATGACGAAACCCGCTGCGACTCAGAACGATCGTTTCACGGCCGGGCAGCGGCTTGCCGATCGATTCGAAGGTCTTCCGACCCATCACGAGAATCTGGCCCAGGGTGATGCGTTTGAACCACTTGAAGTCCTCTGGGAGATGCCATGGAATCTTCCCGCCCGCCCCAATCACCCGGTTCTCCGACATGGCCGCAATGGCTTTGTATCCGCGCACGGTGGGCAACCTAGCCATGCCCACGCTCGCCGCAACCCTAAGCAGAGCCTGCAACCACGGTGCATCCCGAAGGTGTTGGTAGAGGTTGTCGCGCTGCGACAACCCCGCTCGCGTTCAACGGGCGGACGGGGCCGCCGCGCGGTTCGTGCCGCGCCTGAACGACTCGGGGACGCCGCAGCGCGGCGTCCGCACCCTTCTCCGACAACTTCGGGATGCGTGCGCTGGAACCATCAAGCGTCTCGATACCGTCAAGTCAGGGCTTGGTGCCTGAGCTGTGGTGACATTCGAAGTGCAATTCAATTTGCCTGAAATCTCCCGGCGCAGAGGGTTCTTCATGGGAGGCAATGGACTATCCTACACCAGAATTTGAAGCGCCTCCCGATCCAAGCCCGCTCTGGCAACGAGCACCCATCGCTGCCTCTTAACCGTGCTCGCTCAAATCAACTCCGCCGCGCTCCACGGGATCGACGCGACGCCTCTCGAGATCGAGGTGGATTCCAGCTTCGGCGATACCCACATTGTTATTGTCGGCCTGCCGGATGCGGCAGTGAGGGAATCCCGGGACCGTGTCATCACCGCGATGATCAACTCCGGATTCAAATTTCCAATGGGCCGCACCACCATCAACCTGGCACCCGCAGACGTTCGCAAGGAGGGTCCCAGCTTCGATCTGCCGATTGCCATCGGAATCCTCGCCGCCAATGATCAGGCGGAACCACGATCCCTCTCCGACTTCGTGATCGTGGGGGAACTGGCGCTGACCGGTGCGGTGCGCCCGGTCAAAGGCGCCCTGGCGATTGCTCTCCGAGCCCGCGCGGATGGACGACGTGGAGTCATGGTGCCCGTGGATAACGCCGCGGAAGCTGCAGTGGTCGCTGGAATCGACGTTCTCCCGATCCAGAACCTGCGGGAGGCGGTGTCCTTTTTAGAAGGGATATCCGCCATCGACCCGGTAAAAGTAAACACCCGTGAACTCTTTGAAATACTGCCGGCAGAGGACGTCGACATGGCCGACGTGAAGGGCCAGGAGAACGTAAAACGCGCCCTGGAGATATCTGCGGCAGGCGGACACAACCTCTTGCTCATCGGCCCGCCTGGCACCGGAAAATCCATGCTCGCCAAGCGACTGGGTACGATTTTACCGCCCCTCACCCTGGAGGAAGCGCTCGAAACGACCCGCATTCACAGTATCGTCGGCCTGTTGCACTCCGGACAATCATTGATCACCCAGCGTCCGTTTCGGTCGCCACACCACTCGGCCAGTGACGCCGGACTGCTCGGCGGACAGGCCAATCCCACGCCGGGCGAGATCTCGCTCTCGCACCATGGCGTTCTCTTCCTGGATGAACTTCCCGAATTCAAACGCAGCGTCCTCGAAAGCATGCGACAACCCCTCGAAGACGGCCGGGTAACGATCAGTCGGGCAGCAGGGAGCATGACATTCCCGTCCCAGTTTATGCTTGTTGCTGCGATGAATCCGACTCCGGACGGACGTATGCCGCACGAATCCCGCTGTTCACCCCGGGAGATTCAGGCGTATCTAAATCGAATCTCCGGACCGCTCCTCGATCGGATCGATATTCATGTAGAAGTGCCTGCCGTTAAGTTTGCGGATTTAAGCCGGGCGCGCCCCGGCGAAGATAGCAACACGATCCGGCAGCGTGTGGTTCAGGCTCGTGAAATACAACAGCGCCGATTCGCCGGGCGGCGCGTCTCTTGCAACGCCCGGATGACCTCGCGGGAAATGCGGGAGCATGTGCAACCCGATGAAGCGACCCTGACGCTTCTCAAAAACGCGATGACTGACTGGAATTTCAGCGCCCGGGCTTATGACCGAATCCTGAAGGTGGCCCGAACCATTTCCGATCTTGCCGGAGGAGGAATGATCACGAGTGAACACATTTTTGAGGCAATTCAATACCGCTCGCTCGATCGCCAGCTATGGGGGTAAGCGCCGCATCGCCGATTCGTATTTACTCGCTGACTGGTAACTATTCAGCGGCACACTGGAACGGGGCTTTGCCCGGATCCGCTGCGACCCCTGCGGAAACGAATACCTCGATGTCCTATCAATAATTCATTGAACGCGCACAGAAGCTTTGACTCGACGGTGCCTTTCGCACCTGATATGCTGGTTCCTTCGCAGCCACCATCCACTTCCAACTAACAGGAGATCACCCTGTGCACCCTCAGCTAGCTTCGCATAAGACCGTCGGCGTCACAGTCCAACCCTATGGATCGACATGCTGGTGGTTGACATTGTGGATCCTCAACGCGATCGCGGTCACCGCGTTTCAGCACAGCGAGGCGAGTGAGCCCGCTGATTCGCTCGGACACGGCTTAGTCGCTCACTGGCCCTTCGACGAGACTGCGGGCACAGAGATCAAGGACGTCGTCAACGCCGCCCATCGAGGGACGCTGGAAGCAGGGGCCTCCCGGGTCGACGGACCGCTACACGGCGCTGTGGGGTTCGATGGCAAAAAAAGTCGAGTTTGGGTCGACAGTCCGCGCGCCCTCGATCTACCCGCGGAAATGTCTGCCTTCGCCTGGATTCGGTGTGAGAACGTCGCTGCGGGAGAATATGGGCAATGCATTTATGGACAAACTGCATCTGGCGGCAACGGCGGCCAATTTGAATTGTGTGTCGGCCGCGGAAAAAACCTTCACGAAGTCACTGTGCTTTGGCACGACGTCGACGTCTGCGTATCCAATGCAAAGCTAATAGCCGGACGGTGGTACCACATTGGGTTCACGCGCACCGGACAGCCTGGCAACTGGAACTGTACGATTTACGTGGACGGTACCGCCAGCGGTGCCGCCAAAAATATTGCCACCGACGTCGGACCGGCGCTGCCATTTGCGATGGGGAGACCGGGAGCCTACGACGGACTCTACTTTCACGGTGCGATAGACGACCTGCGGATTTATGATCGGGCACTCTTGCCCAACGAAGTCAAAGTCCTGTTCCAAGTACGTTAGGCGGCGAGGGTGCAGTATTGTACACCGGTGGCACTAAGAACTCTGACTGATTGCCGTGCGCACAGAACCCTCATGACAAAATATATTGCCTTCCTACGCGCCATCAACGTTGGCGGACATACCGTCAAGATGGATCATTTGAGCAGGCTCTTTGAGGCATTGGGCTTTTCCAAGGTTGAAACAGTTATCGCCAGCGGAAATGTAATCTTTGAAACAACTGCCAAAAACACGCCGCCCTTGAAAAGAAAATCAGGGAGCATCTCGAAAAGTCGCTGGGCTATGAGACGGATACATTTCTGCGGACGGTTCAGGAAGTGGCTGAAGTTGAAAAACGGAGTCCCTTCATAGCACAGCATCGGCCGTATTCCATCCATGCCTTGAAGGGCTACCCTGACCTTGACTGCCCTTCGCCCCGGCAACGACACTACGGCCGTTACCACCTCAATCGGACGACGGGCTCCGTCCAGACGTGACGACATTATGAACGATGTTCCTATAGAATCTGAGGCGATTGCCGGGTCGGCAGGCAACGAGGCGGCGGCGCGCCCTACGCGGGTCCGTTACCGGGTGGTGGGCCTGACCGTGCTCCTGGCGATGATTACCTACCTGGACCGCGCTTGCATCGGGAAGATGGCGCCAGAGATCATGCGCGACCTGCATCTTTCCAGCGTTCAGATGAGCTACGTGTTCAGCGCGTTCGCCATCGCCTATGCGCTGTTTGAAATCCCGACCGCGTGGTGGGCGGACCGGCTTGGCACTCGCTCGATTCTCACGCGCATTGTCTTGTGGTGGTCGCTGTTCACGATGATCACCGCGGGTGTATTCAATCTGACGTCGCTGCTCGTGACGCGCTTTCTCTTCGGGATGGGCGAGGCGGGCGCATGGCCTTGTGTGGCACGCACCTTCTCGCGCTGGATTCCGAAGCGCGACCGCGGGACGATCAAGGGATTGTTCTTTGCCGGGGCGTATTTGTCGGGCGGGCTCACGCCCCCGCTGGTGGCGATGCTGCTCCATTACATGCACTGGCGATGGCTGTTTGTCGGGTTTGGATGCCTCGGTCTCGCGTGGGCCTTCGTCTGGCAGGCGTGGTTCCGCAATGAGCCGGCGGAACATCCATCGGTCAACGTTGCCGAACGGGAACTCATTCTCGCCGGGCGGCCGACCGAGATTCCATTCCAGGGCGGCTGGCCGTTTTGGCGACACCTGCTTCGGCAGTGCAATGTCATTGCGCTATGCCTCATGTATGTCCCCAACGCCGTCACTTTCTATTTCTGCATCACCTGGCTTCCGACCTACTTGAAGGAGCGGCATGGCTTCGATGCGGCGTCGCTGGGTTTTGTTTCCGGCCTGCCGCTGATGCTCAGCGTTGTGAGCCAATTCATGGGTGGATACCTCTCCGACATCCTGGCGGCGCGTTACGGGCTGCGCGTGGGACGACGGGTGCCGGGAATCGTCGGGTATTCGATCGCGGCGCTTGCGACGTTCAACGCCGCGACGTCCGCGGTGCCGATGACTGCGGCGGTGTCCATCGCCGTGGCGACGGCCGCGTGCATGTTTACCACGGCGTCGGCCTGGGGAACCTGCGTGGACATTGGCCGCGAACATTCCGGCGTGGTGAGTGCGGCGATGAACACGGCCGGCCAGATTGGCAGCATCTTCAGTCCGCTGGCTGTGGCCTACTCCGTGAAGTGGTTTGGCGACTGGAATTTGCCGTTATACGTGCTGGGAAGCCTGTTTCTTCTGGGTGCCGCGTGCTGGCTGGTCATCGATCCGCACCGGGCCGTGTTCGACGAAAGGAGTGGCGAGGGCGCCGTTCTAACGTAGGACGGGAAAGAGATAGAATTGACCGCAGTAACTTCTCAGTTGTCGCAGCCGGACTTGGCCCGATATGGCCTGATTGAACATTTGACAGAGACGTCTGGGTCGCCGACGGGCAAAATGCCCCTGTGCTTGGTCAATTCCTCGCGGCTGCGCGACTCCACTCGCCCCTCGCCGCCCAGCAACTCGGGCTGGCCGGCGAGCTGACGGCGATTTCCTTGCGCCACGCGCGGGTTGGTTCGGCATGGGCGTCGCACCTTGCAGCCAGTCGGGAAGTGATCCTCGAAGGCGCCAATCGCTGTTCCCGGCATGGCTGGGCTCTTATCATCGGCGCGGGGGATGGTCGAGACGTTCCCGTCAAGGAACTGGCCGAACGATTCGAGTTGACCGTTCTGGCGGATATCGTCGTCAGCGCCGCAGCTCGCAACCTCGCCCGGTCCAATCCTGGCCGTGTCGTCTGCCAACCGTGGGATGCCACGGGTGCCATTGCCGAACTGGCCCGTCGACGGAATACAATCTCGGCCAGCGAAGCCGTCAGCTTGTTTGAACAGGCGAAGCCGGAGCCGTTGCCTGGGATGGAACCCGACCTAGTTGTCTCCGCCAACTGCCTCTCGCAACTTGGATTGATCCACTCCAATGCCGTTCCCGCAGCGAGGGCGAACCCAGGGCTGGCTGAGCGGTGTGCACAGGCTGCCGCTTGCAGCCATTTGCGCTGGATGGCCCAACGCTCCGGCACCCGCGTCTTGATCGGCGATATCGCGCGTCTCGACGTCGCTCCCGACGGACACCTCCTGCGTCGCGAAGATTGGCTCCAACACCTCCCGTTGCGGCCCCCCGACCGCGTCTGGCGTTGGAATCTGGCCCCAATTCCAGAATGGAGCCCGGACTTCCATCGCGTTCACGAGGTCGGCGCCTGGATCGAGATGAGTCCCGTTGACCCGATTCCCGCTGGGGGTGGCGAGCGAGTCCGGGTTGATGGAAGAATTTCATGACGATGCCGGCTTCCTCTCGCGACAACTCACAATGGGTCGCTTGGCAAGCCCACTTCCGTGGCCTAGCGTGGTATGCGATCGGTGGTTAAATCTTAATTCTCCACCCAGAGGCATTGAGGACGAAAAGAAAAAGGTAAAAAACAGAACTATGAAACGAATACTCCATCATACCATGGTGGCCGCACTATTGGTCGTGGCGCTGACGCCGACTTTCACCACCCGCGCTGCCGCCGGGACCAAGAAGCAGGAAGAGGCCAAAAAACTCGAAACCGAATCGCAGCAGGCGATCCTAAATTTCAAGACTGCCGACCCCACGATGACGAACTTCTTCGCCAAGGCGGCGGGCTACGTGATTCTCCCCGGCGTGGGTGAGGGCGGGTTCATCCTCGGCGGCGCGCGAGGCAAGGGATTGGTTTTCGAAAATGGTAAGGTGGTTGGCAACGCCACCATGTCGGAAGTCAGCATCGGCGCGCAAGTGGGCGGCGGGTCGTATGCGGAAGTCATTTTCTTTGAGACGGCGGAGGGGCTCAAGAGCTTCAAGGGCAGCAAATGGGAGATGAGCGCGAAAGCCAAGGCGAACGTCGCCGCGTCGGGCGCGGCGGCGAATGCGAAGTATGAGCTAGGGATCGCGGTCTTCACGCTGCCCAAGAGCGGTGCGATGGTGGCGGCGGCGGTGGGGGGGCAAAAGTTTAAGTTCGAACCGGTGAAGTAGGCGCTCACCCGCCCTTCCCATCGGTCAATTTTGGAAGCACGCGGGCCGCCTCCCGCATCAAGGTTATTGCCGAGGTCGGACTTGATAGAACCAATCGATGGGCAGGCTCTTAAGCTGAAGTGACATGCCCCCTTTGTAGTTGAAGTAGGTAATAAGCGCGCGGTTCTCGACCCACGTAACCGCAGGATAGGCCCATCTATCATCGGATTTGTCCTCGATGTTCTGAATGTGCTTCCAGGTTTGCCCGTCATCGGTCGAAATCGCCGCGGTCAGGGGATTTCTTGAGTGGGGACTTCCGACGTCGTGATTCCAAATCGCCAGGAGATCCCCCGTCCGGGGGATTCGTTCAATTGCAATGGGCGACCCAGAACCTCGGAGGGCTGTGAGCGTTGGTACACTCCAGGTTTCCCCCCCGTCCTGCGAAATCGTCTGGTATTGCCCACCGAGAATCGTTCTGAGAAACATGAGAAGTCGCCCATCCTTTAGCTCGATTGCGGCGGGTTCCCAGCATCCACCCCCTACCGGTTTAATACGTTTGCCCTCGTGCCATGTCTTGCCATCATCGTCAGAAATCAGGCAGAACGCGCTGCCAAAGTAGTCGTCGCATTCGATGACAATTCTTCCACTCTTGAGCATGAGGCCCCTTCCACTGGCACTTTCCACGTAACGATTCTTTTGCGTAAGTTCGCGAGGCGGTCCGAAGCTCCTGCCTTCATCTTTTGAGACCCGCATGATCATCCGACAATCACCGGTCTTCGATGTCGACTTATTCCAGGTGTCCGCAACTTCCTCATACTTTTTGAAATGGAAAAGGGCTATTTCGCCGCTCTTCAGACGGATGAAGTTAACCTCCATTACATTGCGTCCATCTTCATGCTCCACCAGGGTGTACTTTTTCCCCCAGCTTCGTCCCCCGTCTTCCGATACCCGGCCGACAATCCGAGCGCTGCCGTCGTCGGCACTGGTTTTGCCATAGAACTCACTCCATCCAAGCAGCAGCCGACCCTCGTTGAGAGCGATAATGTCTGACTCGCTGTTCCTCGGGTTCTCGGTATTGGCTTGGGCAATCGTAAGCTGAAATGCGTCTTGGCTATTTCCATCCGCACCATTCAATCCGACACCGGCTAATAGAAACAGCCATGCGGACAAGGCATCTTTCAACACCTCGGCCCAACGACGTCGGAATATCAAAGTGTGTTTACACACCGTGTCGCCTTTCAATTTAGGTTTGAGGACATTCATATACGTTGTCATGTCATCGCTGACCTTCATTCTCTCCGGGTTGGTATTTTATAACGATCGGCCACCGGCGATCGGTGACCCGCGGATGCTGGTTTCTCACACCCGTGCTGTAAACCACGATTGGCATGGCAGCAACAGGTTTGAACCGAAGGGCGAGCGGACTTCATTACAGGATCTGGGCACCGTTTAATACAAGTCCGAACTGAAATATGAGTCGCGGATCGGTGCATCCCGATGTTGTCGGAGACGGTAGCGGACGCCGCGCTGCGGCGTCCCCGCGCCGTTCAGGCGCATCACGAACCGCGCAGCGGCCCTGTCCGCCGGCTGGACGCGGGCGGGGTTGTCGCAGCGCGACAACCTCTACCGACAA
>CAMAUY010000047.1 GCA_945861565.1 Akkermansia muciniphila
CGTTCGCCGCCATGATACGCCGTGTTCGCTCATCAAGTAGTGGCCAGATCGCCTTGAACTTCGCCCTCAACTCTACATGATGATCCATGGCGGAGCATCATGGGCATACTGCTCACTACTTGCTACCTTTATTTATTACCGGAGCCATACTGGTGATGCTGTCGGGAATCGTGACACGGGTCAGGCTGGGGTCGAAGTAGAACGCATTGTCTCCAATGCGGGTGACAGGCAGAAAATTGATCGTGCTAGGAATGGTCACCGCACCGCCGAGACCGGTGTATCCCGTAATGGTGATCTGGCCGTTGGCCGTTGTGTAATCGAACTGGGCTTGCACTGCAGCTGGGAGAGTCAACAGCAAGAGGAGAGCCATCCCGCGGCACAGACGGCTCATGAGCGTCGGGCCAAGTGTTTCGGCTTTCACAGGTGGGTCACTTCACTCGGACAGCGATTGGGATTAGAGCAATTTTTTCGCCAGAGCTGGTTGTTTCGGCACACTGCTTTCCCGATGCCGGGCAGTCAATCAAGATTCAGAGTGTGTCTTCGGCAATCAGGGCTGCATCAAGCTCATGAATTGGAGGCCACTGAGCTGCGGCTGGGAGCGCTGGCCCGCGCCGACACTAGAGGCGACCGGCCTTGATGTCCGCCAGGATCTCGTGCGCGGCCCGGATCCCGGAGAGGCAACCGCCCTCCATGAAACCCTGCCACGAGTAGAACGAGTCGGTGTGCTCGCCCGCGAAGTGGAGGTTCCCCTCCTGCTTGCCCTCGCTGCCGGCGATCGTCGTGAACTGGCCCGTCTTGTAGCAGGTGTAGCTGCCCAGGCAGTTCGGGTTCGACGGCCAGTGGTCGAGGCGGACCTTGGTCAGCTTCCCGTGGCGGTTGCGCATGGCAGCGGCCTTGACCCCCGGCGTCACCCTGTCGAAGTCGGTGAGGAAGTTCTCGGCCTCCTCCGTCGGGCGCGACGGCCGGAGCGCCGCGCCGCGCGGTCCGCTCGAATAGTCGACCTCGATCGCCCTCCCGCCGGGACCCTCGATGGACTCATACGGGCTCGCCGGAAAGGCGACCTGCGCGTTGGGGAGGCCGCTCATGTACGCGAAGCCGTCGGTGCCCGCAGCCGCGTGGGCGCTCGGCCTCCGCCACGGGGTGTCGTTAAAGCCGATCGCCATCTTCGCGTTCGTGCCATAGCCCAGCTCGCCGATCGCGAGCCGCTTCGCGTCGGAGAGACCAAGGTTCGGGTGGAGCGAGACAGCGAGGCGGAGCACGCTGAACGGGAGGGTGATCACGACGGCGTCATGGATGGCCTTGACCCTGTTTGCGAATGTGAGCTCGATGCGCCCGTCCGATAGGCGCTGCACGGCCGTGAGCCGGTGCCCCCCGCGGACCTGTCCCGGCAGGCCGGCCGCGACGCCCTGCGCGATCTGGTCGTTCCCGCCGACGACGTACCAGCGCTCGTCGCTCGCGACACCGAACCAGGCCATCTTCGACCGCCTGTCCGCGTGGATGAACTGCACGAAGTTGAGCGCGCTCTGCTCGGATGCGGCGAGGCCGTACTCCCCCTCGTAAGCGCAGAGGATCGCATTCTGCAGGAGCGGCTCCGCGGCAATCCCGAGTCCGTTGGCGCCCGCCACGTACGCGGCGAGGGACGTGTTGTCGAGGTTCTCGTCGTACGCCGTGTAGCTGTCGGCGCTCACCTCGGCAGAGGACCCCTGCTGGTCGGCGCGCAGGGCCGCCACGAAGTCACGGTACGCGTCCACGATCACGGACTCGTGGTAGTGCTGCCCGTCGATGAAGTAGTCGACCTCGCCGGGGAGCTTGCCGAAATCGCCGAGCGCGCAGCCCGCCGGGACGCGGCGGAGCATCTCCTTGTGCAGGTTGTCGATGAACTGGCCGCCGTGCTCGATCGCCATGCCCGGCAAGAAGTTCGGCATGGACCAGCAGCGCCCGCCGACGCGGCTCTCCTCGGCCTCGTAGATCGTCGCGATGATCCCTTTGGCACGGAGCTGCTCGGCGCACACGAGCCCCGCGAGGCCGGCGCCGAGGATCCCGATGCTCGGAGACCCCAGCGCCCTCGCCGTGCCGCTCATGGCGAACGGGCCGGTCAAAGCCGCCAGGCCGGCCGCGGCGGCTGTCTTCGCCAGGTTCCCCATGAACTCGCGCCGCGTGGCGCGGCCCCTCTGGTACACGTCCTCGTGCACGGCGACGCGCTCGAGCGCCTCCGGCGTCGAGATCTTGAGCCTCTCGGCGAGGTTGCCGATCCGCATCGCGCGGGCGATCTGTCCGAAGAACGGGCTGTGGCTCATGGCGTCGAGCTCTCTGAATGGGGTAATCTCAAGGTGGGGGAGAGCGATACAAAATGGTCCGTCTCGCAGCAAGCGTGATTTTCGAACGTGCGTCAGTTTCTCCATTAAAGGGTCAAGCCCGGAATTGTGAATTTATTGGAACCAGCCAGCATCGGTGCAACCCCTCAACCGAAGGTTTGTTTAGTACTGACTTCATCTCCAGCTCTGCTAGGGATAGCTCATACTGATCGAGTACCTCCAACACGCTCTGCGTCCTGCCACGTATGAACTCATGGAGAAGGGCCACGTGAAGATCCGGGCCTGGGCGGAGTATGGAGTGCGGGGGCAGAGCGAGTCGGCGAGCGGCGACCCCGCTTTGGCTGAGCCGTCAAGCACGGGTGGCTCACAGGTTCATCGAGATCGCGAGGAATCCAAAGCGGCGTCGCCACTTCGTTCTGCCGCCGCAGTCCCAAGAGCGGGCGCTCCCCCCGAACCCGAAATTGGAAAAAATGGGCGTGGGCGCGTCCGGGACCGCAGCCGAAGGCCAGCCCGGCACGGACCTCGGCCTCGTTACGAGGGGGCACCGCGCTCACATCCGCAGGCGTGATGAAGGAATTTCTCAACCATCGGACGCATCTCGATAGCCTGCGTCAACTCGGCAGCTGGCTTTTGTTGGTGACTCCCGTGGCGGCGCTGGCTGGTTCGGCCAGCGCCCTGTTTCTGTGGGCACTCGACCGCGTGACTCAGCTCCGGTTTGAACAGCCATGGCTCCTTTTTCTGCTCCCTCTGGCTGGACCCGTCATTGTCTGGCTGTATCGGGCATTCGGGGGGAACTCCGAACGCGGCACGAATCTTCTGCTGGACGCAATTCACGAGCCAAGCGGGGGCGTCCCAGCGCGCATGGCTCCGCTGGTCCTGGTGACGACCTTGCTGACTCACCTTTTCGGTGGGTCGGCCGGGCGCGAAGGCACGGCCATCCAGATGGGCGGCGGGTTGGCGGGGGGGTTCATCGATTGGTTCCGGATCGCCGAACGCCACCGGCGCACGCTCTTGTTGGCGGGAGTGGCTGCCGGGTTTGGTTCGGTCTTCGGCACGCCATTGGCTGGGGCGGTGTTCGCGATGGAAGTGCTCGCCATCGGCCGGATGCGCTACGAAGCGCTGGTCCCCTGCCTGCTCGCGGGACTCGTCGGTGACCTGACTTGTTCCGCGTGGGGTATCCAGCACACGCGGTATCACATCGCGGTCGTCTCCGCGTCCGCCCGCTTTGGGTTCGGCCACCTGGACCTCCTGCTGCTCGTCAAGGTGCTCTTGGCCGGGCTGGCGTTCGGTCTCGCCTCGCTGCTTTTCTCGGACCTAACGCACGCGCTGGAAACTCAGTTCAAGGCACGCATCCACCGGCCGTGGCTTCGCCCGGTCATCGGGGGTGTCGCTGTGATCGCGTTCGCCTCTGCGCTGGGCACCCGTTCGTATCTCGGCCTGGGTGTCGGCAGCCCGATTGTGGGCGATGTCAGCATCCTCTCCTGCTTCCACGCGGATGGCGCGACGACGTGGAGCTGGCTTTGGAAGCTGCTCTTCACGGCCGTCACCCTCAGTTCGGGTTTCAAGGGCGGCGAGGTGACACCTCTTTTCTTCATCGGTGCCGCGCTGGGCAACGCTTTGAGCGTGCTCTTGGGTGCCCCGCCCGATCTGTTTGCCGGGCTCGGCCTCGTCGCGGTGTTCGCGGGGGCGAGCAACACGCCTCTCGCCTGCACCCTCATGGGCATCGAGCTGTTCGGTGCCGAACACGCGCCCTATCTCGCGGTGGCTTGCTTCGTCGCGTATCTATTCAGCGGGCATTCCGGCATCTACGGCTCGCAACGCGTGGCGATTCCGAAAGTACTCGAACACGACGTCACGTCGGAGATCACACTAACGGAACTGCGCCAGCGGAGCGAAGAAACCCAAGGGGCAAAGCCGCCATGACAAGGTGACCTCCGCTTCAGGAGCCTCGCACTGCGATAAAGCCCGCTGTAGTCCTCGGAAGTGCCGGCTTGCTTGAGCCATGTCACTGCTTGATTTGTTTAAAGGCATCATTCGAATTCTGGGGTTTTCAAAAGCAGCCGTGCTGTGATTCCCTTTGCGTGTTGACCAGAACAAAATGAAAAGCGGGAATACTCCGGTTGGGCGCGCCTTTACTCTCATCGAGCTGTTGGTGGTAATTGCCATCATCTCCCTTTTGGCAGGTATGCTGCTACCGGCTCTCGCCAAGGCCAAGAACAGAGCTCAACGCATCCAATGCGTCAATAATCTGAGGCAAATCGCGCTGGGGATGAAGTTGTGGGCCGACGATCACGCCGGCAAGTACCCCTGGCAAGTCGATCAGACCCAGGGCGGGGGCAAGCCTAACAACACCGGTAATGCCACCGTCAATTTTCAATTGCGCATCGCCTCCAACGAGCTCGCAACCCCCAAGATACTCCTCTGTCCGACCGACATTCCGCGCCGTGCCGCCACGAATTTTTTCAACTGCGATCTCACGAATGTCAGCTACGCCCTCGGCAACGATGCAGATGATGGAAGACCCACCCACATCTTGACTGCGGACCGCAGTCTCAATGGTTTCGAATTCACCGGGCTGCCCGACAACACGGCTTGCTATACGATCAATTTCCCCGGAGGCGGGAAAGACGCCAGATGGTATCCGTCAGTTTGCCACGGTCTCAACGCGGGCAACCTGGGCCTCTCGGACGGCAGCGTCCAGGGCGTCGGCAATGCCGGTCTTCGCCAGTCCGTCCTCGGCATCAAAAGTGCCGACACCGTTGATGGCACCCTTCGTTTCTACCTTCCATAGACCGAGACAAGTTCCCTTCCGGCACGCTGCGTGGTAGAGAAGCCAGCACCGGCCCTCCTCCCACTCACCCTATGCCAACCTGGTTTCCCCGCTCCCCCTTCGGAGTCGTGCCCGGCGTGATCTACCGAGCCGTGGCGATCCACGCGGTCGCGAGGAGGCGGTCATAAAAATCCCCGGGCAATTCAGCAAACAGATCGCGGCGTTCCCCGCGCCGCTCCGAAAACTCATCGAGGCCGAGCTCAAGGCGGGCAACGCCATCGTCGAGTTTTCGAGCTGCTTTCCGGCACCGCCGGCGGGTGCCTGCGTCAAGCTCGCCAAGCCCGTCAGCACCCGTGCGCGCAAGACCTCGCGAGCCATCACTTTTTACGATCGCAACGCGTCGGGCTACTCCGGTGAATTCTCCGATGCGGAGCGGTTCTACTTTGTGCTCGAGCCGCCCCGCCCGCCCGAACCGCCCCCCGACATGAACGCGCTTCGCGCCCAGTTGGAAGCGAAGCAACGTGCCGCCGATGCCGCGCTCTTTGAGGCGCACCGCACGGGCAGACAAGAGAAATCGAAGCGCGGCCTCGAAGCCGGGCTTTCGCCGGTCCCCCCGCAACCAGCGCGTGTGACGACGCCCAAAGTCGAGACTGCGGTGGATCGATTTCGCGAAAGCATGGTGGGCACGTACGATCGGTGGCACGACGGCATCGGGTACGATGTCGCCCTCTTCGAGACAGCGACGCCAGATGAACTTGTGGAGATTGAGAACCTGTTGCTCTCGCGCAGCGTCGACGACTGGCGCGACGTCGAGGCGCTCGCCGCGCTCGACTCCCCGCGAGCACGGGTGGCCCTGCGGAAAGCGCTGCAGAGTTCAAATCATCGCGTGCGCATTGCCGTTGCCGAATGCGCACCCGACCTCATTTCCGACGCGGAGCGCACCGCGGTGCTCACGCACGCGCTGGAGGGCTCGGATACCTACGGCAGCCTCACGCAGGCCCTTCTGCAAATCGAGGACTTCCATCCACCCCTGGTTATCGAGGCGCTGCTGCGCGGCGTGCTGACGCGCAGTGAAGGCCACCCCGTGCATTTTGCCGCGATGCTGATGTTTCTCCACGGGAAGGCCACGTCGGCCTTCGACTGGGAACAGCGCCCATTCTTCCTGAAATTCAACACCGACGATCGGCATGAGCGCATTCAGTTCTTCCATGAGCTTTGCGGACTCAACGTAAGGCACATGCGCGCTGGCATATTTCACCACTCCGTCGGCACCCGCAGGAGGTTGGGCGTCGCCGTCGTTGGCCACAATCGAGTGCGCTTTGATTTCTGGTGCAACAGGAATTTCCGCCATGGCCCGAAGGCTCGAAGGCCCGCGCATCCCGATGTTGTCGGTAGAGGTTGTCGCGCTGCGACAACCCCGCCCGCGTCCAGCCGGCGGACAGGGCCGCTGCGCGGTTCGTGATGCGCCTTAACGGCGCGGGGACGCCGCAGCGCGGCGTCCGCTAGAGTGCTGGATTGAAAGGGCTGACGCAGATCAGCGGGGCGCCCAGGCCCGGCTCGCGAGAGCGGAAACTGAAACCGTGCACCCGGAATTGATCCGCCAGCAAGATCTCCTCAAAACTGTCCAACCGCGCTCCCGCTTGGTCTTAAGTGAAGTTACGGTACACCTTGGCGAATCTGCTTTGAAAAGTCCGCCGCCTTGTCTGCAGCCCGGGCGCGAACATTGATATGGCCGCGTTCCTTCAGTTCCGCGAGCGGCACGTTCGTGAAAAACAGGCCGCGCTCGTAGAGCCACTCGTCGCCGCGACCATTGACCAGCATTCGCCAGTCCCAGGGTGCACGCTCGGAAGCGCTGCGTTGGGCGCGAATGCCGGTGGTGCAATTGTCCGTCACGGCGTTGTACCACTCGGGGTGATGGCGCAAGCGGTTGGTGCGCTGCACGTACTCGAGGAACAACTGGCGAATGCTTGCGGGAGAGGAGCGCAGACGGTAAAGATAGACCTCCTCGCCCTGGCGGTAATTTGTGCGCAACCGCACCACGTCGCGTTCATCCGCGACCACGCAGATGAGTTCAAACTGGCGAAACAACCCCTTCACCGCCGAATACACCTGGCCCTTCTGCTTCCGGGTTTCAATCGAAAAACAGACCCGTTCACCCTCTGCGAAACCGAAGCTCATCATTGTATGGGCGATGAGCGGCGCCCCCCAATAGACCATGTAAAGATCCAGGGTGTGCAACGTGTCCAGGTCCAAGGTGCGGTCGTAATGCTGAACGACGAAGTTCGTCTCGGTGAGGTAGTCGCAGTTGCGGATGTTGTGAATCGTGATCTTGTTCCCCTCGATGTCCACGTAAGGGAGCACCGCCAAGTCCGGCTCCCAGTCGCGATCATTCGAGGGTTGAAGCGTGAACCACCAACCCAGCACGAGCGCGAAGCCAACCACGGTCAACCCCGCCTTGCGCCATTTGCCCTTCACCCGAATCCAGACTGCCAGCGCGGCCGCGACATACGCAGCGGCCAGCGGCACACGGAGCGACGCTGCGCGCACGTCGAAATACAACGCGGCCGCTGCCCAAAGTGTGCCGATCAGGAGGAGCAACGCCAAAGGAACCCACGCGAGGTACGGATAGGCTCGGCGGCGGAATGACACCCCGGCCGGCTTGGAATCTCCGGTGCGGTCAATGATCTCGGCACTCATAGCTATTCAGACCTTCCGGGACCCGGCGAAGTTGATCATCGTCATAAGGCTGGAAAAAAGAACACGTGAGAGCTGCAATCTCTCATCGCGCCAACGGTATCCGGGACTTTTTTCCCACGCCAACCGATTTACTTCGGATGGCTTCTGGGATCGCTCGCCGAATGCGCCGCCGCCTGCTGCACCCATACTTTTAGTTCGGGAGAAAGGGAGGTAAACCGGATGCGTGTCTGGCTCGCAGCCCCAGTCACGACGCCGATTACTTTGGCGTAGATTTCACCGCTCGGATTAGCGCCCGCCACCGGTGCAAGCTCAATCTTCAGATTGCTGAGGGGAGCGAGCGCCACCTCGGATTCAATCCCGGCCTCCGTTGCGGACAACGCGACAAGGCGTCCGACATGAACCGTTCGTCCGAGGAATTTTTCCTCCAAAACCGTGAAAGCGATTGTCAGCGGCACCATCAGCGCATCAAGGGCCACCGACCGCGAGGGCAACAAAAGGTTGAACGGCTCGCCGATGCCGCCGACTTCATGCAACTGCAGGCTTTGCGCCGCTCCTTTGGGTTCGACCGAAAACTGCGCATCCAGCCGCAGCGGTGACTGGATTGCTGCACGGGTACTCTCGGAAATCAGGACCTGGCCGCCGGTGGTGAAGGATTCTATGCGCCCGGCCAGGTTAACGTTGAAACCCACCGCGGCGTATTTTGTCCGGCGTAGTGATCCGATGTTGCCGACGATCACCCGGCCCGTGTTGATGCCGATGCCCATTTCCAACTCGGTCGCCCCTTTCGCCTTAAGACGCTGATTGACGTCCGCCATCGCGAGTTGCATGGCCAATCCGCAGGCGACCGCTTTCGCGGCATGATCCTCTGAGGGCAGCGGCGCCCCAAAGAGGACAAGGATCGCGTCGCCGATAATCTCGTCAATCGTGCCGCCGTAACGGCTGATAACTTCCACCATCGCCTCGAGGTAGAGGTTCAGAAGCGCCACCACATGCTGCGGCGCCAGCCGCGCGATCAGCGCCGTGAAGCCGCGCAGATCAGACATCAGAATCGTGACTTCGCGTTCTTCGCCGCCCAACTCGAGGCCCTCAGGGGATTGCAGGATGCGCGTGGCAACCTCCTCCGATACGTATCGGCCAAAGGCGCGCCGCACCAGCTCATGGGCACGTCCCAACTCGACCAACCTCAGCCGGTCCAGATCGCGCAGCCGTTTTTTTTCCAGCGAGGCCTCGATGCGGGCGCGCAGAAACACGGGGCGGAACGGTTTGGCGATGTAATCTTCCGCGCCCTGTTCAATGCACCGCGCGATGCCGCCTTCCTGATCCAGCGCGGACAACATCAGGACCGGAATCTCGCGCAGCGCCGGGTCGTGCTTTATTTTCAGCAACACTTGGTAGCCGTCGAGGCCGGACATGATGAGGTCCAGCAGCACGAGGTCAAACGGGGATGAACGGAGCAGGCGCAGCGCGTCAACGCCATTCGCCGCCGTTTGAACCGTGTAGCCATCGTGCTGCAACCGCCGGCTCAACATGTCGCGGTTGGATTCGTCATCGTCCACCACCAGCAGCCGGCCGTGGACCTCGCGGGCGCGCGCGGTGGCACTGGCGGCCGGGGATTGGAACGTGATGCCCGGAGAGAGGATTCTGGAGCCTTCGAATTCAGATCCGAGCACCGACGCCCCGTCAGCCCCGGTAACCGTGGGCAACAAATGTTCCTCCATCAACCCCAGCCACAAGGCGGCGGCGTCCCGGATCTTGCGCAGGTCTGGCAGATATTTCTTGCGGCTAATTTCCTCGGCCTGCTCTTGCAGGATCTCGCTGTAGCCGATGATCTGATTGACCGGCGTCCGCAGATCGTGGCAGAGCCGGTGGACATCGCCCCGCTTGGTCTCGAACGTTTCCTCGTCGAAATACTCGGTGATCAATGCTTCCAACTGGCGACCACCGGCGTGAATCTTTGCCAGATCGGGAGCAAATATCGCAGGCAACTGCTCGTCCTCCTGCAACATTTCGCAGTAGCCGAGGATGTGATTGATGGGCGTGCGCAGATCATGACGGATTTTGGAGAGATCGAGTTTTCGCGGCAATACGACGACGGGCGAACGAGGGGATTGCCGGGCCGCGTTGGCGGAACGCCGGCTCGCCGCGGCTTTCGCCGCCTTCGCTGCCTTCGCTTTGTCACTGCGGCTCATGAATTGCCTGTACTTCCCAGCAGGGCGTCAATCTTTTCCAGCAAACGCGGGAGTTCAATCGGCTTGGTGTCGTAATCATTGCAGCCGGCCTCGCGCGCCCTGCGTTCATCTTCGGGCATCGCGTGGGCCGTCAAGGCGATGATCGGCATATGCTTGGTCTGCACGTCGGCCTTTAAACGCCGCGTCGCTTCCCAGCCGTCCATCACCGGCAGGCTCATATCCATGAGGATCAGGTCCGGCCTTTCACGGGTGGCGAGGTCAATCGCCTGCTGACCGTCCACCGCAATGACAACCGCATGGCCCTTGCGTTCCAGTCGCCGGGAGAGCATGTCACGGTTCATTTCGTTGTCTTCAACCAATAGGATTTTTGCCATAGGATTTTTGCCACCGGATTGCCGGTTTGTGGACCTACACGTCGTTATCAACTTTGCCCGTCATTAAGGCGCGGACCAACTCCAACACTTCGTCCTGGCTGGTCGCGCCCTTTTGTATAATTCGCTCCACCCCGCCATTGAGCCGCCGTCGGTCTTCCTCCGTCAAATCCTTCGCCGTAATGACGATCACCGGAATGCGCTCTGCGTCGCCGCGCCGTCGCAAGGCGTCCATGAATTCAAACCCATCCATCTCCGGCATCATCAGGTCGAGCAAAATCAGGGCAGGCACGGTGGCGTCCAGCTTCACCAAGCCCACTTTGCCATTCTGCGCCTCCACCACCTGCCAGCCATCTTTCTCCAAGGTGCGCCGCAACATCTCCCGCGCGGAGGGATCATCTTCAATTACCAGGACAGTCTGCTGCCCGGCGGGCTTGCGATACTTCTCGAGCACGTGATGCAACCGCTGAAAATCGATCGGTTTGGTGAAGTAATCTGCCGCACCCAGGGCGAAACCCATCTGCTTGTCGTCCACGATCGTCAGCATGATCACCGGAATGTCCGCCGTCGCCGGATCGGCTTTCAACGCGGTCAACACGGACCAGCCGTCCATGTGCGGCATCATCACGTCCAACGTGATCACGGCCGGCATAAGTTGCTTCGCCATTTCGAGGCCGCGTTTGCCATCCGCTGCGAGTTCCACGCGGAAGCCGTCCTTCTCGAGCGAACGCCGCATCAAATCATGAACCGCCGGATCATCGTCAATCACCAGCACGGTGGAATGTGAATTGCGGAGCGCGGAGGGCGGTGTGGCGCTGACCGTCGCAGTCGCCGCTGGAAGGGTAGAATCCTTGACCTGGGCGGGCAGCGTGACGGTGAAGGTGCTGCCCTTCCCGTGCTCGCTTTGCACCGTGATATCCCCGCCCATCATCTGGCAGAACTTGCGACTGATCGCCAGGCCCAGTCCCGTGCCGCCAAACTTCCGGCTCGTCGAAGCATCCGCCTGCATGAAGGCCTGGAAGAGTTTGGCCAACTGCTCCGGCGTCATTCCGATCCCCGTGTCGCTCACGCGGAAAGTAATCAGTGAGCAGGGGCCAGTAATGCCAGTAATCAGTGAACAGTGATCAGTATTCAGTGAACCGGGGCCAGTAATCAGTGAACAGTGATCAGTATTCAGTAGGGACGGCGGACTTGTTGATGCCGACTGACTTCTGGTCACTGCCGACTGACTTCTGGTCACTGACGACTGATTACTGACCACTGATGACTGATCACTGCCCCCCGCCGACTGACTACTGATCACTGACGACTGATTACTGATTACTGATGACCGATTACTGACTACTGGCCCGACTCGCAACCGAATGACCCCGTGCTCGGTGAACTTGCTCGCGTTGCTCAGCAGGTTGAACAACGTCTGCCGCACTTTCGTCACGTCTGCGCGCATAGAACCGAGGTCCGCCGGGCATTCCACTTCCAGCGTGTTGCCGTTCTTTGTGATGAGCGGCTGCACCGTCGCCGCCACGTCCCGAACCAGTTTGGATACGTCGAAGTCTTCGAGGTAGAGCGTCATTTTACCGGACTCGATCTTCGAGAGGTCCAGCACGTCGTTGATCAAACCCAAAAGGTGTTTGCCGGCACCGTGGACTTTCTGGAGGTCGGGAATGAAGCCCTGCTGGCCGAGGTCCTCTGCTTCCTCCTGCAACATCTCGCTGTAGCCGATGATGGCGTTAAGCGGAGTGCGCAATTCGTGAGACATGTTCGCCAGGAAACTGCTCTTCGCTCTGTTCGCGTCCTCTGCCGCTTCGCGCGCCAAGTCGAGTTGGCGGTTGGATTCCGCAAGAGCGGCGGCCTTGGCTTCGAGCGCGAGGTGGGCAGCGCGTTCCTGCTCGAGCATTTGCTCACGCAGCCGGTCGGCCTCTCGGCGTTTGCGCACGTAGAGCGAACGGGCGATGAACGCCCAGATCAGCAGACCGCCGGTCGTGCCACCAAACGGCCCCATGATCCACGCGTTGAGAAACCACGGCGGGACGATGCGCAGCGGCACCAACGTCGGCAGCGAATAGTTCAGGTCACGATCAATGAATTGCACCGCCAGGGTGTGTTCCCCGGTCTCCGGCGCATTCCACACGAATTGCGGTTCCGTGAGAACTTGCCAACCCCTGCGAGCGCCGACATCCCTGCCGGCGGGTTGCGACTTGACCCCTTCGCCGGCGCGGACGCCGGCGCTCCCAGGTTCCAACTGCCAAGTCCTGCTGTCTCGCAAGGCCTCCGCCGTGGGCCGTCCGGCGACGACCTGCCAGCGAAACCGGCGGAGTTCCGAGCGGGTCTTGTAGTCGGCCACGGCAATCTTCAGGTCGACCCGCCGTCCGCGTTCGATCGACGGCAGCGCCTCTCCCGGCTCGTAGGTTTTGTCCAGCAGTACCGTGACGCGCGGTGCCGGCGCGGCAACGCGTGGTGCCACATAACGCGTGACGCCTCGATCCGTGCCGAACCAGAGAGCGCCGGATTTATCCTCGCAAATCGTGCGGACATCGCTGCCGGCCAGACCATCGGCCTTCGTCAAGGTGGACCACACCGCGCCGTCAAACCGGCTCGCACCAGTCCGGGTGCCGAACCACAGCACCTTCTGGCGGTCGCGATAGACACATTGGACTATATTATTTACGAGCTGCCCTTTTGATTTCGTGATGCGCGTGAGTTCTTTGCCGTCAAACTGGAACGCTCCCTCATCCGTCGCAATCCAGAGCGAGTCATCCCGGTCGATGAACAGGCCGAACACATAGTTTCTGAAGGAACCGGACCCGGTGTTCAAAGGTTGAAATCGTTCGCCATCAAAGCGCCAAACGGAAGATCCTTGGATGGGTACTCCCGTGACCGTCGATGCTGCCCAGACCGTCCCTTTGGAATCGCAAACGACGCTCGAAATCCGCCTCCCGCCGGGACTCGGGAAATTCTGCCAACGCCCCTGTACGAGATGGGATAAACCACTCCCAGTCCCAGCCCAGACAGATCCATCCGGCGCTGCTGCCATCGCGTACGCGCCGTCCAGTGGCAAGCCGTCCGCCGAAATAGAACGGATGAAGTTTGTGCCGTCGAAGCGGATGACCCCGTCACGGCGCGATGGCAGCCACAAGACGCCATCACGGGGCTGCGCCAGCGAGCCAGGAATGCTCATTCGATTGACCTCGGCGAGAGGAGTGAACTGCCGCCCGTCGAAGCGAGAGAATCCGTCAACGGGATTTCGAGGTCCCGCTGATGCGTCGGGGCCAAACCACACCGCACCATCCGCAGCCACGAAACTGGACCAGGTGGAATTCTTCGCCAAACCATCCGCGGTGGTGTAGCTGATGAAAGTCGTCGGATCGTACCGGCCAGCACCAGAATCATAACTTCCGAAGTACATCACGCCGTCCGGCGAACTGGTCACGAATATAATCAAGTCGCTCGGCAGGCCGTCCTCCTTGGTGAAGTTCACAAAATTTGTCCCATCAAAACGCGAAGCTCCGCCGTCGCCCGCAAACCAGACTGCGCCATCCGGAGCGATGTGGGTGCAGTTGACAGATTCAAGCCCAAGTCCCTGGCTCCGGCCGTACCTGACGACATTCGTTCCATCATAGCTCGCGGCCCCACCGCTAACGCCAAACCAAACCTTGCCATTCGCAGCGACGCTCGGGGTATCTATGAAGCCCAGATCCGAGCCCGATTGTCTGGTCACGTTGACGAAGTTGGTCCCGTCGAAGCGCAGCAGACCGGCACGGCTTGCCATCCAGATGATTCCCTTCCCGTCACCCGCCATTTTATGGACGCTGCCCGGCGGCCCGTTCGTTCCCGTGAAATAGGAAAACGTCTCGCCATCGAAAGAGAAAATGGTGGCCGGATCGGCGCGTATCGACCCAAACCACACCTTCCCGTCCGGGGCCGCATAAATGGCGTCAATGAATTGAGTGTTGGCCACTTGATCGCCCGTCCATTTGTCGATTTTCTTTCCGTCATACCGGGCAATGCCAGTCTGAGTGGAGAACCAGATATTTCCCCGGCTGTCGCGGGCCATGTTCTGGACGAAATTGTCCGGCAGGCCGTCATCGGTGGTAAAGTTGACGAATTCGTGGCCATCAAACCGAGAAGCCCCGCCCTGGGTGGCAAACCAGACCGACCCGTCCGGCTCGATCAGAATCTTGCGGATTTGGCCATCATTCGCCAGGCCGCGCGCGGTGTTGAAGACTTCCCACGCCCCTTTTTTCAAGGGTGGAAAGCGCAGGTCAATGTTCGCGACGGACTTGCCCGTGGCCGCCTCCACCAGCCGGCGATCCGCCTGGTAGACATATCCGTTGGCCCCACTGGCGCGAATGCGGTAGGCACCGGGCCGAAGATTGCGGAACGTGAATTCACCCCGGGCATCGCTCGCCGCAGTGGCGACCATCCGCCCGGAAACGGCGTCCTCCGCCTCAGCCAGCGCGCGAACCTGCGGCGCTCCGTCCATGGCCAAAAGCGCGCCGGAGAGGGTGCCGGATGCGGCCAATGCCAGATCGAATCGGGCCGGAGTTTGGGGAGTGACGGAAATATTCGTGCCCCATCCGGCAAGCGTGCCCAATTCCGAGAACAGATCGTAGGTTCCGGGCACATACTTGAACCCTATTTCGTAAGCCCCACTGGCATCGGTCAGCGTGGTCGCCACCACCTCGCGGTCTCGGTCAATGCGAACGGCGGCACCCGCCGCAGGCTTCCCTGCGCTATCGGTCACCCTGCCTGAAAACATGGCCAAGGGAATCAATTCCCCGGGCGACGGCAATGGCGCGAGGACAATTCGGGCATTGCCGACCAGCTTTGTTGCGTTGGCCCGCCCTGACTTGTCGGCAGGAGTCTGATCATCGAAGTTGAGCAGGCAGACCAAGTCCGGCTCCTGGCCGGTCAACCGCCGGAACAAGTTCTGACGAATCTGGTCGCCCGTGCGTGCGCCGCGCCAAACGCGGAACTCATCCATGAATGCCTCCGTGTCGGTAATGTAGTAGTACACATTGTCTTTCCAATTGTCGCGCCCGAGACGGTTGCGTCCGCCTTGCTGAAGGCCATTGAAGGGTGTCCGGTTCGGGGTGGAAGCTGTGAGCACCCCGTCTACGTAAAACTGGGCACGATCCCGGGCGATGACCGCCGCAAAGTGAAACCATTGATTGGTGCGGAAGAGATCCCGGACGACCAGGGCGGTATAATTATCACCATTCCCATGGCCATCTTTTGGAATGACTAACGCGACGTGCGGGCTCGACCGAACTCGTGTCACATAGACTGCGCGATTTTCGATGCCGAAATCGAAAAAACGCCGCCATTGGCCATCATCCATCCACTTGACCCAGCCTTCGATGGTGACTTCTTCGAGGTCGTTGAACGCGCCGCTGGGCAATTCGAGGAATCCATTCGTGCCACCGAGCGAAAGCACGTAGTTGGGCGCGGCGGGCTGGGCGTGGAGCGGTGCGACTGGCACGAACAGGACAATGAAAATCCAAAAGGCCCCGACGATTTGCCGCCAAGACGCTCCGCGCGGCGCGTGTGTTGATGGGCTCCGCGTCGGAGCTTTGATCGTCTTCATCCGGCATTCTCCAAACGTACCCAGGCGAGGCGCAAGGCGTTGTGCCGTTTTGCAATGAGTACCGTGCGCATCAACAGATCGGTCCGATACTCGGCGACAACGTTGACCGCGTGCGCTAGAGATTGGCGGGCGGCGAGAATCAGATCGCGCACGTCGGTCAGCACCGCGCTGCGCGGCGGCAAAATAGCTCGCGCCTCAGCCCGCCTGAAGCGGATGACTGGTTTCCTGGATGCTGAAGTCACCGCGGCTTTGCACTTTGGCTTCATATACTTCCCGCCTGGCGCAGCGTTGCATGGGAGGGCGGATCAGGTCGAGCAGGATCAGGACAGGCGTGGCTTCGTCGGTGCAAGACAAATGCGTTGTGCAACCCCCCCATGAAACCGTGCAACAAATCCCCGAGAACCAACGGCGCGAGCCCTACGCCGGACCCAATCGACGTGACTAGAACGAGTGGCGCGGCGGCGGCGGGAGGGAGCGGGCTTCGAGCCCCTGCGGTGTTTGAGCGTCAGGACTCGCGGGGGGCCTTCTGAGAAAAGGCAGAATTTTTCCCCCGCAAGTGGCTACCCATCCAGTGCGACACCCAATTGGGATCAGGACCTGCTCGAAGACACCTTCGAGCAGGTCCCCGGCCCGGGTAGTTTTGATGTACTACCTTTCTCAGCTGAGATCCGAGTCAAAGGTCAAAACGATCCAGATTCATCACCTTGTTCCAGACCCCCACGAAGTCCTTCACGAACTTCTGCTGTGCGTCTACACTCGCATACGCTTCCGCGATGGCTCGAAGTTGCGAGTTCGAACCAAACGCGAGATCGACTCGAGAGCCAGTCCATTTGACCTCACCCGTTTTGCGGTCTTTTCCCTCGAAGAAGTGCTTGCACATGGGGGACGTCCGCCAATCCGTGCTCATGTCCAGCAAGTTTACGAAGAAGTCATTGCTCAGCGTCCCAGGCCGCTTCGTCAAGACACCCAGCTCGGGGAAACCAACACTTGGATTCAGGACCCGCAGGCCGCCGATGAGCACGGCCATTTCCGGAGCCGTCAGTGTTAGCAGGCTGGCTCGATCAATCAGAAACTCTTCCGCCGGTCTGTCGTGCTCATGACCGAAGTAATTCCGAAAGCCGTCCGTGGTCGGTTCAAGCACGGCCATGGAAGCCACGTCGGTCATCTCCTGCGATGCGTCCGTCCTCCCCGGCGAGAACGGAACCTTCACGTCGTGCCCGCCATTCTTCGCCGCTTTCTCAACGGCTGCACACCCGCCCAACACGATCAGGTCTGCGATCGAAACCTTCTTGCCACCGGACTGCGAACCGTTGAAGTCCTGTTGGATTTTTTCCAGCGTCTGCAGAACCTTCGCGAGTTCGGCTGGCTGGTTGACTTCCCAATCCTTCTGCGGTGCGAGGCGAATGCGTGCCCCGTTGGCTCCGCCACGATTGTCCGTCCCGCGGAACGTGGATGCCGATGCCCACGCGGTCGAGATCAGTTGCGAAATGGACAGCCCGGATGCGAGGACTTTGCCCTTGAGGTCAGTGATGTCTTTTTCCTCGATCAATTTATAGTCAGCCTTGGGAACAGGGTCCTGCCACAACTGTGGCTGAGGAACCAAGGGACCGAGGCATCGCGAGATGGGACCCATATCACGATGCGTCAGCTTATACCAGGCCTTGGCAAAGGCGTCCGCGAACTCGCCCGGATTCTCGTGGAAGCGCTTCGAGATCTTCGCATAGATGGGGTCCATCTTCAGCGCCAGATCCGTCGTGAACATCATCGGCGCGTGGGTCTTCGCCGGGTCGTGAGCATCGGGCACGGTCCCCTTCGCCTCTCCGTTCTTGGGAGCCCACTGCGATGCACCGGCTGGACTCTTGACCAGTTCCCATTCGTGGGCGAAGAGGTTAACAAAGTACCCGTGTGACCACGCCCTCGGTGTGGACGTCCACGCCCCTTCGAGGCCGCTGGTGATGGTGTCGCCAGCGTTGCCCTTTCCAAAAGCATTCTTCCAGCCGAGGCCTTGCTCCTCGATGCTGGCTCCCTCGGGTTCAGGGCCGACATTCCCTTTCGGATTGGCGGCACCATGAGCCTTTCCGAAGGTGTGTCCGCCGGCAATGAGAGCCACGGTCTCTTCGTCATTCATCGCCATGCGGGCGAACGTTTCCCGAATGTCCTTGGCCGCGGCGAGAGGATCCGGCTTGCCGTTCGGCCCCTCCGGGTTCACATAGATCAATCCCATCTGGACGGCGGCGAGCGGCTTCTCGAGTTTCCTGTCGCCGGAGTAACGTTTGTCGCCGAGCCACTCACTTTCAGGCCCCCAGTAAACATCTTCCTGCGGCTCCCAAACATCGGCTCGCCCCCCGGCGAACCCGAAGGTTTTGAAACCCATCGACTCGAGGGCACAGTTACCGGTGAAGATCATCAGGTCAGCCCATGAGATCTTTTGCCCGTATTTCTGTTTGATCGGCCAAAGCAATCGCCGCGCCTTGTCGAGGTTGGCGTTGTCCGGCCAGCTATTGAGGGGCGCGAAGCGCTGTGTGCCGTCGGATGCGCCACCGCGGCCGTCCGCAACACGATACGTCCCGGCACTGTGCCAGGCCATGCGAATAAAGAAGGGCCCATAGTGACCGTAGTCGGCTGGCCACCAATCTTGTGACGTCTTCATCAGCGATTCGATGTCCTTTTTCAACGCGTCCAGGTCGAGCTTCTTGAACTCTTCGGCGTAATTAAAGGACTCGCCGAGTGGGGTGCTCTTGGCCGAGTTCTGATGAAGGATTCGAAGGTTCAATTGATTCGGCCACCAGTCCCCATTCGACATCACTCCTGCGGCCGTGTGTCGGTCCGACGGCGCTTTTTGGGTTCCACCTATCACTGGGCATTTTTCCATGATTCCTGAGGGTTTTGAGTTTATAGATTCGGCCAGCACGCTGCCGCCGTTGGTCCCTGCCCATTGGCCAAGAGCCAAAGCAACAAGAACGACTGAACATCTTCCACCAATTAGTAGCATCGCTGATCTTTGAGCAACTCCATTCACGGGGAAACTCCTTGCGGTTGAGGCATTGAATATTTGATTTTTCATTAGATAGGGTTGCGTTTTGGTTCTGTTTTCGAAGCACTGACTTTGAGGTTTCGACGGGGGATCGCCTGGTCTCGTATCCCAGACGCCGCCCCGAGACACTTGGAGCATGTACCCCAATAAATGACCTCCGCTTCATCGATCTGGAAACCTGCGTGGTCGGAGGCCTTCAAGCACGGCGCCTTACCGACGGCGCAGTCCACGTCGACCGTTTTTCCACAGGTGCGGCAGATCAAGTGGTGGTGATTGTCACCCACTCGGTTCTCATAGATGGCCGGCGACCCGGCGGGCTGAATCCGCCGGATGATTCCCTTCTCGGTCAAGGTCCCGAGGGCGTTGTATACGGCCTGCCGTGAGATGACGTTAATCTCCGCGCGAACCTGCTCGACAATGGCATCCGCCGAGCCGTGGGGTCGACGCGCGAGCGCCCGCAGTACAGCCAAGCGCTGGGCCGTAATTGAAAGGCCGTGTCTCCGGAGAGTGTCAACGGGATCAGATCTCACCACGGGGGGAGTCTAGCACGTAATTGTGGACTGAATCAAAAAAAATAATGGATGCAAATAATTGGTTCTATCCAGGCAGGCTGAAATTGGCAGTGAAGGGCACCCCGCGTGTTGGTCGCCCGGAACAGACCGGGTACCGCGGCGGCCTCTTGAAATTCCAGTCCCGAGAAGCCACAGGAGTTTCTTGACCGTACGAGGTGAGTGACCGCCAAGGAGCGTCTGAAATGTCGCCGACGATGAGTCAGGCCGTTTCTTTAAATCACTTCAGCCAACACCATCGGGCTGGCTGCAAATCCGAGCCGCCCCAGGATCGATCCTGCGGCGGCCATCCGGTTTGGCCCAGATCCAGTTTTTAATCCACGTCATCGGCCCGGGATTTTCCACCGACACTGAAGAGGTGCCGTTCCGTACGAAGGAGCATGCGCCCGCCCGCCACCGCCGGTGTCGTATGACATCGATCATTGAGCGGATGACGATGCAGCACTTTGAATTTGTCGCTCGCCTCCAGCACGACAACTTCACCCGAAGTAGAAATCGCGAAGAGCCTTCCATCCACCCACACGGGTGAGCCGAAGAAATTGCCGCCGACGCGCTCCTGATACCGAATCTCCCCCGTTGACGCATGCAGGCAGCTGACGATGCCCGCATCGCTCCAGAGCCAGACGAAATCACCCTGAGCGACGCTCGTTGGAACGTAGGGGGCGGAGGTTTTCAGTTGGTATGCCAGTTCGGGCTTCCGCAGGTGGCCGGGATCGCGGGCTCGAATGGCGGTGACGAGGTTACCGCCGCCGCCGCTGCCGCACGAACCGAAGATGATCTCGCCCGCCACGACCGGAGAACTGACGCTGCGCTTGTCAAAGGCCTGGTCATATTCCCACAGAATCGTTCCCGTTTGCGGCTCGACCGCGTAAATCCCGTGCGCCTGACTGTTGAAGATCAGTGCGGGCTTGCCGCCTTTGGGTTCGTACACACAGGGAGTCGAGTAGGCGGCCTTGGCTGACTTCCGCGGGGTCTGCCAAACCGTCTTCCCCGTCACCGCGTCCAGGGCGGTGATGAAACTCGGACCATCCTGTTCGTTTCCAATGATGACCTTATCCTGATAGACAATGGGCGATGGCCCGCATCCGTTCTCAGCGGCAAACGGGCCGAGATCCCGTTCCCAGACGTGTTGTCCTTCGTGGGTCAGCGCTGTTATCGTGTAACGCTCCGGTTCTGTGCGCACGATATAAAGACGGTCCCGGTCCACAGCGGGCGTGGCGGCGGCAAAGCTGTTGAATTTGTGTTTCTTGAACGGAGTGAGAGGCAAGTCACGGCGCCACGCCAGCCGCCCGTCCCGTGCGCCGACGCATAGAACGTAAAGTCCGCCTTCTTGATCGCCCGTGCTGGTTAGAAAGATGCGGTCTCCCCAAAGGACGGGCGAGGAATGTCCGGTACCCGGGAGATCGAGTTTCCAATTGAAATCCTTTTCCGCCCAATGAGTGGGAATGGTCTTGGCGGGGCTGATGCCCGCACCATTTGGACCGCGGAAGCGCGTCCATTCTTGAGCGAAGAGGAGGCTCGAACCGGCTGCCCAGCAGGCGATGAGCCTGAGGAGGCGATGGACTGTTTTCATTGGGGATAGCTGAATTAAGAGTTCGGCCCGCGCGCGGGGCGAGCATGCGGGTGACGAATTAGAAATCAATCTGGAAAGATTCAGTTTTCAGCCTTTTCCAGTAATCCCATGAACCGGAGTTTGGAACCGCGGATGAACGCCGACAAACGCTGATTCCAGGCGCTCACTCAGAAAGTGATCAAAGTGAGAGGTAACGACTTCCCCTTATCCGCGTCAATCCGTGTGAATCCGCGGTTCTTCCCCCGGCACTTTGCGTTTCGACTCGAAGGTTGTCCGGAGACGTTTTGACCAAGCCGGCTCTGCTTTGCTTCGCGGCTTCGCGTGCGAATCCTACCGCGTGACTCCGGTCGGGAAGAGCCCGATCAAGGCATCGACCCGTTGGCAGGAGGAACGGGGGTGATGCTGGAAATCGTGAAGGTTTTTGTCATCCACCCGCACCTCTTCGAGGCGCCGGCAGATCGTCCTGAGGATCTGAACGCGAGCGAACTTTCCTTCGATGCTTCGATGGTTCGATGCTTCGCGGAGAAGGTTCTCACCGCTGCCGCCGCCGGCGGATCCCAGCAATGGCTCATTGACGGTCCCGCCTGCCTCTCCGAAGCTGCCTTCGCCTTGCAGCGAACCTTCGCAATCGCCGTTGTCTGGGCCGGCCTGATTGGCCGGTCCGGGAGTATGCTTGCCGAGCCGATGGATGCCGCTCGACGTGTGGAGGGAGGACCGCTCTGGCAAGAGTTTCCCCTCGTGTGGAGTCCCGGTTGGGGCCGGGAAATTTTCGGACCGGTGTGGGGTCAGGAACAGAATGAGGATCAAACGCTCTGGCGGCTTTCTCCATTGCTGTCCCACGTTGAAGACCCTGCGACCGAGCGGTCCGAGTACGAGTTTCTCTATCCGCTGTTCACCTTCGATCGATTCGGAACCGAGCGTCGCATTCAATTCATGCAGCTTTTCAGCATTTCCGGCGGCGGAACCGTGAACGGCGAAACCAAGCGGCGTGAGACGATTTTCCCAATTTATTTCCGGCAAAAATCCGACAACCCAACCAACGATTACTTTGCGCTCGTGCCGTTCTACGGACATCTGCGGAATCGTCTCTTTCGGGATGAAGTCCGTTTTGCCCTGATGCCGTTCTGGCTGCAAACGCGCAAGCGAGACATCATCACCGACAATTATCTCGTGCCGTTCTTTCATGTTCGCCGCGGCAACCACCTCACCGGATGGCAATTTTGGCCCGTGTTTGGCCAAGAGCACAAGGAAGTCACGTCGAAAACCAATTCCCTCGACGAAATGGAAATCGTGGGGGGCCACGATAAATCATTCGCTTTCTGGCCCCTGTTCTTGAAAAGCCGTGAAGGCATCGGAACGACAAATCCGGTGACGAATCAGGCGGTTTTTCCACTGGTCACCGTGCAGCGATCCCCGTTACGCGATAACACCACGATTCTGTGGCCGCTCTTCACGCGGACCGAAAATCGTGAGCAGCATTTCGTCGAATGGGGTCTGTTCTTCCCCTTCATCGGCTGGGCTCGGGGTGAGGGCAAGCACGCCGACCGGCTCTGGCCCCTCTATGGCAATGCAACCAACGCCACGACGCGACGGAATTTTTTCCTGTATCCGCTCTACACCCACAGACGGGTTCAGTCCGCGCCGCTGAACAGCGAGAGGACGCGGGTTCTGTTTTTCGGTTACAACGATTTCCGCATGCAAAACACGACCACAGGAAAGACGTTCCACCGTCGTGATCTCTGGCCGCTCTTCACGTGGCGGCAGGAACTGGACGGCCGTGCCCGCCTACAGGTCCTCGCCCCGATCGAACCCCTCCTGCCGAACAATAAGAGTATCGAACGACTCTACTCCCCTCTGGTGTCGATCTGGCGAAGCGAGGCGAATCCCAAGGACCATAAGGCCAGCCAGTCGCTGCTCTGGAACCTCTGGCGGCGGGAGGTGTCCCCCCAAAAAACACGGACGTCGACCCTCTTTGGGTTGATCCGGACCGAGCGCAACAGCACGGGTCGAAAATGGCGTTTCCTGGGAATGCCCTTTCCCGGGCGAGCATCCGGTTTCCCCAACGCGGCCAAGCGGAACGGCGCGGAGGATTCATCGAGCGGGCAAATCAGAAGCCTTCGAGATGAAACTCATGCAACTTACGGTGCAACGTCCGGCGGCTCATTCCTAATTTCTTCGCCGCCTCTGTCCGGTGTCCTCCCGCCTCCTTGAGCGCATGCATGACCAATTGCCTCTCCGCTTCCTTGATCGAAAGTTTGCCGCTCTGGATCTGCTGCTGGGTTTCCCGGCCGAGATCCTCCGCCGGCGGTCGCCGCAGCGCCGCCGGGAGATCCCGCGGTAACACCTGCGCCCCGCGACACATGACAACCGCGTGCTCCACGGCCGTGTTTAATTCCCGAACGTTTCCCGGCCAGGGATAATTCAATAAAAGATCCATCGCCTCCGTACTGAATCCACTGACCTTCTTATCATTGTCACCGGTGTATTGCTTCAAAAACGCGTGCGCCAACAATGGGATGTCTCCCACGCGTTCGCGCAGCGCCGGCAAGTGGATTGGGACGACGGCCAGTCGGTAGTATAGATCCTCACGAAACCGTCCCGCCTTCACCCACTGCTCCAGGTCCTTGTTGGTGGCCGACAAAATGCGCACATCGGACGTCAGCATCTTGCTGGAACCGAGCCGCTCAAACGTCCGTTCTCCCAGGAACCGCAAAAGTTTTACCTGCGTTGCCGCGTCGATCTCGCCGATCTCGTCGAGGAAAAGCGTCCCGCCCTGGGCCTGTTCAACCCGACCCAGACGCCGCTCATGAGCTCCGGTGAACGCGCCTTTCTCGTGCCCAAACAATTCGCTCTCGAGGAGCGACGCCGGCAGGCCGGCACAATGCACCGCCACCAATGGCGCCCGTACTCGTGGACTCAACTGGTGGATCGCCTTTGCCACCAACTCCTTGCCCGTCCCGCTTTCGCCCGTGATCAAAACCGTGGCCCGAGTCGGTGCCACCTGTTGGATGGTATCGAAAACCTCCCGCATCACCGCGGACTCACCCAGGATGTTTTCCACTCCGAATTTTTTTTCCAATTGCTGATGGAGTTGGACGTTTTCCACCTCCAACGACTGCAACTTCATCGCTTTGCGAATGCGGTGCTCGAGTTCCTCAATCCGCAATCGCGCCTTCGGAATGTAGTCGTCCGCCCCCAGCTTGATCGCTTCGGCGGCCACTTCCTCGGAGCCGTAAGCGGTCATCAACAAACACACCGGCGGTTTAGGCAACGACTTCGCCCGGCTGATCAATTTTAAACCGTCTTCGCCGGCCATTCGCAGATCGGTGAGGAGGACATCGATATGATCCTTTTCCAGGAGCGCCATCGCTCCCGCCGCGTCCTCCGCCAAGTACACATCAAACCGATCTTCCAACGCCGCCCGCAACCCTTCCCGCGTGGGCTTTTCGTCGTCGACAATCAGGAGCGTGGGCGTGGTTGTCATGGTACTGGGTGCAAAGCCGCGAAATCACCCGCCGGTCAATCAGGGCTTAACCGGTCGATGGCCCGCCTTCGTCCAGGCATTGAAACCGCCCTCGAGGTTCACCAAGTTGGTGAATCCGGCCGGAGCAAGCAGGTTGCAGGCCTTCACACTGCGCACACCGGCCGCGCAGTGCACGAGATAGGTCTTGGACTTATCGAGACGTGCGGCCCGCCCAACAAAATCGGGGCTTTTTATGTCCAGTAACACCGCTCCCGGCACGTGCCCGCTCGAAAATTCCCCCGGCGTGCGCACGTCGAGCACAATCGTGTTGGTATCCGCACGCATTTTTTCAAAACCGGCGACGTCGACGTTCTTGAATGGAACACCCGCCGAGCGGGTGGCAGGTGCGTCGGCACGCGGCGGTTTCGCGGGCTCAGCCGCGCCGAGTTCGCCGACGCAGATCAAACCCAAGAGGACGAGGCGGGAAAGAAGGCACTTTGGCATTCCTGAAACCTGTCGGCTGGATTGATAAAGCGCAACCCGGAGTTGTCGGTGTTTAGCGTGGGGTGCCAATTCGAGACAATGCCACTTGCGGTCCGGGTGGCGACCGGCCTTCAATTTCAAAGTGAACACGCTTCGCCTCGGAATCATTGGCATGGGAAACATCGGCCGACACCATGCCGACTACCTGATCGCCGGCAAGGTGCCTCGCATCACCTTGACCGGAGTTTGCTCGACCTCTCCCGGCAAACTTGACGCCTACAAGGAAAAGGGTCTGACGGTGTTTTCCGACGGATTCCAGATGATTGGTTCGGGAGCATTCGATGCGGTGTTGGTGGCGACGCCCCATTACCAGCACACCACGTTGGGGATTGCGGCCCTGGATTCAGGGGTTCACCTCATGTGCGAGAAGCCCATTTCCGCCCACAAGGCCGATGCCGAACGATTGATCACCGCGCACCGTCGCAATTCCGCGACCGTTTTCGCGGGAATGTTTCAACTGCGTGTCGAATCCCGGTATCTTCGTCTGCAACGGCTGATCCAGTCCGGTGAACTCGGAACCATCGTCCGCATGAATTGGATTATCACCGACTGGTTCCGCACCGAAGCCTACTACGCCAGCGGGGGGTGGCGGGCGACGTGGAAGGAAGAGGGGGGAGGCGTCCTCCTCAACCAATGTCTGCATAATTTGGATGTGGTGGCCTGGCTGCTCGGTATGCCCACGCGAATCCGAGGATTCTGCCAGTTGGGGCGGTATCATTCGATCGAAGTCGAGGACAACGTGACCGCTACCCTGGAATGGGCGAATGGAGCCACCGGTGTATTCGTGACGAGCACGGGAGAAACTCCGGGAACCAACCGCCTCGAGATCGCGGGCACGCGCGGACGGGCCGTCCTGGAAAACAACCGGCTGACCTTCGTTCGCAACGAAGCGGATATGTTCGAGTGGAGCCGCACCGCCACCGTCGGCTTCAGCAAGCCCGACACGTGGACCTGCGAATTGCCCATCGAAATCCACCCCGCACCGCACGCCGCGCTGATGAATAACTTCGCCGATGCGATCCTGGACGGCACTCCTCTGATCGCCCCGGGTTCGGAGGGAATCCACTCGGTGGAACTCGCTAACACCATGCTGTACTCCTCGCTCTCTGGCCAAACGATCAACCTTCCGCTCGACGCTGCCGCTTACGAAGCCCGCCTGCACGAACTCATCGCCGCGTCAAAGCATGTAAAGGAGGTCCGCGCCGTATCCTCCGAAGACTTCGCTCGCTCGTTCAATCGGTGAGAACTCGAAGGCTTAGGGCCTGATTGCCCGTACGAATCGCTTCGCCCCGGTCGCAGGCACCGTCACGGTGGCCGTCGCCCCGGTGAGAGTAACAAGTTGAAACGAATTCCAAGTCTTCAAGTCTTCGGACGTCTGGACGTCGTAGGTTGCACCCGGGCTGCCAGCAACTTCGATTCGCAAGTCGCCATTCGCTTCGATTTGAATAATGCGAAGCTGCGCCTCTTCCGTCGGCAGCGGTAAGACGTGAAAAGTGATGGGAGTCGGCAGGCTGATGATGTCATCGGTATCACCGAAGCGTCGGCCGGTGATTTGAAACGTGACTCGATAGACGCCCGGAGTCGTAAAACCAAAATTGTTGTGCTCGTGGCTGTCGATGGGGAGCGCGTTTTGGTCGGCGGCGCCGATCCCGTCCGCCGAGTTCATCTTAACGTTGAAGTTACCGCCGGAGTCCGCCTGCCAAAGGAAGAAGTTTCCGGGGCCGGCGACGGCCATGAGTCGGATGTTTAGAGTGCCGCTGAAAACGCCGGCGGCGATGTCCTCCGTCGACAGGCCGAGGGAGAGCAGTTCCGGGTTTTGGCTTTGGGGCAGGATGTATATCGGATCGCCCTCACTCCCGAAAGGTGTCCCCGCCGGCAGCGTCGACTTCCCGGCCTCCGCCACCACGAGGATGCATTCGTCCGGGGCGTAGACGATCTGGTGATCGTCGTCCACCACCACCATGCTGAGAGAGTTGGTGGAGTCCGAAGTATAAAGTACCCGCAGGTCCACATGCTCGGTGGTGAGTTTTACGACGGGCTTGAGTACGGCGAAGGAAGAGGGGATGGGGTCGCTCGAGACGGGTTTATTGCCCGCGAAAACGCCATCGGCTAGGCCTTCGCCGCCGTAGCCGAGCAGAAGCCCAGTGATCACTGCAAGGGTGGGTCTTGATTTCATGGCATGGACGAGATTGGAGATTGGAGATTGGAACCGATGGGGAAAGTTCTATTCGGCCGGCTTGGAAAAGTTGTCGCCGGCATCAATACGTTTTTTCATCACCGCCGCGTTGATGGCCTCGACATGGCCATCGGCGCAAAGGTAGTTGGCGGGCCCGAATGAATGATCGGAGCGGCCTGACCCGGTGAGATGACGGTCGGGGCGGATATCCAAAATCACTGCAGCCCAGCCTTTGAACCAATTGCGCGAGTGCGCGTGGTCGGCGGAAATTGTCGGGCCGTTCGTGTCGGAAGTCTCAAAGGCAAGGAAAGTGGCGGTCGAAGCCTTGAGACGGTTCAGGTTTCGGTAGGACTCCTGTACCCCCCCGAATGGGTCCACTTTGTCCACCGATGTGTATTCGTTGAGGATGTAGCTCGTACCGTTATGGGTGAGGCGGGAGGTTGCCTGCGGATCGGCGGGACAAATGCGGATCTTGTCCACATTGCCGAGGTACGATTTCAGCGTGTAGATCCAGATGTGGTTTGATGCGTCCAATCCGGCGCCATAGCGGTGGGTGGTCTCCGGCAGCCAGCCCCGGTTGTCGTCGGCATACATCATGAATGCCAACCCGAGCTGATGCTGATTGGATGCGCAGCCGATGCGGCGAGCCTTACTCTTGGCCGCAGCGAGCGCGGGCAGGAGCAGTCCGGCAAGAATGGCGATGATTGCGATGACGACCAGCAATTCGATGAGCGTGAAGGCCCGCGAACCGGCGGCGTCGCGGTGCAATCGCGACAACGGAAACGATGACATAATCAGCCTGTGAAGAATGGAAACCGAAACGGACCAGGGAATTTCAGCCGAAGGTCCGAGAGACCCCAGGCGAGGATGCAAAGGCGCGGGCCAGAAGTGCCCGCGAGGGACGCTCAGGCGTGCCGAGGGGGAGGACCCCGACTTTGGAAGTCTTGGCGGTAGGCTGTGGAAAGAACGGGCGAACTCGGAGCAGGAAGGTCCAGCATCCTGGCAACGGGAACCGCGGCGGGCGCCGACGGACTCAGCGGCTGATCACAGCCGCCCGAGGCGAACAGGCAGACGGCGCAGAAACCCGCATGCTCGCCCCCGCCGTCATCATCATGACTGTGGAACCACTGGTGCCACGAGCCGTTCGCAGCCAGCGTGCCACAGAGCAAGATCGCCGCACACAACAACCCGGCCATCCCGGCAAGAGCGGGACGCCAACAAGGTGTTGCCGACGGACGATTCACAGCGACCTACTGTTAACAGATGCAGGCGCACTGCGCAAGGTCACTCCCTCCAGCCGTGCTGATCGCGTACGGCGATCATGGAGGCGAGGATATTATTCCACGTTTCCGGTTTCGTCATAACGTCGTTGGGAAACATGCAGCCATCCCAGCAGATGTGACGAATCTTGCGAGTGACCTTGCCACTCTCATCCCGCAGCCAGTGGGCAGCGTGCTTCGGGATGTTGAGCTTTCCGTTGGGGTCATTGACCACGCAATGACGCCCGGTTTTGTCGTGGGATCCGGATCCTTTTACCGTCGCGTCATTCTGAGCGATGTGAAAATCAATCGTCCACGGCCGAAGCGCAGCAGTCAGTTTAGCGAGCGCGGCGTCGAGCACTTTGGGCTCCCATTTGAACTTCGGGGGAACGATGCGGTCTTCCGGCGAGCCATTCGTTCCCAGGACGTAAAGCAGCGTATGCGCCATGTCCGCCTGGAACCCCAGCGTCGTCGGGCGGCCAACCTCTTCGAGTGTATCGATCATTGCCCGCCAAGTATGCATGCCAGCCCAGCAGATTTCGCCCTCCGCGGCAAGGCGTTCCCCATGGTCGTCGGCGACATCGCAGGCTTCGCGGAAAGTCTGGGCGATGAGCCGGGTACCCGCCACCGGATCCTTAGCCCACTCACTCGGAGACGACGCGGAATCAATTCGCACCACACCGGTGGGCCGAGCACCGAGTTCGCGAAGTTGCCTGCCAATGCGGCAAGCCTTGGCAACGGCGGCCACGAAACTCTTCCGCTTGGTCGCATCCCCCATCGCCGCGCCATCGAACCACACGGGCGCGACGACCGATCCAACTTTAAACCCGTAACCGGCAATCTTCTCGGCCAAACGTGCGACGCCATCTTTGTCGATGTCGATGTTGACATGCGGATCGTAGAGGAAGAGGTCGACACCGTCGAAGCGCACCCCGTTCACTTCCGCCTTCGCCGTCAACTGCAACATGGTGTCGAGGTCAATCGCGGGTTCTCCACCCGGACTGCCCTTGCCGACCAGACCGGGCCACATGGCGTTGTGCAGTTTGGGAAAATTGTTCTGGGGAGCGGCGGGCTTGCTCATGACGTAATCGAGTTGGTTGCTGGTTGCGAACGATCCGGCGATGAAGTTTGGGAACACTCCGACTTCAACGGTCGGGAAATTGTCCCGTTATTCCTGCGGCAAGAAGGCGCCGACGGCAAGCCGTTTTCGAATCACCTTCGGAGTGAGCGCCCGGAATCAGCGATTATCGGCGTTCATCCGCGGTTCCAAACTCCGGTTCATTGGATTACTGGAAAAGGCTGAAAACTGAATCTTTTCAAATTTTTGTCCCACACCCGGGCGCGCCGCCTCCCGCGCAAAGGCATTGAAAATTCCCAACCAACGCCTAGTTTTTGCGCACCACGAAACCAAATGGTTGTCGCGGTGTTAAAACACCCGGAAAGATCATCTGACAACTGACTGCTGTTGAATTTCGCCATGAAGACTACCCGACATTCTCTCCGCACCGCCCGCCGGGCCGCCTTCACACTGATCGAGATCATGATTGTCATCATGATCATTGGGTTGCTGGCTGGGGTCGCGATCCCGGCGATCTCTGGCAACATCGCCAAAGCCCGCAAACACACCATCGTCACCAACCTGCGGGCGATCGACATGATCAAGAATCAGTGGTCGCTCGAGAACAAGAAAGGGGACGGTGAAACTCCCGGCGAATCGGACCTCGGTCCACTCTTCAACAACGGCAGGTTTCCAACCCCGGTAACAGGCGAGAAATACAATATCAATCCCATCGGTACCAAGCCGACTGCCACGGTGCCTTCAAAGTTGGCCGACGTGCCGGCCGGCGGCGAAGTGATCATTCCCGATTAAGTCCTCCGGCGGCCAAAACCAAGGCCCAATTCCGGCCGTTAGAAGACGACCACGAGAGTTCAGGAATTCGACGGCTTCCCGCTCCCAAGCCAGGGGTGGCACCGCCGAAACCACTCTCGATCTACACCAAGGACTGAGACTCCGACGTGTGGATCACCGCCGTGCCCGCCAATTTGTCGTGCCACGTCTCGCCGTCTGGATCCCACGCTGCCCACATGTAGCCCAAAAAGCAGGTCGCTACGCTCAGGATTGCTGCCAGAGACCGAACCAGAGCCGTCGGCACATCCATCGGACGCCCATCAAGACGCACGACGCGCAATCCAAAGACAATGCCGCCGAGGGTCGTGCCTCGCCAGACCCACATTGCAGCAAAGTAGGCGATCCAGAATAGGAATCCAAAAGGCAACAACCAACCGGTTACTGCCATCAACAGGAGGACATCGATGCAACTGGCTCCGAGGCGCCTCGGGAAACTCGCGGTCACGGTTCGCGCCGATGCCATCGGCGCAGAGGCGAGTGGGTCCGGCGGGGCCGCGGCAGCCACGGCCAGCGTCGTTGACGCGGGGGTCGATCGACCGACGGAGGGACGAACCACGGGAGGCGCCGCAATATTTGCCACCGCGCGGGGGATCGACGCAAGGGTCGCCGGCTGTTCGTCGCGGAACGCAGTCCAAAGGGCAAGCATCGCCGCGCCAAGTCCCCAGATGGTTAACAAAGCCCAAGCCAGAAATCCGAAGAAAGGAATCAAATAGACCAACGTCAGAAGCAACATCCCGACGACGACAGCCCCCAACCCCATGAGCAATGAACCCGGGGTCGGGCGCGTGAGGAGCCCTCCGATGTGGCGACAGACCGCGGTCTTGCCGAAGAGAATGGCAAACGGCAATACCAGCAGCAGCACCAGGGGGATTACAACGGTCGGAGCGGTTATCACGACGAGGAGCAGCAAGAAAGGCAAGGTTGCCAGACCCATCAAGAAAGCGGATGCCGGACGCGATCGGAGAACCAGTGCTCCGGCTTGGACCGCCTGATGGAACAGCAGGGCGAGGAGCAAATGCACGGCGAAGAGTACAACCCAGATCCCCCAAACCCATCGCACTTGGAGAGAAAGCGGCCGTGCCTTAAACACCAACTCTTTCAGGCTGGTCCCGAACCCTGCACCCAGGCGGGTCGCCCCAAGGAGATCCAATGGCAGCGGGACAGTGACCCGATTACCCCGGATTTCGGCACCATCGGCCAGATGGAGTCCACCTCCGATCGCCACGGCATCCCCTCCGACCACCGCTTTCGGTCCGAGCTCCACGGAGCTCAGCGGGGCAACGAGATTGCCCTTAACCTCTCCGTTCAGCACCACGTTCCCACCGATCACAACCAAGTCGCCCGTTACCGTGCCGTCGACCGTTGCGTCGTTCAGGATGACCACTGCGCTCCGGAAGGATTCGCCTGCTCGCACCGTGAGCGGCTGAAAGAGGCGCACAAGGTCATGGTGTCGACGACCCGAGATAGGATGGGACTTGGACGCTTTCTCCCCCTTCGAAGCAGGTTCGGTGGGGGCCACCTCATGGGGCGGAGCGGGGGCGTTATCCGCCGGTACCCCCTCGTTCGTCGACTGCCGCGAGACCCCCGTCGAAGACCGCACTGCTTTCGTGGCATCCTGGATGACCGACTGCACCTCTTTCGTTGCGTTCGAAAAATCAGCCTCGGCGAGTTCTCCCTTCGCTTCGCGGATGGATTCGGCCACTTTTTTCAACGCGGCGGAAACCTCCACGGCAATAGCCTTTCCATCCCCACCCAACCCGCTGGCATGTCGAACCCATCGTCCGAGCATTTCGGCCGGCACCGCATTCGTCACCTCGTCCAATAACGAATGGAAATCCTCACGAACTCCCTGCGTGTCGATATTCGTCATTTGGGATGCCGCATCCTCCGTGAAACTCTCTGCCTCCCGCATGATCTCGCGCAGTGCTGCGGTAACGTCAGCAAGGGGTGAGTCGCCGGCAGCCCCATTCTGTGTCGGCAGCTGCTGCAGCAGGTTGGACATCCGGCCAAGGGCTGTGCGTATCTGCGTTTGCACCCCATTGCCGATGCTGTCGACGTTGGCGTTGGCGTTCGGCTCGACGGCCGCCGTCATCGACCTGCCGCCCCATGCGAGAAGTAGAATGAGCGGGAGAATCCTCTGCGCAAAATGGCGTCGAAGGAGCCGTCGGAGCGGCCACGGTGAGAAGATGGGAAGGGCGCGAGTCATAAATTGGGTTCAGGGATTCGCACGGGCGAGTTTCCAGCAAGCGGTGCCGAGTCCGAGGCAACTCATCCACGCGGCGCCAAAGATGCAGGCCAACGTTCCTAGCCAGATCGCGGGCAGGTTCAGGGTGGCGAGAATCATGGCCTGAGCCAGGGTCCACGCCGTGCTGGCAAAAACAGCAGTCGAGGCGCGCATCGCAGAGAACTCGGGCATGGCCGTCACCGCATCGAAGCCAACTCGCGCCCCCCAAAACCCGGCTGTAAGGAGTTCCCCAGCCGCCAGAAACGACATTGCCTGCCAGTGAACCGGCCAACTGAGCCACGGCCGATGGTACCAGGGCCGGGCCGCGTGCTCAGCGACCGCAGCGAGTACGGACGCGAAGAAATCAGGCGGTGCGCGATGAATCGGCATTCGATGCAGCAGTTGATCAATGTCTCGACCGTCTCGCTCCGGCCGATGGGGCTCGGCATCATTCTTGGGAAATTCCTTGTTCATGAATACCTTTCGCGTGTCGTACGTAATTCCTGACCGATCTCTGAGTCAAAAACCCAGTTCCGCCTTCATTGGTTGCAACTTTTTCCGTAAAGTTGTTCGTGCCCGATGGATGTCCGTCTTAACCTTGCCGAGTGACACTGCGAGTTGCCGGGCGATGTCTACGTAGTCCATATCTTCGAAGTGATACAGCACCAAGGCGGCTCGCTGATCGCCGGGGAGCTCGGCCAAGGCGTCTTCGACGACCTGCCGTTGTCCACCCGAGTAGAGGGTTTGATCCAAGACCTCGGGCGCGGCGAAAGGGAGTTCTCGTTCTTCCGATTCCGACCCGTCCTCCGAAGTGAACTCGGAGAAAAAACGCCACCGAGAGCGGTAACGCTGCAAGTGATTGATGCAGAGATTTCGAGTAACGGTCTTCAGCCAGGCCGCCGAGGTGGCGCTTCCAACGATCTCACCCCAATGCAGCCACGCCCTCAGGAATGCCTGCTGCGAGGCATCCCGCGCATCCGCGTCATTTCCAAGCAGGCGATACGCCAATCCGTAAACCAGGTCCTGATGGGTACGGACAAAATCTTCATATTGGGCGGTGTCGGTCATCCTCGCCCGGTCGGCTGGGCGCAGCGTACCACTCAGACCCCGACTGCGGCACGATTGTTTCATCTTTTCTGTGAGGCGTCTTGACTGGATTGGTCAATGCATCATTCCTCCTGTACTCTTCCGTTGTCACGTCACCCGGCAAGCCGGACCGCAACTATGAGCCGCTTTGGCAATCTCGAGTTTGAACCGACCCCGGAGCGATCGGTTTCGCTTCGGCAACACGTGCACCCACTTTCGGATGAAACTCGGTGCCTGACCGAGGCGCGCGTGGCCTTTGGAACGGCCGAGTTCGAATCCGCTCTCCGCTGGTTTGGGCGCGTGCTCGAGTTCAATCCGACCAGTCTGGAGGCCTGGTCCGGACAGGTCAGAGCGCTCGTTGAGTTGGGGCAGTATCGCGAGGCGAAGGTGTGGGCGGACAAAGCGCTGGAAAAATTCCCTCAGGCACCCGACCTCCTCGCCGCCAAGGCGGTATCGCTCGGGCGCCTGGGAGAGACGGATACCGCCCTCGCTTTCTCGGATGCCGCACTGGAACGTCCCGGAGATTCATCGTATGTCTGGCTCGCACGCGGAGATGTCCTCCTGGCACGTCGTGAGCGGCAGGTCGAATCGTGCTTTGATCGGGCGCTACAATTGGCACCGGGCGATTGGATGGTGCGCTGGCTCGTGGCCCGGGTGCGTGCTTACTGGAAGCAGTTTGCCGCCGCTCTCAAGCGGGTCCAGGAAGCCGCTGCACTGGCTCCCGACCGCTTTGTGGTGTGGGTCCTGGCGGGGCAATGTCAGGCGGCACTCGGGTTGTCAGTACCTGCCACCGAATCGTTTCACCAGGCTTTGGCGTTGCACCCGGGCTGCCGACCCGCCGAGGAAGGCTTGGCCGCCTTGCAAAGAGCCGGGTTGCTCGACCGGCTGAGAACGAGTGTCCGCGGGTGGTTCGGTCGCTGAAACGTCATGAGCCCATCGGAAATCGATCCGACGGTCTGGCTGCCCCACGGGCGTTCCCTCCTCGCGGCCGCAATGCTGGCAGCACTTTGGACGATGGAGTCGGTGGCCCCAATGTTTCCGGGGCGCCAGCGCCGGGTTTCCCATATCGCGACGAATCTCTCCCTCGCCATGATCAACGCGTTGATCGCCTCCGGATTCGCATTCGCCATTCACGCCGTAATGGAGTGGACACGCACGCGGCCGTTTGGGCTGCTGAACCTGACATCACTGCCCGTTGAGCTGCATTGGATCGGGGCGATCCTCCTGCTCGACTGCTGGCAATATGGGTGGCACCGGCTCAATCATCGGGTGCCGCTCTTGTGGCGTTTTCATGCGGTCCATCATTCGGATGCGGAAATGGACGCCAGCTCCGGCTTGCGCTTTCACACCGGGGAAATGGTTTTGTCATTTCTCGTACGCCTCGCAGTATTACCCCTCATCGGACTCACCATGACACAACTCCTCGTCTATGAATTCATCTCGCTGCCGGTGATTCTTTTTCATCACAGCAACCTGCGGATTTCGAACCAGGCCGATCGTTACCTACGGTGGTTGATCGTCACCCCCTGGATGCACTGTGTGCACCATTCCCGCTGGCAACCGGAGACGGACTCGAACTACGCGAGTTTTCTGTCCGTCTGGGACCGCCTGTTTGGTTCTTTCCGATTGCGCGACAAACCGGCCGAAATCTCATTGGGTCTGGACAACTATCAGGAACACGAGTGGCGCGAATTGCCCGGCATGCTCGTTGCTCCGTTTAGAAAGTCACCTTCGCGCGATGTCACCGAAAAAAAACGCCTTCAATAAGCGTTGTCCCGCTTGAAAAAGGTTTGAAGCATGATCTGGAGATCCAGCCAGAGGGACCAGTTCTCCAGATACCAAAGATCGAATCGCACCCGTTCAACAAGACTCGTATCTCCACGGAGGCCGTTGACCTGAGCCCAACCCGTGATGCCGGGTTTGCAGCTGTGCCGGGCATTGTAGTGGGGAATCTGAAATTTGAAATTAGCGATCAGTTCCGGCCTCTCCGGTCGCGGACCCACCAGGCTCATTTCACCCGTTAAGACATTCCAAAACTGGGGCACTTCGTCGATGTTCCACTCGCGAAGAAACGCCCCAATCCGCAACCGCCGCGGGTCATTCTTGACGGCCCACTGAGCCCCCGATTTCTCTGCATTGAGACCCATACTCCGAATCTTGATGATCTCGAAGTTGCGCCCGTTGCGGCCGGTGCGAACTTGGCGGTAGAAAACCGGTCCCGGTGACTCCCAATACACCATCGCCCCGGCAATCGCGATGATCGGCGCACTTAAAGTCAATCCAACGAGCGAGCCCACGATGTCCACTGACCGCTTCAAAATTCGGTTGGGCAATCGGTCCAGCGGCAGTTCAGACACCCCCATGATCGGCACATCACTGATGGTCTCCAACTGAAGTCCGGAGACCAGGATCTGGAAGTAGGAAGGGATCACTTTGAACTGAATCATCTCTCGCTCGCAGAAATTCGACAACTCGACCACCTGTTCCATGTCTGCGTCGAGGTCGGCGAGGACGATCACGTCCACTCGGTGAACTCGAATCAGTGTCGCCAGTTTATCGTAGCCACCGAGCCGGGGAATGTGATGGGGGGGCTCGTCCTGATAATGCCCGCTGGGAGAAGGAATGCACCCGGTCACACGATACGGCTGAGTGGTGTCCCCAAGCAGGGCTTGCGCCATCCGCTGGGTCTCCGAATTCCACCCCGCAAATACAACCTGCTGCCGCAGTCCGTCCGCCAAAGCCCCCGTCGCCGTAAATCGGTGAAAGATCGAACGCCAGACAGCAAATACCACCAGTACGCTTACGAATGAACAGAGGACGTAACCCCGGGAAATGGCTGGCTCAAACTTGAGCGCCCCACTCAGCCCAAGGTAAGCAACAAGCCAGAAGGAGGTCCCTTTCAAAACGATAAACGCCACCCGTCGGATGCTCAGAAGATTGTGGGTCACGTACAGCCGAAGGTACATAAACGTCGCAATCAGAAAGCCGACTCCGATGGCGATCAATCGGTAGTAGTCGCCCAAACTAACGAGAGACGGATCCGTCTCGAGGCCGATCCACCGCGTCGGCATCCATCCGGAGTGGAAGCGAAGCCAAAAGCCGATCAACAACCCCACCAGCGCCATCAACGAGTCACCCACCAAGGCCGCCAAATTGAAGACATCCACCCTAAAATGCCGATGCCCAACCCGTGTTCCGGCTTCAGCCGGCGGGCCCGCCTCTGCCAATGGGTGGAAATCTCCTCCGGCCTCGGACATCGCGGATTCAGCATGGCACAAATTCCTCGAAGAATCCAGACCTGATCCAAGCTCGACGAGTGTGGCCAAAACCCAGGGCAGTTTCAAGATTTTGACTTTAAGGAGGCAGGTGAAACAAAAGACGATGTAAAACTGGACAAAACTCGCTGACTTTATTTAACTGCCGGCATGGCCGAGCCTTTTACGCTACCCGAGCACGAGCAACAAACGCTTTTGGAT
>CAMAUY010000048.1 GCA_945861565.1 Akkermansia muciniphila
CGCTGAGGTTGCGACCTTGCGCACGGATAAGTTCAGTTTTGATCACCGGAGCATCCTTTCGGAAAATCCGATGTAAGTCCCGCAAAATCGCTCCACCGACCTCTGATTACCTCGCTAACCTAAGCCCAAATCTGAGTGGCATTGGGCAGGATGCCGGCGCTCCCAGGCAGGCTTGATGCAGCCCTGCCAAACTCAAACCAAGCGGACTCAAGCGTTGACAGTTTAGCGAGAGCTGAACGAGGATCGACACGCTCTCGAATCGGACTTTTTTCATTGCGTGAAGACTCCAGAAAGCGACACCCGTTCGCGGTCGATCGCCCACAGTTTCGGCCGGCGCGCGTTCCTTCGCGCCGGCGCTCTCGCAGGCCTCGGTCTCTCGTTGCCGCAGCTTCTGGCTGCAAAATCCGTCGGTAAGTCGTCCCGCGCCGACTCGTGCATCGTCATTTTTCTCAATGGCGGCCCCAGTCACCTCGACATGTGGGACATGAAACCCGACGCGCCGTCGGAAATACGCAGCCCGTTCGCGTCCATTCCCACCACGGTTCCGGGCGTTCACTTCTCCGAATATCTGCCGCGACTCGCGAAACAGATGCATCATTGCACGCTCGTTCGCTCGATGAACCACAGCGTGAACAACTCACACGCAGCGGCGGTTTATGCGGCATTGACCGGACACGACCGCGGCGAACTGGGCGGCGGTGCCACGCCGGGCGATCATCCGAACCTGGGTTCGGTGCTGGCCAAACTGCTGCCAGCGGTTCCATCGGCTTTCCCCTATGTTGCGCTGCCCTACATGACGAAGGAAGGTGCGGGTGGCCCGCTCCAACCGGGCTTCCTCGGCGGCATCATCGGCTCGAATCACGACCCATTCTGGGTGCTCGACGACGCGAACGCGGCGGGTTTCCGCGTGCGCAATCTGGCGTTGCCAGAGGATGTCTCGACGTCGCGGATGGCCGGGCGCAGTGAACTGCTCGCGAGTCTCGAACGGCCCTTTGAACTCAAGCAACGCCGCGCCAGCCTGATGTATGACGTGATGAGCGCAAATCAGCGCCGCGCCTTCGACATGCTCACTTCCGACGCCGCGCAACGCGCCTTCCAGGTCGACCACGAGCCCGCTCCGGTGCGTGATTCGTACGGACGCAACATTTACGGCCAGAGTGTGCTGCTGGCACGACGGCTCATCGAGGCGGGTACACGCGTCGTGACCATGTCCTGGGCGCCGGACGCGAACGCGACATGGGACACTCATGGTGACAATTTCAACAAGCTGAAGAATACGTTGCTACCGCAGTTCGACGCCGCCGCCAGCAGCTTGCTCGCGGAACTCGCCGACCGTGGGATGCTCGAACGTACGCTGGTCGCCGTGCTCGGCGACTTTGGACGCTCGCCGCGGATCAATGCGGGCGCGGGTCGCGACCACTGGAACGCGTGTTATTCGATCCTGCTCGCCGGCGGCGGACTCAAGCGGGGGCTCGTTTATGGAGCGAGCGACCGGACTGGCTCCGTTCCCGCCGAAAGTCCTGTTTCCCCCGGCGATATCATCGCGACGCTTTATCACCTGCTCGGTGTGGACCCGCACATGAACATTTATGACGTGCTCGACCGACCGCATCCGCTTGTGCCCACCGGCCGAGTGATGGACGAACTCATTAGCTGACACGAATCGGGACCAAGAACTGCGGGCTTCGAGGGACAGCGCTCTTGCGGTAGTCAGGCCCAGAGCCATATCGTTCTCGAATGCGACATTTCCCGCCGAACCTTATGCGTCCAGTCACCGTCCGACCGGTCAGGGCGGCCTTCACCCTGATCGAATTGCTCGTGGTGATCGCCATTATCGCCATTTTGGCCGGGATGCTACTGCCGGCCTTGAGCCGGGCGAAGGGCAAGGCCCTAGGCATCAGTTGCGCGGCGAATTGCAAGCAACTGCAAACCGCCCTGCAGCTCTACACGGACGATCACGCGGACCGGTACGTCAACAACCACGGAGTCGGCCAAACCCGTACGGAAACAAACACCTGGGCCAATAATATTATCGATTGGAATGACAGCCCCGGGAACACCAACCTCATCCTGCTCACCGCCGCAAAATTCGCCGCGTACCTCGGAAAAACACCCGGCACGTTCAAGTGTCCCGCGGATCGGTCCCGAGCCGACAACGGACCGCGGATCCGCAGCTATGCCCTGAATTCACTCGTCGGCGACCCGGGTGAACTGACCAACCGGTTTAACCCCTCCTACATTCAGTTCTTCAAGGAGGCCGATGTCCAAAACCCGTCGGGGGTTTTCGCATTTCTCGATGAACACCCGGACACCATCAATGACGGGTTCTTTATGAACCGCCTCGATGAGGACCCAAAATGGGGCAATCTGCCGGCCTCCTATCACAACGGCTCCGGGATCTTCAGCTTCCTGGACGCCCACGTGGAATCGAAACGCTGGGTCGTCACGCATCCCGAAGGCACCATTCGCCCGAATATCAAAGGTGGAGCCGGCGGCATTTTCCCTGCAAAACCCACCACCGACTGGGATTGGGTCAAAGAGCGCACGGGCCGGCGGCATTGACCCCGCGTCAATCGCCCAGGAACCCCTGTCGCCCCCGTCCAGTCCCGCTCGCTCGGGCCGCTCCTTTCGGCGGCTCCTGCTCACTTCCCGCCGAGCAGGTGCTCGATCACCAGCTGGTCGAGGTCCTGATAGTTGCGGTCGGCGATCAAGCGTTCCGCCTGCTTCTCCGGATAACTGCGCGCCTTCTCCAGCAGCCGGAGGAACGTATCGCGTGAATTGGACAAGTGCGCGCTCCACTGCTCCGGCTGCGTGGTCCGAAACGGATGCACGTCGAAGCACACATATTCGCCCTTCTGCCCATAGCCATTTCGCTCGAGCGCCCGAACCTGATTAAAGGCCACCCGCAGATTGCTGCTCCCGAAAGGCTTATCCTGATCAAACTTCAACCCGTTCTGATCATTCAAATGCAATGACCAGAGCTTCCCAAACGCCATCGCGAAGTCGATCTCGTCCGCCGGATCCAACCCCGCCAGAATCGCATGCGCTGACTCGATCAAACACCCGACGCGCTTGGGATCGCGGGTCAACTGCGCCACCGCCAGCGCATGGCCGATCGTGGGCACATACGCGACGTCCATCGGCTCATTGGGTTTAGGTTCGATGGACAGCCGGATTTTCTTATCGTGCGCAAGCATCGCATCCAACGCCGCAACGAGGAGATCCACACAACGCCGGCCGTTCTTCGACTCGCGAATATAGGTGCCTTCCCGCGCAAGCCAAAGCACCAGGAGATCGGTCCCCAGGACGTTCGCGATGTCAATCGACCGCCGAGACCGGTCAATCGCATACTGACGATTCTTCGGGTCGTTTGAAGTATATCCTCCATCGACCGTGTTCGGGTGAAACCAAAGCCGCGGTGCAACCATCTCGGCCGTGATGCCCTCGCCATCGAGTCGCTTCTTTAATTCCTTCGCCTCCTTCAGCACTTGCGCCCCGCTTTTACCATCGATGTCCGGCACCGCGTCGTCGTCATGAAACATCATCGCCTCGAAGCCGATCTTCTTTAGCTCGGCAATCTTTCGGTCGAAGGAAATCTCCGTCCGGGTCGGCGGTCCATAGGGGTCCTGTCCGGCACTCCAATTCCAGGGGCCGGTGCAAAAGCGGTAGATGTTTGATTTGGCCATGATGATGATGTCGGCCGCAAAGGTAGAAATCCTGAAGCCAGTCGCGAGAAAAATCGGCGATAAGCCACCGATCAATTCGATCTCCCCACCTCCGAAGCAGCCGAGGCCCGTTTGCTCGATCAATGTGGGTGATTCTAAAACTCGTGAAGATTTTTGTCTTTGAACCCGTTTGTGTGCACCTTTTCGTGATTCGACTGTCGCAACCGGCGGGCTGCTGATCCAATTACTGCTTTGAAATCCACCCTAAAACTCGGCCTCCGGAAGGCCTTCCACGCGTGTCTGGGTGTCATTCCACCGGCCGATCGGGCGGCGGTGAGCCAGTATTTGCAGGGAGGCCTCATCCAAGCCCAGCATCGACTCCTCTCGATGGCCTATCAGGAACGCGTCCGGGCAGGGCACCCCCTGCCGTCGTTTCAGGACGCCGCGTTTCAGCAGCTTTCGCAAAACGGTGAAGATGGCATCCTGCTGATGCTCTTTGCCGTGCTCGGCACCCGCAGCCGGATTGCCGTCGAGATGTGCGTCGAGTCCGGGATTGAATGCAATTCCGCCAATCTTGTGGTCAATCACGGTTGGAGCGCGTTGTTGTTTGACGGAGATGATCGAAAATTGGCCGTGGGGCGGAAGTTCTATTCACGCGTGTTTGGAGTCCGCACGTGCCCGCCGCGTTTGGTACGGGCTTGGATCACCGCTGAGAATGCAAACACGTTAATCGAAGAAAACGGAATCCGAGGTGAAGTCGATCTTCTCTCCTTGGACCTGGATGGAGTCGATTATTGGATCTGGAATGCGATTACCGTGATCCAGCCAAGGGTGGTGGTTCTCGAGTACAACAATCTCTGGAAGGCAGAAGACGCTGTCACGGTTCCCTACCGCGCCGATTTTGCAGCGGAGTTTGGTCCCGACGGTCCCGAATACGCGGGTGCTTCGTTGGCCGCGTTTCAGAAGCTAGGCCTGGCCAAGGGGTACCGATTAGTAGGAATTGACCCGTCGGGCGTAAACGCCTTCTTCCTGCGGAATTCGGAGGGTCTCCAATGGTTTCCTGTCTCCTCAGCAGAATCTGTGGGTACAATTTGAATGTACTCAGATGGAAGTTGCATGCTATCAATGAATTACAGTGCTACTGAACTCACCAACGTTTTACCACTGATCCCCTGGGGAGCTGGCCGAGCTTTCCAGCAGCAGGCAGGCGAGCGGCGGCGACGAGCTTTGAGCCTACAGCTCGCGTCGCTGCCGGTCGCCACGCGTAACGGACTCGCCTGCCTGCTGCTAGAAAGCGTCATTTTCACCCACAAATTATCCGGAAGAGCCGGATTCTCTTTGTCCAAAACACGGGCGGTCAGAACCACATTGGGGCCGGCCCGGGTTAGGGCAATAGCGACCACAATGTTGGTATTCCTGATTGGGGCCTTCTCGTACCAGAAAGTGGCGGAGCCCCAGTCAGAACTCCACTTGGCGATTTTAATGAAATCGCGCCCTTTCAGGAAAATGTAAGTGTGGTCATAGTCCCGGGGGACTTCCATCATGGTCGTATTCGTCGCGTCCTCACTCAAGGCCACCAACTCAGCGCGGAATTCGACTGTTTGGCCATCAGCCAGGCTCCAGTTCTTTACGATGCCGCCCTCCGTCAAGGTGTCCCACGGGTACAGGGTCCGCACCCCCGGCCAAGAACCGTCGGCGGTGAACTGGCCGTTGGTCTCCTTGATCCCGCCCGTGCCCCCGGAGGTGTGGATCAGGAACCAGCCCGTAAGCGTGTTGTCATCAAAGTTGTCGCTGAAGATTTTGGTGCTCACAGGACTGAACCTCATGACGTGCAGCCGTGCCACGGCACTGGTTCTCGCACCCGTGGTGTTGGTAATGACCACGCGATAGTCACCCGCGTCCCACGGCTGAACGTCGGTCAGGACCAGTGCGGCATTGGTGCGGTCCGCGAGATCGGCAAAACCATTGCCCGGGTTTTTCTGCCACTGGTAAGCGAGCGGCGCGGTACCCGTCGCCCTGACCTGAAAGGTTGCGGTCGTGCCGGGAGCTGTGGCCTGGGCTGCAGGCTGGCTGGTGATGACGGGCTGGCTAAAACAGATGCTGGCGGTGGCCAGGAATACCGCCGACGTGAGGAGAACACTGAACATCGAAGTTCGGTTTGGCATGGTTTGATTCGTTTTCATCGGAATCCTTGGCTATAGCGCTTGAGTTTGCGGGGCACTCTCCTTCATGGCGCGCCCCCGGCCCCGGCGCGACGCCGTTCTTGGCAAAAGCTGACCTCCGGTTGCACTGCTCCCGCGGCCCGGGGAGCGTCGTTCGTGCAATGAAACCCGTCCGGCGTGGTGATGGCAAAGGCTGCCGTGTCCGCAGCGTCCAACTGGAACGGTGTCCAAGATTCGGAGTCAGCTTAGGGGGCTTAGGGGTCAGGGAATAGTAATGTACGATAATACATTACTATTCCCTGACCCCAAATGACGCACGAGCAGGGCTACGTCTGCGTGCTACCTGTCGCCCCGCTGGGGCTTGAACACTGCGCGCGTCGAAACCCATGGCTCGCGCCATGGGCTACGGTCTGGCGGCGCTCCGCGCCTTCCGAGTCTGAGCTCCTATTCTCCTTTGCGACCTTTGTGATCCACCAATGAACACTTCGGTAACTCGTTGCAAGTTAGGTTCACTGGCGCAGCACACAAAATCCCCCTTTGGCCGTTTCTTTGTGTGAGGAATTTATGAGGATTTTGGCCTCACACCCGCGGGGTGCCCCCTGATCCGCGGATAGAACCAAGGATAAACGCCGATAGACGCAGATTCCATGCCCTTTCTATCCGCGTCAATCCGTGTTCATCCGCGGTTCTCCTCTCCTTATCCGCGGATTTGGGGTGCCAACTCCTCCTTGCGTCCACCCGGGATCCCCTTAGCCTCGGACTCTTCTTTTGGACGCAAGATCTTGATTTACTGCAATGAGCCGCCCCGTTTTGCACCCAGACCGATTCATCAACCGTCACAATGGCCCGACCGTTCCCGAGCAGGCAGAGATGCTCGCGGTGCTCGGATATTCGCAATTGGATTTGCTCATTGACGACGCGGTACCGGCTGCAATAAGGCAGCGGGAGACGCTGGATCTCCCGCCCGCAGCGAGTGAGTACGAGGCTTTAGGTCGCCTGCGGGGAATTGCCGCCCGGAACCACGTATTTCGCAGCTTCATTGGCATGGGGTACTACGACACCATTACTCCTCCCGTCATCCAGCGAAACATCCTCGAAAATCCCGGCTGGTACACCCAGTACACTCCTTACCAGGCGGAGATTTCCCAGGGACGCCTCGAAGGGCTTTTGAATTTCCAGACGCTGGTGACCGATCTCACCGGCATGGATATTTCGAATGCATCAATGCTCGACGAGGCCACCGCCTGCGCCGAAGCGATGATGCTCTGCCATCGTGTCAAGGAAGCAGCCGCCACCGCGGGCGGCCCGGCCCGCGACACATTTTTGGTCGCCGACAACTGCCACCCTCAGAATCTTGATCTCATCCGAACTCGCGCCAATGCCCTGGGACTTGAGGTCCGAGTGGGCCCGGCATCGGAATGGAATGTCGATGCGACGGTTTTTGGAGTGCTCTTCCAATACCCGGCCACGGATGGCACCGTGGACGACTGGAGGGAATTAGTGGAGCGGGCGCATGCGGGCGGGGCGTTGGTCGTTTGCGCTACGGATCTTTTGGCTCTGACCCAATTCACGCCTCCCGGGGAGTTCGGCTGTGATGTTGCCGTAGGAAGTGCTCAACGATTCGGGGTGCCCCTGGGTTACGGCGGTCCCCATGCCGCCTTCTTTGCAACCCGGGACGCGTTCAAGCGGCAGATGCCCGGTCGTCTCGTCGGTGTTTCGAAAGACTCGCGGGGCCGCCCGGCGCTTCGCCTCTCCCTGGGCACCCGCGAGCAGCACATTCGACGCGACAAGGCCACGTCCAACATCTGCACAGCCCAGGCGTTGCTCGCCAATATGGCAATGGCCTACGCCTGCTATCACGGACCGGTGGGACTTTCGGCGATTGCCAGCCGCATTCGCCGATGGATGGCCCTTTTTGTCCATGGACTCGATCGGTTGGGGATTCGGGTCGAAAACCGCGTGCGCTTCGACACCGTCACAGTGTCGGTCAAGAGCGCGGCGGAAATCCACCGGATAGCGGAAACCCATCGCGTCAACCTGCGCCGCGTCGATGCCAGCCACGTGGGCGTTTCGCTGGATGAAGCAACCACCGCCGAGGATATCGCCCTCCTCTTGCGGATTTTCAATAACGACCACCCGGCAAGCTGTTCCGTTGCTGATCTGGAGGGGACCGTACCCGTCGCGCCAATTCCGACTCCGCTCGACCGGCATTCGCTGTTTTTGCAGCATCCGGTGTTCCACCAACACCAGAGCGAAACGGCGATGCTTCGCTACCTGCGTCGCCTCGAATCGAAAGACCTATCCCTCTGTCACAGCATGATTCCGCTGGGATCCTGCACGATGAAGCTCAACGCATCGGCGGAGATGTTCCCGTTGAGTTGGCCGGAAATCGCCAGAATTCACCCGTTCGTTCCCTTGAACCAGACGTTAGGCTACCAGCAATTGTTCCAGGAGCTGGAGCTGTGGCTATCCCGCTGCACCGGGTTTGCAGCGGTATCCTTACAGCCCAATGCGGGTTCCCAAGGTGAATACGCGGGTCTGCTCGTGATCCGCGCGTATCAGGCAAACCGGGGCGAGAGCCGTCGAAATATCTGCCTAATCCCGACCAGTGCGCACGGAACGAATCCAGCCTCTGCCGTCATGGCCGGCCTGGAAGTGATTCCGGTGATCTGTGATGCAAATGGGAACATCGACCTGACGGATCTACAGGCAAAAGCCCAGCTGCACCGGGACTATCTGGCGTGTTTAATGATCACTTACCCGAGCACTCACGGAGTGTTTGAAGCCGGGATTCGTGACATCTGCCGAATCATTCACGAGGCAGGCGGCCAAGTGTACATGGACGGTGCGAACATGAATGCCCAGGTCGGGTTGACCTCGCCAGGATTCATCGGAGCGGATGTTTGTCATCTGAATCTCCACAAGACCTTTTGCATTCCGCACGGCGGTGGCGGTCCCGGTGTGGGCCCCATTGGAGTGGCGGAACACCTTGTCGATTTCCTCCCCGGTCATTGCGTCGTGAATTTGGGCGGCGAAAATCCGATCGGAGCGATCAGTGGCGCTCCCTGGGGTAGCGCCAGCATTTGTGCCATCTCCTGGATGTATATCGCGATGATGGGAGGCGACGGACTCGCGCTTGCGACAGCTGTCGCGATACTGAATGCGAACTACATCTCACGCCGGCTCGAAGCGTATTTCCCGACTCTCTACCGCGGTCCCGGCGGTCTGGTGGCCCATGAGTGCATCCTCGACCTCCGTCACTTCAAGCGCGTGACGGCGGAGGATGTGGCCAAGCGCCTGATGGATTACGGATTCCACGCTCCCACCCTGAGTTGGCCCGTGTCGGGGACGCTGATGGTGGAACCGACGGAGAGCGAGCCCAAGGCGGAACTCGACCGCTTCTGCGATGCGATGATCTCCATTCACGCCGAAATCATGGACATCGAAAACGGGAGCGTCGACCCAAGGAACAACCTCCTGAAGAACGCCCCGCACACTGCGGACCAAGTCATCTCGGAACATTGGGATCGACCCTACAGCCGGGAAAAGGCTGCGTTCCCCGTGGACGCTCTGCGTGACTGGAAATTCTGGCCCGCCGTCGGCCGGGTCGACAACGTGTTTGGCGATCGAAACCTTGTCTGCAGTTGCGTCGGCATGGAGGCCTACGCGATTCCGCCAGTATAATAAAAAAGCACGGCTGCCGAAGCAGCCGTGCTTTTGAATTTCAGAGCGTTGGCAGACTTAGTAGTCCATTCCGCCGCCGCCGTGATGCGGATCACCCTTCGGGGATTCCTTCTTCTCCGGAATCTCGGTGATGAGACATTCGGTGGTGAGGAGGAGGCCGGCAATCGAGGCGGCATTCTGCAGGGCACTACGGGTGACCTTTTTCGGATCCACCACGCCTGCCTTCACGAGGTCTTCATAGTCCCCGGTGGAAACGTTATAGCCGTCGTTACCTTTGCGGCGTTTCACTTCCTGCACGATCAGACTGCCTTCGACACCGGCATTTTTCGCGAGTTCGCGCAGCGGTGATTCGAGGGCACGACGGACGATATCGACACCGATCTGCTCATCGGGATTCGGGAGCTTGAGGGCATCAATGGCGGGCAGGCAGCGAAGGAGTGCGACACCGCCGCCAGCGACGATACCTTCTTCGACGGCAGCGCGGGTGGCGTGCAGGGCGTCTTCGACGCGGGCCTTCTTTTCCTTCATCTCGGTTTCCGTAGCGGCACCGACGTGAATGACGGCCACACCTCCGGCGAGTTTCGCGAGACGTTCCTGGAGCTTCTCCTTGTCGTAGTCGCTAGTGGTCTCTTCGATCTGACGACGGATCTGGTTGACCCGGCCCTGAATCTCGGAGCTCTTGCCGCCGCCTTCGACGATGGTGGTGTTTTCTTTTTCGACAACGATGCTCTTGGCCCGGCCGAGATCGGCGATGTCGAGATTCTCAAGCTTGATGCCGAGATCTTCGGTGATGCACTTGCCACCGGTGAGAATGGCGATGTCTTCCATCATGGCCTTGCGGCGGTCACCGAAGCCGGGTGCCTTGACAGCGCAGACGTTGATAGTGCCACGAAGCTTGTTCACCACGAGGGTGGCCAAGGCTTCGCCTTCCACTTCCTCGGAAATGATCAGGAGCGGCTTGCTGGTGCGGGCGACCTTTTCGAGAACTGGGAGGAGGTCCTTGAGGCTGCTGATCTTTTTCTCATAAATCAGGATGTAGGCGTCTTCGAGTTTCGATTCCATCGCCTCGGCGTTGGTCACGAAATAGGGAGACAAGTAGCCCTTGTCGAACTGCATACCCTCGACAACGTCCAGGGTTGTTTCGATCGATTTAGCCTCTTCGACGGTAATGGTGCCGTCCTTGCCGACCTTATCCATCGCGTCGGCGATGATCTCACCGATGGTCTCATCCCAGTTGGCGGACACGGTAGCCACCTGTTTGATCTCTTCCTTATCCTTGACCTTCTTGGAGATCTTGGCGAGGTGCTCGACGGCGACGTCGACCGCCTTCTGGATGCCGCGCTGCAAACTGATCGGGCTCGCGCCGGCGGTGACATTCTTCAGACCTTCACGATAAATCGATTCGGCGAGAACCGTGGCGGTGGTCGTTCCATCGCCCGCGGAGTCGCTGGTCTTGCTGGCGACCTCGCGGACCATCTGGGCACCCATGTTTTGGTACGGGTCCGAAAGTTCGATCTCCTTCGCGACGGTGACACCATCCTTGGTGACCGTCGGAGAGCCGAATTTTTTGTCGATGACGACATTGCGGCCCTTGGGACCGAGAGTGGCCTTGACGGCCTTGGCGAGGATTTCGACGCCCCTCAGCAATTGCTGGCGGGCGACTTCGTCAAAAAGAAGTTGTTTTGCGGCCATATTAGTAAGTGAGAATTATTGTTAACTGTTAGAAGTGGAATCAGCGGGTTTCAGCTGACAATGGCGAGGAGGTCGTCGCTGCTAAATAGGCGGTACTCTTTGCCGTCGAGTTTAATTTCGGTGCCGCCGTACTTGGATACGAGCACCCGGTCTCCGACTTTCACCAGAAAATCGTGCTTCTTGCCGGTGTCATCAACTTTGCCGGTTCCCAGGGCCCGGATGATGCCTTCAGTCGGCTTCTCCTTGGCGGAATCGGGGATGATGATGCCGCCCTTCTTGGTTTCCTTCTCTTCGACGGGTTCCACAAGAACGCGGTCGCCGAGGGGTTTCACATTTAGTGCCATATTATTTTTTGCTTGTACTTGTTTTTGATGCGTCATCAAATCCCGCCGCACTCGCGGCAGGGAAATATCGGTGCGTTTCCCGGGGCAGAAACCACAGGAAACGCCTAGTGTATCAGGTTTTCTTCTCGTTCACAACTTCAGCGTCAATAACCGTCCCATCGCCCTTCCCTGGACTCGGGCCGTCGCTGGGAGTGCCCGCCTGGCCGGAAGGGCCGTCAGTCGGTGCCTGCTGAGATTTGCTCTGTGCGGTCTTGTAAAGCTCTGCGCTGGCGGCCTGAACCACTTCGTTCAGCTTTTCCATCGAGGACTTCACGGCGGCGATATCGGACCCCTTCAGGGCCTCCCGCGCCGATTTGACCGCGTCCTCGATGCCCGCCTTCGCGGCACCCAGCTTGTCGCCACTATCCTTCACCAGCTTCTCGCTCCGGTAAATCGCATTGTCGGTTTCATTGCGCACCTCGATCTCCTCGCGGCGTGCCTTGTCCGAGTCGGCATTGGTTTCCGCATCTCGGCGCATCCGCTCAATCTCCTCCTTCGACAGGCCGCTCGAAGCCGTGATCTGAATCTTTTGTTCCTTGCCGGTGCCGAGGTCCTTGGCGCTCACGTTTAGAATCCCGTTGGCGTCGATATCAAAGGTGACTTCGACCTGCGGGACACCACGGGGGGCGGGCGGGATATCGGTCAACTGAAACTTGCCGATGGTTTTATTGTCGCGCGCCAACTGGCGTTCGCCCTGCAGCACGTGCACTTCGACGCCGGGTTGGCTGTCGCTGGCGGTCGAAAAAATCTCCGACTTGCGAGTGGGGATCGTCGTATTCCGCTCAATGAGGCGGGTGAAAACCCCCCCGAGTGTTTCAATGCCAAGCGACAGCGGCGTGACATCGAGAAGCAGGACGTCCTTCACCTCGCCCTTGAGAACGCCGCCCTGAATGGCGGCGCCGACGGCGACCACCTCATCCGGGTTGACTCCCTGGTGCGGTGTCTTGTTCACGAGCGATCGAGCGGTCTCAACGACACGCGGCATGCGGGTCATTCCACCGACCAAGACGAGCTCATCAATCTTGTCGACCGCGATCCCGGCATCCTTGAGGCAGGCCCGCGTCGGCGTCATCGTCCGTTCGAACAACGAATCGCAAAGCTGCTCCATCTTGGCGCGCGTCAGCTTCAGCTGGATGTGCTTGGGACCGCTGGCGTCGGCTGTGACGAACGGCAGATTAATCTCATACTGCTGGGACGAACTGAGGGCGATTTTTGCCTTTTCCGCCTCTTCCTTGATCCGCTGCAGCGCATCGGCCTGTTTCCGCAGGTCAATACCGGAGTCCTTCTTGAACTCCGCGAGTACCCAGTCAATGATGGCGTTGTCCCAATCGTCACCCCCGAGATGCGTGTCGCCATTGGTGGCCTTGACCTCAAACACGCCATCGCCAATTTCGAGAACGGAAATATCAAACGTTCCGCCGCCCAAATCGTAAACCGCGATCTTTTCGTCTTTTTTCTGATCGAGACCATAGGCGAGCGAAGCCGCAGTGGGTTCATTGATGATGCGAAGCACCTCCAACCCAGCGATCCGTCCGGCATCCTTGGTGGCCTGCCGTTGGGAATCATTGAAATACGCCGGCACGGTGATGACCGCCTGGGTAACTGTTTCGCCTAAGCGCACCTCGGCATCCGCCTTGAGTTTTGCGAGAATCATCGCGGAGACCTCGGGCGGACTGAAGGCCTTTGGTTTGCCGTCGATTTCGACCTCAATGTGGGCGTCTCCATTGCTTGCCCGGACAACCTTGTACGGAACCCGTTTCACCTCTTCGGCCACCTCGTCAAACTTCCGCCCCATGAATCGTTTCACGGAGTAGACGGTATTTCGCGGGTTGGTTACGGCTTGGCGCTTCGCTGCTTCACCGACGAGCCGCTCGCCATTCTTGGCGAATGCAACAATGGACGGGGTAGTGCGCTTGCCTTCGGAGTTTTCCAAAACCAAAGGCTCGCCTCCCTCCATCGCCGCCATGCAGGAGTTTGTGGTGCCCAAATCAATTCCAAGGACTTTAGCCATAATCGTCAAAGTTCACCACCCACTCTGCAAAACGGATGCCGCGTTCTGAGAAATGCGCCCTTCTGCACAAAAAGCCTCAAAAATAGGGCTTTTTTCAGCATTGTCTCCTCGATCTTGTAGGTCTATTCAGCGGAAAACTGTGACACCCGATGTCACGTTGGCACATTTCATGATCATCTCTGACACCTCGGGTTCGAAGGGCTCAGCCCCTCAACCCTAAGTGCCTTGCCTGTCAACGCCGACCCTGCTTGGCTTCGGGCCGTGCCCGTTTCCGCTCAACGCCCGTTGAACCAATCTTCCCGCCCACCAATCGAACGGATGTTGCGCATCCACGCCGCGATCCGCGAAGGCAAGTATCCCAATTGCAATACGTTGGGCCGCGAATTAGAGGTAAGCCCGCGGACCATCACTCGGGATATCGAGTTCATGCGGGATCGAATGTTGCTACCCCTCGAGTACAATGAGCGACACTTCGGCTATGCGTATACCGAGGAAGTGGAGAGCTTTCCCTCGCTGCAGATTACCGAAGGGGAACTCTTCGCCCTGCTGGTCGCGGAGAAGGCCCTGCAACAATATCGAGGCACACCGTTCGAACGGCGGCTGGTGGGAGCCTTCAAGAAGCTGGAGCAATCATTGCCCGACACGATTTCGCTCAATCTGGCCGAGTGGGAACAATCCATTTCCTTTCGTACCAGCGCCGAGCCGCTGCTGGATTTGGCGATCATCGACACCCTCGCTCAGGCCGCCGCCCGCCGGATCCGCTTGCGCCTCACTTATCGCAAGCCCGGATCGCGTGAGCCGGAAATCCGAGTCGTGGATCCGTACCACCTGGCCAATGTCAACGGAGACTGGTACCTCTTTGCCTTCGATCAACTCCGCAAAGCTATCCGCACGTTTGTCCCCGCGCGCATTGTCAAGGCGGAGCCGACCGGAGAAATATTTCCGCGCCCCCGAAGATTTGTCCTGGCCGATCAATTGCGAGACAGCTTTGGAGTCCATTCCCGGCAGGGCGATTTCAATGTCGTTCTGCGATTTGATCCGGAAGTCGCCGATTACGTCCGGGAGAAGCGCTGGCATCCATCGCAGACGTTGAAGGAACTCCCGGAGGGCGGGGTGGAGCTTCGACTCAGGCTGGGAAGTCTCGTGGAGGTCGAGCGTTGGGTGCTCGGTTGGGGCGGCAAAGCGCAGGTCGTCGCGCCCCCCGAGTTTTGCGCCCGGATCCACCGGGCCGCAGAACGTTTAATGGCAGGGATCTCACCTCCTTCGCCTTGACTTGCGGGGCGCTGGGGCGACTCTGGCCCGGTTCTGATGCGGGCAACCATCCAGGAATTCGCGACGGACCATTCCCCCGACTCGCTCGCTGCCAGTCTGCGCGAAGAACTTGGCGTGGTACTGCTGCGGACGCGGACCTTTGACGCTCCTTCGTCGCGGTATTCGCTGGTTGCCGCCCGGCCATTTCTCACGTTTCGCAACTTCGGTTCACGCTGTGAAATCCGGGGACAATCCGACGGCCTTCGCACCCAGTTCGGAGATCCATGGCTGCTGCTGGGGTCACTGCTTGCCGGCTATGAGTTGTTAGACGAACTCGATCATCCCTTCCCCCTCGGCGGGTGCTTCGGGTACTGGGGGTATGAGCTCAATCAGTTCGTCGAACCCCGTCTGGCCCGGCGCGCGATCAATGACCTCGAACTGCCCGACTGCCACCTCGGCTTCTACGACAGTTTGGTTCTCTTCGACCATCAGGCCGGGAAGACCTGGGTAATCGCCACGGGTCTGGAACCCGACGGATCACGAAGCGCGGACCAAGCCCGGCGACAGGTAACCTACTGGCGCGAGCGGCTCGCAGCCTGCCCCCCCCCGGCAGGGCCTCCGTCTCCAGCCCGATCCCACTCGGGAACCGCATCCTCGCTGAGTCGAGGTGAGTTCCTGGCGGCCGTTCGTCGCGCCCAACGCTACATTTGCCAGGGTGACATCTATCAGGTAAATCTGGCGCAGCGCTTCACGGCGGCCTGCCCCACCGACCCATGGACGTACTACGAGCATCTGTCCGCCGCGTCCCCGTCGCCCTTCAGTGCATGGATCGATTGTGGTGATTTTCAAGTGGCATCGTCTTCACCCGAATTGTTCCTCCGACTCAGTGGCTCTCACGTCTTGACGCGCCCCATCAAGGGAACTCGCCCCCGGTCGGCGGACCCGGATGAAGACGCCCGGTTCACCCACGAGTTACTGCGGAGCGAGAAGGAGATGGCAGAGCTCGTGATGATCACCGACCTCCTCCGGAACGACCTCGGCCGAGTCTGCGAATACGGGTCGGTAACGGTGCCGGAACTCGTTCGCCTCGAACGGTATCGCCACGTCCAACATCTGGTCTCCACCGTTGAAGGGCGTTTGCGCCCTGAGGTTACCCATTTGGACGCCTTGGCTTCGTGCTTCCCCGGGGGGAGTATCACCGGCGCGCCAAAGATTCGCGCCATGGAGATCATCGATGAACTCGAACCGGTCACTCGCGGACCCTACTGTGGTGCCCACGGATACCTCGGTTTCAATCGGGAAAGTCAGTTGAGCATCACCATCCGGACCGCCGTGTTGCGCGACGGCCGCGCCTGGTTCCATACCGGTGCTGGCATCGTGGCTGATTCCATTCCTGAGGCGGAATACGAAGAAACGTTGGCCAAAGCGGCCGGGCTTCTCACCGCACTGACACTGGTGCCGATCCTTCAACCGACCCGATGAGTGCCTCGGCCGTTCGGCAGTTGGTTGTGAGATAAAAATCTGAAAAGATTGAGTTTTCAGCCTTTTTTTGATGAATTTTGACTAGGCCCTCTGCCTGGAGATTCCAGTAATCCAATGAACCGGAGTTTGGAACCACGGATGAACGCCGATAAACGCTGCTTCCGGGTGCTCACTCCGAAGGTGAGAGGCAACGGCTTCCTCTTATCCGCGTCCATCCGTGTGAATCCGCGGTTCTTCCCCCGGGCACTTTGCGTTTCGACTCGAACGTTGTCCGGGGACGTTTTGACCAGGCCCTCTGCTTTGCTTCGCGGCTTCCCGTGCGAATCCTACCGCGTGGCTCCGGTCGGGAAGAGCCCGATCAAGGCATCGACCCGTTGGCAGGAGGAACGGGGGTGATGCTGGAAATCGTGAAGATATTTATCATACACCCCTCGGCAGTTTGCCGCCAAAAAAACAGCTTTGACGACTTCGTCTCGACCGGTAGTGTACCAGCTTCCTTTTCAAGAGGACTCGATCTCATGGAGAAAGAACGGAAGATAATCATTGCTGGAAACTGGAAGATGAACAAGACGGTGGCGGAAGCCCTCGATCTCGTTCATGGGCTTCGGCGCGAGTTGGCCGCGATCAAGGATGCAGACATTGTCGTCTGCCCCCCGTTCACGGCCTTGGCGAGTGTTTCGAAAGCCATACTGGATTCGAATATCCGCCTCGGCGCCCAGAATATGAGCGAGCACGGCGGGGGCGCGTACACCGGTGAGATTGCTGCCGGCATGCTGAAAGAGTTTTCGGTTGGATACGTGATTCTCGGGCATAGCGAGCGCCGCCAGTTTCAGCGCGAGGATGATGCCCTGATCTCTCGCAAGGCGGCGGTGGCCTTGGCGGCCAATCTGGTCCCGATCGTTTGTGTCGGGGAGACACTTTTGGAACGGGAAGGCGGAATGACCCAAACGGTGGTCGAAACGCAGGTTCGCGGTAGCCTAGCGGGTCTTTCGGGTGAACAGGTGGAAAAGACCGTGTTGGCCTACGAGCCAGTCTGGGCGATCGGCACCGGAAAGACGGCGACCAGTGCCCAAGCGCAAGAGGTTCACGCTTTTATTCGCAAGGTGCTCGCCACGTTGCACGGGGACGTTATCGCCCGTCGGGTTCGCATTCAATACGGCGGCAGTGTCAAAGCAAACAACGCCCGCGAATTGATGAGTCAACCGGATGTCGACGGGGCATTGGTGGGAGGTGCCTCCCTAGAGCTCCGGAGTTTTTCAGACATTATCCGCAATTCCATCTGATTTTCCGACACCCAACCCGTCTCTACCGGCCATCTCTCGATATCGATTCGTTCTCCTTCACCCTTTCCCGTTATGAGTCTCATTATTGGATTACTTTCTTTTATCCTCGTGCTGGTCTGCCTCGCGCTCGGCTTGCTGATCCTGATCCAACTCCCAAAAAAGGAAGCCGGGATGGGGTCCGCATTTGGAGCGGACACCACCGCGGCACTGTTCGGTGCCGGTGGCGGTAACGCTCTCACCAACCTCACGAAATGGCTTGCGTCCACATTCATCATTCTCTGCGTGCTGGTGTCCTCACTGACCGCGTACCAGAGTAAGTCGCAGTACGCCGGCGTTCGGAAGCAGCTCACCAGTACGCCGGTCAGTGCGCCGATTCCTGCCGCTTCAACCCTGCCGACTCTGCCCACCTTGCCGCAGACGGTGACTGTGACCAATTCCACGATCCTCGTGACAAATCCCCCGACCGCGCTGCCCGCTCCTAAAAAGTAACGCAGTGTATATTAAGAGCCCCGAGGCTACTGGTTTCTCGGCGCTCCCGCGGGTATTCCCAAGCTCTGCATCAGGCCGGCGACGGCGGTCAAGCGCGCAAGATTTCGGCCCCGTGGCGGAACGACGGCTTGCAGCCGGCTTCGTGTCCGTGTTTGAGGTGACGTGTTCATGGTTTATTGGTACCGAGTTGGTTGGTATCCAAAGCCGGCTGCAAGCCGGCGCTCCGGCTCGCTCCGGGCTCGGGGCTCCGGGCAGCCGATACCCAATCGGCTTGGTTTTTTTGATTCTGATCCGAGGGTCGGCGGGCGTACGGTGGCGCAGATGATTGAGTTCTGGTTCGGTTTGATCGCGCGGACACTGTCTGCGCGTTGCCGCGTTCGAGCTCGACCGCCTGCATCGAGTTACGGCAACGCCTGTGCAGGGCTGGCGTTGATCCTGTGCCTCACGACAGGTTGCCGCGTTCGAGACCGTGCGACCGTCGTCATCCTCAATGGTTCAGAACCCGAAACCATCGATCCGCAGATTTGCACCGGCCAGCCGGATGGCCGGGTGGCCGCTGCGTTGTTTGAAGGATTGACCCGCTTCAACGCGGAAACGGGTACCGCCGAACCGGGAATTGCTCATTCCTGGGAGATTTCGAAGGACGGGAAAATCTATACGTTTCACCTCCGAACAAACGCCGCCTGGTCAACCGGTGCTCCCATCCGGGCCGAAGACGTCGTGTATTCCTGGCGACGCGCAGTCAACCCGGTGACAGGCGTCGACTACGTGGGTCAACTCTTCTATGTGAAGAACGGGGAATTTCTGAATACCAATCGTTCCGCTCCGGATTTTGCCACATTAGGCGTCCGCGCTCTCGACCCGCTGACGGTCGAAGTGGAACTTGAAAATCCAACCCCGTTCTTCATTGATCTCTGCGCCTTTCGCACCTTGGCGGTCGTTCCACGTCAGACAATTGAACCCCTCGGGAAAGAGTCCGACCAATGGATCCGGAGCAAGGTCCTGCCGTGTTCGGGTGCCTATCAACTCGAGGAGTGGCGACTGAACGATCGCATCCGGCTGCGGCGGAATCCGCATTATTGGGATGCCACGAATGTCCGGGCAGAAACCATTGACGTGCTCCCCACGGAATCGCCGACGGCCACGCTGAATCTCTATTTCTCGGGGCAGGCTGATTTCATCGTCGACAACCGCAGCATCCCCACCGAATTAAACGACATCCTTCGAGCGAGACCCGACTTCCATTCCTTCACCTATCTCGGCGTCTATTTCATGCGCATCAACGTGACCCGTGCGCCCTTCAATGACGTGCGCGTCCGGCAGGCCATGGCCATGGCGATTCAGAAGCAGCGGCTGGTCGAACGAATCACGCGGATGGGCGAGCCGATTGCCACGGCCCTGGTCCCGCCCAACTGCGGCGGGTACGAGCCACCGGCGGGATTGTTGTTCAATCCGGAGGAGGCGAAACGATTGCTGGCGGAAGCCGGCTATCCGGGAGGCCAGGGGTTTCCGGTCATTCAATACATGTTCAATGCCGGCGGGGGGGGCGGCTCGCGGCTTCACGAGCAGATCGGTGTTGAGATGCAACAAATGCTCCGAGAGCACCTCGGGATTCAGCTTCAATTGCGGCCGGTGGAATGGAAATCCTACCTTAACGAACAATCCCACACGAACTACGACCTCTGTCGTAGCTCCTGGATTGGGGACTATAACGATCCGAACACCTTCTTGGATCTTTTCCTGAGCACAAGTCTCAACAACCGAACGGGCTGGAGTAATCCGGAGTACGACCGACTGATGAAACAAGGCAACGCAACCCTCGATCGACAGAATCGGTTCGCCCTGCTCAAACAAGCGGAGACCCTCCTGGTGCGGGACGAACTGCCAATCATTCCCCTGTATCATTACCGGGGCTTGTTCGCCTTCGACACCAACCGGCTCGGAGGCATCTACGGAAACCTTACGGATGAACATCCGTTTGGGGCGATCTACCGGAAGGAGAATTCCAGTGCCTTACGGCGCTGAAGTGGGGCTGCTCATCCATTCGAAACACTTAAACTGACACTGTCCGATGCCTCCCATTCTCCGAAGGCTTGCCGCCATTCCGCCGCTCGTCCTACTCATTGCCAGCCTCGCTTTCTTTCTCGTGCGCATTGCACCTGGCGGGCCCTTTGATCGGGAGCGGAAGTCCGCATCGCCCGAAATTGAACGTCAACTGCAGGAACAATACCATCTCGATGAGCCGCTCTGGAAGCAATACGGACGATTCCTCGCTGGGGTTTGCCGCGGCGATCTCGGGCCCTCTCTTAAATACCGGAACCACAGCGTGACCGACATCATCCTGCAGGGACTACCCGTCTCGTTGACGCTCGGGTTATTGGCCTTCGGATTCGCGCTCGGCGTCGGAATCCCCGCGGGATTCTCCTCGGCAGTCTGGCGGGGCCAGGGGGGGGATTGGGGCGTCAGTTTGCTGGTGATACTCGCCATCTGCATCCCGGGATTTGTCATTGGCCCCGTCCTTATCCTGGTCTTCGGGCTGAAGCTCGGCTGGTTCCCCGTCGGACTCTGGGGCTCCCCCATGCATGCGGTGCTTCCCATGATGACTCTGGGGCTCTATTTCGCGGGGCGGATCGCCCGGCTCATGCGTGAAGGCATGACGCAGACGTTGCAATGCGAGTATATCCAGACGGCCCGGGCGAAGGGATTGTCGGAGATGCGTGTTCTATTGAAGCATGCCTTTCGTCCGGCCGTCTTACCGGTGGTCTCCTATAGCGGACCGATGCTGGCGGATCTCCTGACCGGAAGTTTTGTGGTGGAAAACATTTTCCAAGTGCCCGGCATTGGTGTTTTTCTGGTGAACAGTTCGATTAACCGCGACTATCCGATGACGATCGGTCTGGTCATGCTCTACGCGATCCTCTTGCTCGGACTCAATGTGTTGGTGGACTTCAGCTACAGTCTACTGGACCCCCGCACCCAATCGTCTGCATGAGGCGCCCCCCTCACCCTACCCTCTGACCCCGCTCCGAGCGGGGTCAGAGGGTGGCCGTAGGCCGGGTGACGGGGATACTCCGGAATCGCGCTCTGAAAAGCGCGCAAATCTCTTTCCTGCAATGGTTCATGAGATCACGGCACGCACCGTTAAGTCCGGCGGATTCTCTCTCCCGCACCATCGCCCCGGAGACGCCCATTCTGCCCGGGTGGTTGGACCGATTATCCCGGCATTTCAAAAAGTGACAAAAAGGAACGGTGTCCAAGATTGGAAATCAAAGTGTGGCGTATAACACCCTGAGACGTGGCGTGGCGGCGTCCCAGTCAAGTCGGTCGGCGAAACTGGAGCGTAGCCACCGGAGCAGTTTTACGGAGTGCTGAGTGAAGCGCTGGAGGGCGATCACGGGACTGGGGATCTTTCGCCCCAGTGCCGCGGCAAACTCTTGAGCCTTGGCAAAAGTCTTCTGCTTGCGGGCCATCTCCGCCGTATTCTCGATGCCGTCGGCTTTCAAGCGCGCCTCCACAATCAAGAGCAGGTTGTGCAATAGGCAAATCAACTGTCCTTGCGTGGCCTTGGCGGTTTGAGAATTGGCCCAAGCCTGCTGTTCGCCGAGTTTGTTCTTAAGCGGATCGAAAACCTTTTCGACATCCCAGCGTAGTTTGTAAAGAAAGGCGATGAGTCCAGGCCGTAGAGTCATCTCGTTGGTGAGGAACACTTACTCGGTCCCGCTCACCGGCTCGAGGTAGCGAATGCGCCTCAGGAGCACGCCGGCGATACCGAACACCCATTCCACCGATTGGATGCCCGCGTTCACCGGATCGGCTCGATCCCAAGCCGGGGTTCCTGTGACCCCCAGTTTCATATTCTCCTTCTCCAGGCTGACGAAGTACAAACCGTGAGCCTGCTTCCAACGGTGCCAGGCATGAAAATCGATGCAGGCCTTGTCCCAAACGTAGGCAAAGCCAAAGGCGTGCTGTTGAAGAAAAGCTCGGCCTGAGGGTAATTCGTGGAGCACGCGTTGCAGACCGAGATGAACCCAAGCCTCGTCCGGGAGGGCTGGGCAGTGGCGGGTGTGAAGGCAATCGGGTAGAAGTTCCAGGACGGGAGCCAGGAAGGTGGCGGCGACGGACCCAGAGGTAGGAGGAGAGACAGATCTCATAGGGTCCGAAAAATTTTTCCTCCCTAGCTCGTCAACTAAAATATCAATTAAAAGCGCAGGGATACCCCTAGGGAGGATCGAGAGAAGAAGTGTGCCGGATTTCGACCCCTAAATCGTCCTGGGGCATTCTAGAGATTTGCGATCCCCTTTAGCTCTGGGATTCAACGGTGCCGGGGACCGGGGCGCGGAGAATGCGCTGAGAACTCATCGACGAGCAGAAAGAAGGATCGCCCCCCAGCAAGTAGTGGCTTCACCGTGCCCATCTACCGCTCCAGCAATCAATGCAATAGGCCTCGGAAATCCTCTCAATCTTGGACACCGTTCTTCTTTTAGGGCGACTTCCACCGAAATTCGCAGCTCCAGGAAAACGCAGGGCAAAGGCGCCTCGGGTTCCGATCCTAACCACGTCGCCATATCGCAACTGGCTCAAATATATGTAATGCCAATTGATTTTGCCAGGGCTCGGCGGCAAAAAATAGTTATCCTTCAAGTATTTTAACCCGAGATCGCGATGGGGCGGTTTCCGGCGCAGGCGGAATCATGGCAGGCGTTCATCACGAGTTGGGTCTTATAGGCAATGTCGGACCACTCGGAATTCAACTTCCCCGAACGGACCTGCGCGGTGAAGTTGCGAAACAGATTCGTCTCCTGGGCGGTGGCGTGGCTGTTGCTGTGCTCCGGCACGATCAACGAGCGACGATTCTCCTCCATGCGAAACTCGCAGCCGCTGACCTTGAACGCCGCGTTGCTCACGTGAAACGAAATTTCTTTTCCATAGAATGGAAGGACGAAGTCGTCCAGGCGCAGAATTCCTTTGTCGCCGCTCACCACGGCCCATTGCTCATTATGCGTTAGAAAGGAACTATAAAATCCGGCGGAAACACCGTCGTCGTAGAGCAACTCGCCGGAAAATCCCGTTGGGATGGCAGTGCCCCCCGTTCCGGTTCCGAATTCACTGAGAATGCGTCCGGTCACCTGGCGTGGCAGTTGACCTTTCATGGCGACCAGTGCGAAACGGATGCAGTACCAACCGAGGTCGCCGAGGCACCCATGGGGTTCGAGCGCACTGTCGACACGGATATTCCCTTTGAAAAAATCGGGTGGCGCATAGAAACAGAACGCAGACGTGATGCGCTTGATTTGCCCTACGCTGGATGAGTCATCGAGAACTGTTCGTATTTCCTGCAGGCGGCGGCTGTGCATGAACATGACGCCATCAAGGAACTGCACCGAATGTTGGCGACAGGCGTCGAGCATCTCCCGCAGGTCGGCGACGCTCGTTGCACAGGGCTTTTCGCAGACGACGTGTTTGCCCGCGGCGGCCGCGCGAAGCACCCATTGCTTGCGCAGGCCGGTGGGCAAGGGAATGTAGACGGCGTCGATTTGCTTGGATGCCAGCAATTCTTCGTAACTGCCGAAGGCATCGGGTGGGGATTCCATCGGTGCCTCGGTTTGGCATTCAGCTATGAATTGCCGACTGCGTTCGAGTTGGCGGCTGGCGACGGCGACCACGGTGGCGTTGCCGGAGTTGTGGATGGCCTTCCAGTTTTTCCGAGCGATGTTTGCCGTGCCCAGGATTCCCCAGCGAAGCTTATTTGGTGTCATGGTGAGAGAGACGCGGACTAACTGATTATAGGATGGACAACTTCGCCGTACACATCAGTGAGGCGGATATCGCGCCCGCTGAAGTGATAGGTGAGTTGCGTGTGATCGATGCCGAGAAGGTGGAGCATGGTGGCGTGGAGGTCATGCATTTCGAGTTTATCGACGACCGATTTGTAACCCCATTCATCGGTTTCTCCGTAGCTTATTCCCGTTTTCACGCCGCCGCCGGCGAGCCAGAGGGAGAATGCGAATTCGTTGTGATCGCGCCCGTCGGAGCCCTGGGCAAAAGGCGTCCGTCCAAATTCCCCGGAAAACACGACGAGTGTATCATCCAGCAGCCCGCGTTGTCGCAGATCCACGAGGAGGCCGCGGATGGGCTGGTCGACAACTTGGGCGTTGGTCCCGTGATTCTTCGTCAGGTTACTATGAGCGTCCCAGCGGTCGAAACCCGGCATTTTTGGGCAGGTCAATTCGACGAAACGCACACCCCGTTCGATGAGGCGGCGGGCGGTGAGGCATTGTTTGGCGTAGGCGCGAGTGAATTCAAAATCCGAGTCGAAACCGTAGAGTTTTTTCGTGCCCTCGGATTCACCGGTCAGGTCGAGAAGTTCCGGGACGGTCAGCTGCATGCGGGCAGCGAGTTGATGATTGGCGATGGCGGATTCCAGGGCATCGAGGTGTCCGGCGCGATCGAGGGCCTGTTCGTCGAGGTCCAGGATCAGCGAGGTTTTGAGTTTCTGGAGGTGAGGAGACTTTTCGGCCGGGCGGATATTGGCGAGAGCGGGGTTGTTGGCGCTCAGGATTGAGGCCTGATAGGAGGCGGGGAGAAATCCGCTGTTGAAGTTGTCCATGCCCCCGGACGGGATCAATCCGCCGTTCAGGACAACAAAACCAGGCACGTCCTGATTTACGGAACCCAATCCATAGGTGGCCCAGGCGCCGACGCTGGGACGACCCTGCAGGCCCGTCCCAGAGTGCAGAAAATAATTGGCGCTGGTGTGCTCCGGGAACTTTGAAGTCATCGAATTGATGACGCAGAGTTCATCGGCTTGGCTCGCGATCTGCGGAAAGAGGTCGCTGACCCAGAGTCCACTCTCGCCGCGGCGCGAGAATTTCCAGGGCGACTTCATTACTTTGCCGATATTGGCGAACTGGGTCTTCTCCAACTTGCCGATGGCGGTGCGGGGATCCTCGCCGTGGTGCTTTTCCAGACGCGGTTTGTAGTCGAAACTGTCGACCTGCGAGACGCCGCCATCCATGTAGAGGAAAATAACGGACCGCGCGCGCGGCGGAAAACCGGGCGGACGCGGGGCCAGCGGGCTGGGCCGGGCGGGGGCGGCGTGCAAGCCATTCTGACCGAACAGAGCGGAAAAGGCCACGGAGGCGAATCCGCATCCGAAGGATTTGAGCAGGTCGCGGCGGCTGACGCAGGGCCGGCGGTGAACAGGGTCAGCGGACATAGATAAATTCCTTAACGCCCAAGAGGGCATGGCAGAGTTCGGTCCACGAGTCAGGCCCCGTGGCGGTGCTGCCGGTGGCAAGGTTAACGTCGCGGAGAGCGGCGCGGCAGCGATCCAGTTCCCGGGCATCCGGGACGCGGCTGAACCCGGCGTGAAAGAGGTGCCGGATGCGATCGTCTGTCGTCGCGTCGGGCATTTCTGCCAGGAGGTGCTTTGCCCAGACGGTGGCCTGATCGTGGACAAACGGATCATTCATCAGGAACAACATCTGCCCAGGAACGTTGGAAACATTACGTCGACCCACCGTGGTAAAGGGAGTCGGCGTGTCAAACGCTGTCATCATCATGGGTAGGAAGTTGCGTCGGGCGGCGATATAGATGCTGCGGCGGCCGGCCCCGTCGAGCGGACCGCGCTCCGCCCGAAGACCCCGGGCTTCGACGACCTGCGATTCGTGTAGCGGAACGGAGATGCCTGACATCCGTTCGTCGAGTCGGCCCGACAGTGTGAGCATTGCATCCCGGATGGCTTCGCCTTCCAGACGTCGCAAATTCATCCGGTGGAGAAGCAGGTTTTCCGGATCCCGTTCCTCGGCCCGGGCATTGGCCGGTTTGCTGGACTGGGCGTAGGTGCTCGATAGGACAAGATTTCGAAGGAGTTTCTTGAGCGACCACTGGTCCTCCCGCACGAATGAGGCGGTGAGAGCGTCGAGGAGTTCCGGGTGGGTGGGGCGTTGTCCGAGCCAGCCGAAATTGTCGACGGTGGCCACGATACCGCGTCCGAAAACGTGATGCCATGCACGATTGACGAGTACCCGGGCGAGGAGGGGGTTCGACGGATCCGTCAGCGCGTCGGCAAGGAGTTGTCGACCGCTTCCGTGCGGATGGTCGTCGGAATCCGGGCCACCGATCGCTTCGAGGAAACGGCGAGGGACGGAACCCTTTGGGGTTTGATGTTTGCCGCGAATGAGCAGGTATTCATCCACGCCGTTGCCCTCAATCATGGCGGGGGCGGTCCGAGAATTCCACTGGATGGGGCGCACGATGGATTCACGTTCTGCGAGATACTCGCGCATCCTGCGAGCGGCGACTTCCGGCCATTCGCCGGCCCGGCCGGAAAACAGTTCGGGATGGGCCAGCAACCAGTGAGAGAATTCCAGGGAACGGGTGGAAACTCCCGCGGTGCCCAACGACTTCGACGCCATTGTGAAGAGTTCCTGACAGACTCTGCCAGCGGCGGCGGCGGCGTTTGCTTTCCGGTCCGCAAGCATTTGTCCGAGGCGTTGGCCGGCTGACATCGGAGCGTCGGGTTTTTTCTCGGATTCGACGATCAGGGCAATGGCGGTGTTGAATTCATTGCCGGGCGAGAACTCGATCGCGACACGGTGGCCCTCGTATTCGGAAAGATCCTGGGAAATCCAATGCCATCGGTCTTCGTTGGCCCATTCCCGAACGAGCACGGTATGGAGCGGCCCGGTCACCAACCGTTGCGAGTCGACGGCGGCGAGGAGGCGACCACTTCCACGAACGAGGTAGTGGATCTTGCCGTGGGAAAGGTTAAATTTGGGGGTGCGCAGCATGACGCCGTCTCGTTTCCAACCTCCGTACATGGACGGTTCCCGTTCGACTCCCGAGCTCAGTTCCAAATTTCGCCAGTCGGGGTCCGACTGCGCGGCGGTTCGCGTGGCGATCCGAATGGTGAGTCCGTTTGTGGCGAACGGCGCAACGATCTGGAATTCACCCGCACGATCTGGGTGAAGACCAAATCCGACGCCATCGGCGAACCATTCGTGTTGGGGGAGTTTTGCAAAGTCCACCAAAACCCGGGCGCCTTCGGGCAGTCCCAATTCGTCGGCATAGACGACTGCGGGCGGTCCCAAACTCACTTCCGGCATTGCCAGTCTTGCATACGGATGAAGCAGATCGTCCGGGTCCTGCCTGGCGCGGACCAAGGCGGCGGTCCATTGGCCGAGAACTTGGCTGTCGAGAGAATGTTCGCTCGCGAGACGTTCGATAAGCTCTGAAATGCCTGGAGTGAACTGAGACGGATTAAGGTGCTCGCCCGCCTTCAGGGTGATGTTGGTTGCGTTGAGTGCGACGGTCGCTGCGGCCGACAAATAATCGGGCAATCGAGCCAGCACCGGAGTGTGGCTGGCGGCGAGACAGGCTGCGAGGTCCGGGGCCCATCGGGCTTTGAGATCTGCGAGTTGTTTGGCCACCGCCTTTTCGTTCTCCATGGTTTCGAATCGAGCGAGTCGTTGCCCCGAGCTGATGAAGTAACCCGCCAGAGCGTAGTAATCGCGTTGGGAGATGGCGTCGAACTTGTGATCATGGCACCGGGCGCAGGAGACGGTGAGGCCGAGAAACGTTTTCGAGAGAACGTCGATTCGATTGTCGATCCGTTCGTTTTCGTCCTGCCGAGTGTCCACGGGTGAATGGATTTCCTCGCCGAGGAACGCCCATCCGGTGCCGAGGATGGATTCGTTGAAACCTTGCTGAGGGTGTCGCCGGGGTTCAGGGAGCAGATCGCCCGCAATGTGTTCGCGGACGAATGTGTCATAGCGAACGTCCGCATTGAGCGCTCGCACAACGTAATCCCGATACTCGTAGGCATTGGGAATGATGTAATCGCCCTCATGGCCGCGGGATTCCGCATAACGGACGAGATCGAGCCAGTGCCGAGCCCAGTGCTCGCCAAACTTTGGGGATGCCAGGAGTCGATCGACGACCCGTTCCCGCGCGTCCGGCAAACCGTCGTTCAAAAAAACTTCCCGTTGCCGGGGAGTCGGCGGAAGTCCAATCAGCGAGAAATAAACGCGCCGCAGCCAGACGTCCAGTTCGGCGGGTGGCGATGGCTGCAGTCCCTCCCGTTCGAGCCGATTTAGGATGTACCGGTCGATCGGAGTGCTGGGCCAGGCGCTGTTGGTGACCGGCGGGAGGGCGCCTCGGTGCGGTTTCTGCCAAATCCAGGCGAGACGTTGCTTGCGGCCTTCGAGATCAAACCCGCCCGGCTTGGCGGCAGGTGCGACCGCAGCCTCCCCCGGCCAGACCGCTCCGTCGCGGATCCAATGCTCGAAGTCGGCGAGCACCGCATCCGGGAGCTTTGCCTTCTTGCGAGGCATCGCAATGTCTTTGTGCCGATGCGACAGGACGGCGATCAGGAGGCTGGATTCCGGTTCTCCGGGCGTGATAGCCGACCCGGTATCACCGCCCTTCAGCAACGCGGGCCTGCTGTCCACTCGTAAACCGCCTTGAAGCTTGATACTGGCTCCGCTGTGGCATTCGTAGCAGTGCTCGGTCAAGACCGGTCGGATTTTTTTTTCGAAAAACTCTCCGGCCTCCGCCGGGCTGGCGGCGTCCGCTGACTGCGGCAGCCCAAGGAAAGCTGTCGCCATCGCAATGGTTAACGCGGCTTTGAAGGGCAGGGCGCTCATTGGCAGTTCATTTGGTATCCTCCGAGAGAGTAAGCAATGATACGCAGGGAAATCAACCTGCGGTCTGAGTGAAAAATTTCATTGGTCCACTCCGACTATTCGATCACCCTCTGCCAACACTCATGCCGACTCGAATCCTCTTCCTTGCCGGAGCTATTTTCGCCCTGGTTTCCAGCCCTGGCCGGATCCTGTTCGCCGAGACCGCTGCGGCGTCGCCAACGGGCATTCGCCATTCGTACCTCGTCCTGGGTGGTAAGACTGCCATTATCAGCGAGCAGGGGAGTGCCGATTGGGAGTATCGGGGCGGAACCCGGGACGGATTTATTCTGCCGAATGGCAACCTCCTGGCTGCGTGGAGCGACCGGGTCGAGGAAATCACGCGGGACAAGAAAATCGTTTTCTCCTACCCGCTTAGCAAGGAGAACAGAGAGATCGGTACCACCCAGCGTCTCTACAATGGCAACACACTCGTCACGGAATTGGGAGGACGCCCGAGATTGTTGGAAGTCAATCCAGCCGGTGCGGTCGTGATCGAGGTGCCTTTGCAACCGGAGACCGACAACGCACACATGCAGACGCGAATGGCGCGGCAGTTGAAGAACGGCAATTACCTGGTTCCGCACCTGCTGGCTTTTGCGATCAAGGAGTATACGCCGGAAGGTAAAATCGTTCGGATATTGCGGACGGATTTGGAGGAATTCGGAGGGCGTCCGGCGGAAAACTGGCCGTTCACCGCGATCCGATTGGACAATGGCAACACCGTCGTATCGCTCACGCACGGCAATAAACTGGCTGAATTCGGTCCGCGGGGTGAAGTCGTTTGGAAAATCACCAACGAGGATGTGCACGGTCTGTTCAAGGACCCGTGTGGTTCGCAGCGTCTGGCAAACGGGAACACCGTAATTGGCAGCCACGCTGCGAACCAGGGCATCTCGATGGTGGAGGTCAATCCGGCTAAGGAAATAGTCTGGACCAGCGACCATCCGCTGGCGGCGGGAGTTCATCATTTCCAAATCCTGACGACGAATGGAAAGCCCGAGCCGGGCATGCCGATGAAGTAGGGTTCACGGATTCACAAAACGTGACAGGTTCAATAGGTTTATTTAATGAAACTTTGAACCTGTCGATTGTTCGTCGCCAGGCAGACGTTTCACGGTCGAGTCTCCTGCGCCCCATTCCAAAACTCCCGGACTTTCCCCGCAATTGCCTGCGCACCTCGCGCGGGTTCGGGCTCCATCCACTCGGGCAACAATCGGAGATAGCGCGATTCGCGAAAACGGTCATCGATCAACAGCACCACGCCCCGATCCGTCTCCGACCGGATGACGCGGCCGACCGCCTGGAGGACGCGGTTCATCCCCGGAAACGTGTAGGCGAATTCGAAACCACCACCCTGTCGTTGCTCAAAATAATCGCGCACTAAATTGCGATCGAAGCAGAGCAGTGGCAGGCCAACGCCGACAATCACGGCACCCACCAGCCGTTCGCCGACGAGATCAATGCCTTCACCGAACACTCCGCCTAGGACCGCGAAGCCGACCTGCGTCTGATTCGGCTCCGCCGTGAACGACGCGAGGAATCGGTCCCGTTCCGTGTCGCTCATTCCCGGCGTCTGCACCCGCGTCACCACGGTCGGATGGAATGCTTGGAATCGGGCGAGGACTTCGCCGAGATAGTGATAGGAGGGAAAATAGACGAGATAGTTGCCCTTGTGCCCTGTCACGAGCACTGCGATCGAATGGGCCACCGCGTCATAACTACTTGCGCGTGATTTGAAGTTGGTCTGGATTCCGTCTTCGATCAGCACTCGGAGATGCGCGGGCGGGAAAGGGGAGTGCAGTTGCATCATCGAGTCCTCTTCACCCCCCCCCAGAATTTGACGAAAGTAGTCCAGCGGCGACAACGTCGCTGAAAAAAACACCGCTGCCGTGCCTTGATCGAGCGCCGCCCGCAGCAACCGGGATGGGTCGAGGCAAAACAGCCGCAACCGCAGCGAGTCCCGCTCCCCCTCGATCAGGGTGACAAATCGTTCGTCATAGTGGTCCGCGGTACGAAGAAACGCGTTGACGGTGAAATACAGATCCATCAGTTCCTCGCGAAAACGGGCGGGGTGATTCTGTGCGAGCCAGGACTCCGCGGTTTTCAGGAATTGACGGAGCGACGGCAGTAGTTCTTCCGGCAACTCTTTTTTCGCCGACGCCTCCGCGGCGCCCGCCTCCTTATGCAGGGCTAGCAGGTGGGAGTTGACCTTGACCAAGGCCCTGGCGCAGGCCGGCAGCGCCTTTTGGATGGAGTGGCGTGTCGCGAGCACCGCGTCCTTTCGCAGTTCGGCGGAAAACATTTCACGGGCGCGGTCGACGAGATTATGCGCCTCGTCGATGAGAAACGCGTAGGCCCCGGTCTCGTCGCTGAAGAAGCGCTTGAGCTTCGCCGCTGGATCGAACACGTGGTTGTAGTCGCCGATGACCACGTCGACCCAAAGCGCGCAATCGAGCGCGAGTTCATGGGGGCAGACATTGTGCCGACGCGCGACCTCTTCGAGGGCGGATCGGGTCAATGCCTCCTGTTGCAACGCGTCGCGCATCGCGGATTTGTTACGATCATAGTAGCCGAGTGCGAAGGGGCAGGCGGCCGGGTCGCAGGGAAATCCATGGTTGAAACAAATCTTGTCCTTCGCCGTCAATGTGACGCTGCGGCAACGCAGCCCGGCGTGGCGCAGATCGGCCAGCGCTTTCTCGGCGACGGCCCGGCCGGTGGTGCGCGCGGTCAGATAGAAAACCTTGCTAATGCGCCGCTCCCCCAGCGCCTTCATGGCTGGGAATAGCACGGACACGGTCTTACCTATGCCCGTCGGGGCCTCGGCGAAAAGCGTTCCGGCCCGGGCGAGCGCCCGGTAGACGGCCACGGCGAAGCGGCGTTGGCCCGGGCGATACGCGGCGAAGGGAAACGCGAGCGTCGCGATGGAGGCGTCGCGATCCCTGCACCAATCGAATTGAGCTCGCGCCCATTCGAGATACTCGCTCGTGACCCGCGCGAAGAAGGTTGCCAGTTCCGCGCGCGAAAACCGCTCGTGGAATTCCGTCACCAAGTCCGTGTCGAGATCGAGATATGTCAATCGTAGATCGAGGCCTGAAAGGTCCTTCTGGTGCGCGTAAATAAAGGCGTAGATTTTGCCCTGAGCCCAGTGCAGCGGATTCGCCTGCGCTGCCCATGCCCCGGCGACGGTTTTGATTTCCTCCAGCCAGACCGATTCGCCGACGTGGAACAGCCCGTCGATGCGGCCTTTGATTTGCAGGGTGAAATCGGCTGTGACGACACTGTGTGTCAGCGGGATCTCTTTGGTGTAGCCGGCTGGCCGCGCTTTTTGGAGGCGTTGGTGGCCGCGCACGCCCGCCAATGCCCGAGCGGGACCGGCGAATTCGCCGCGTCCGCCGAGATCGCCGGTGCGGCAGGTGAACTCGACCAATTCGCGGACCGAAACACAGATGACACGGGACGCGTGCAATCCTTGAAGAATAACGTTCAACGATGCGGCGGACAATCGTTCTGCTGCCGCATCCACTGCAACGCACCGCGGGCGGCCCGGGTGCTGGTCGCAAAGCAACCCTGCATCAGGTAGCCGCCGGTCGGGGCATCCCAGTCGATCATTTCGCCGGCCACAAACACGCCTGGTAATCGGCGCACCATCAGCGAGGAGTCCAGTTCACTCCAGCGAACACCGCCCGCCGACGAGATGGCTTCGACCAGCGGACGTGGTCTGATAAGCCGCAAGGCGCAACCCTTTACCGTCGCGGCGAGGGACTCCCCGGAGGTGAACGGTTCGAGCCCCGGGAGATTTTCCAGAATGGCAACCGCCGCATCACACAAGCGCCAGCGGGAACGGGCTTCGGCGAGGAAATTACGCCGACAGACGCCCAGTTTCTTGACGAGTTGGTCGGCGGTGTGGCGGGGTTTAAAATCAATGACGATGCTCGGCTCAGGCATCGCGCGCAAAACCGGGCCAAGCTGGTAAATTGCTCCGCCCTCCAGTCCGTAATGGGTCACGAATAGCTCACCGACCGCGGTCATTCCACCCGCTTGGGCCGTGATGTTCTTGAGCGGCTTGCCTTCCGCCTGATTCAGCACAGCGGTCGGCCAGGGGATTTCCCAACCGCAATTGGCCGGAGTCAGTGGAGCGACCGCCACGCCGAGTTTTTCCAGCGCGGATGTCCACCCGCCATCGGAACCCGTTTCCGGCCACGATCCGCCGCCGAGTGCGAGAATTACCGCGTCCGCCTCGAATGTCCGCGTCTCTCCCTCCGCTTGGAAATCAACCCGCCACCGCGCTCCCGGGCGCAGGCCCGTCCACCGGTGACGCAATGCAAAATGCACTCCGGTTTGGCGCAGCCGATGCACCCATCGGCGCAAGAGCGGAGCGGCCTTGAGTTCACGGGGATAGACGCGACCACTCGTCGCCGCAAAAGTCTCCACCCCTAGCTCCGTTGCCCAGTGCCGCAGCGCATCGGCATCAAATTCCGTGAGGAGCTTCGTCCACAATTCTCCCACCGTTCCGGGGCTGGTATAGCGCCGGGCAAAGTGTTCGCGCGGCTCAGAGTGGGTAAGATTCAGGCCCCCACGACCGGCGAGGAGAAACTTCCGGCCCACGGACGGCTTGGCATCAAACAGCGTGACGTACGCCCCACCCTCGATCGCGACCTCCGCGGCCCGCAAGCCCGCCGGCCCGCCACCGATGATCGCCGTGTTCATTCCGAATCGGCGAGAATTCGGACGGCCTACTCGTCGACCACGATCACGGTGTAACCCATCGGTAGGAGTTGGATCGCGAACTTCTTTCCCGGAGGAGCCGTCGGCAGGCTGGGCACGAATCCACTGGTGACCAGCTCGTTGATGTCTTTGGGAATCACTTTTCCCTTCAAGACAAACTCACGCAGGATTTCATTGACCGCGGTTAAATTCGTGGATCCAGCTTCGGCATCCGAGAGCGGCCCTTTCTGGTTCCCTCCGGCTCCCCCCTTCTTCCCGCAACCCAGGAAGGACAAACAAATCGCCAAGACGAGAATTTGTCGCAAATACGTTGAAAACTTCATACGAATTAATTTTCCGGTAAACGATTCGATGATACGTGGCTCGCGGCGCGTCTTCCCAGCGCGATCCCGAGAATACTTCTCGGATCGAGTGCAATCTAGCCACTCGCTTCTAACCGCGGAGCGTCAATATCAAGGCGTTAGCAAATATACGGATCCAGGCTTGGCTTTGGCTTCGCGCTGTCAAGCGCTGTTTTTAAGGTCGGCTTAAAGCGATGCATCCCGATGCGGTGGGTCAGGCCTCCGGCCTGACCCTGGAGATTGGCCATTTTCTGGCACCCTCGGTCTTTCCTTCGTCGGAAACTTTGTCGATCTGAAAATTGGCGACTGGAACTTCAGAGCCTTCCGAATCTTCAAAATCTGTGTAGCATCGCAAGGATTCGATTCAAGAACTCGCTTCCGCGAGTCGTTTGGAGGTGGGTTGGAAGCGCCTTCCGCTGGTAAAGATCCAGATTCAGAACGACGCTCTCCGCAGCCCTGCGAAAAGGATCAACGGTGACAGGCCGTTGGCCCCAAGGAGCAGATAACTCTTCGCCGCAGGCGCCGAAAGCCAGTGCTTTCTCATAAACTTTGAGTTTGTTATGGGCGAGCATCCCTTTCCCTGCTGGACGGACTCGACAAAGTTCCCGACAAAGGAAGGCTAAAGCGTGCCTAAAAAATGGACAATCTCTCGTGGCAGACCATGAGGTCTGCCCCAGATGAGCCTGTCTTAAAGGAAGAACCGGAGATAAGCACGGGCTGACGTGGATGAAATGAAGCCGTTGTCGTTGGCCTTCGGAGTGAACGGTTGGACGCTGCCTAAGGAGCTGGAAATCAGCGTCGATGGGCGGTCATCCGCGGTTCTCACACCGGTTTCCGGGAGGATTGACCTCAAAGGCTGACGGGACGCCCTCGGGCCGCTCGGGTTGTGCCCAAAGCAACAGGGTCGAACTCAGAACGACGCTAATACAGCCCGCCTCCTGGAAGAGGATCGCCAAAACCGGTGTTAGCATTCCCAAGCTGCCCAACACGAGGCCGATCACGTTGTAGATGATGGACAGAAATATATTGAGTTTGATGCGCCGAAGCACCGCCCGGGACATCAAGATAAAATCGACGACACGCGACAAGTCATCGTTCATGAGCGTGACATCGGCAGTTTCGATTGCCACATCGGTTCCGGCCGCGCCCATTGCAATCCCCACGTCCGCCAAGGCGAGGGCCGGGGCGTCATTAATTCCATCGCCAATCATGCCCACGGTATGCCCCGCAGCTTGGAGCTTTCTCACGAATTCTTGCTTTTGTTCGGGCAGCAGGCTCGCCTCGAAATGCTCCACGCCTATCTGCTTCGCCACGGAACGGGCCACCAGTGGGTTGTCGCCCGTCAGCATCGTGACGTTTCTATTGCCCATCACTTGATACAAGGACGCAATGGCCGCCCGAGTTTCTGGACGAATCTCGTCTGCGATGCCGATGAGGCCCACCACTTGCGTGCCTCGGGCGACCAGGACGGCCGTCCTTCCTTGTTGGGTTTGACCCGCGATCTGGCCCTCCGCTTGGGCCGAGATCGAAATACCTTTGTTCCGGAGGAAATTCACTTGCCCGACCGTGATGTCTTGACCCGTCCACCGCGCGACCACGCCCTGGCCGATCTCGACCTTGAAACCATCCGGCTCGGGCACGTGCAATGCTCCCTCCCGGGCGGAGTTCACCACCGCCTTAGCCAGAGGGTGCTCGGAATATTTTTCAGCAATTGCCGCCATCTGGAGTACCTCGTGCGTGGCCATGCCATCCAAGGCGACCACATCGAGTACCTTCGGCCGTCCCAGCGTGAACGTCCCGGTTTTATCCACGACCAGCGCATCGAGTTTTCCCGCGAGTTCGAAGAAAATACCGCCCTTCACCAGCACCCCACGCCGGGCCATGTTGGAGATTCCCGCCGTCACGGCCGTCGGCGTGGCAATTGCAAAAGCGCAGGGGCAGGCGACGAGCAGAATCGAAACGGCGTTGTTGATTTTCCCCGTCACGATGAAGACGGCGACCGCCAGGAGTAGAACAACGGGCAGGAACCAGACCGTAAAACGGTCCGCGATATTTTGGATGGGTGCCTTGGTGCCTTGCGCTTCTTCAACCAGATGGACAATCCGCGCGAGCGTCGTGTCCGCCCCCACCTTGGTGGCCCGTGCTTCGACGCGGCCCGTCAAGTTCAGGGTGCCGCTAAACATCTCGCTCCCTTTGAATTTTTCCACCGGCATGGATTCGCCGGTGATGGGCGCCTGGTTCACGCTGCTGGAACCGGCCACCACCACTCCATCCACGGGCACTCGCTCCCCGGGGTTTACGATCACCACCGTCCCCACTTGGATTTCTTCCACGGGAATGACAACTTCGTCCTGCCCGCGCCGAACAGTGGCGGTTCGGGGAGCCAAATCGAGGAGCTTACCGATGCTCTGACGATTCTTGTCCAGGGTGTACGACTCGAGTGCCCCCACCACGACCATGATGAAGATGATGATTGCCGCCGGCCGGAACTCCCCAACGGCCAAGGTGGCGATCAGCGCCACGACGACAAAGACATTGACGGTGATCTTCCCTCGAAAAATATCTTGGAAACCCGCGAGAAACCGCTGCCACCCGCCGAAGAAGGTTGCCAACAGCGCCAATCCCGCATTGAGGACGAGCGGGCCGATTTCCCAATGTGCCAGAGACCAGCTGGCTAAAATCAGGGCCCCTACAATAGCCGGGACCATCGCCAAAACAGCGAATTCCCGGTAGTTGGAATTGTTATTCATGAGCTATCCGATCGCACGACGAGAGGATGCAAACTCGTGTGCCGCCGAACTCATTTCTGAGCGGATTTACTCGCCTCCTTGGGCTTTTGGATTTCTGGGGTCTGCGCCGTGGAGGTTGCTTTGGCGGGGCCGCCGCATGTTTCACCCGCACCGCAGCAGCCGCCGGTTTTGGTGAAGGACTCTCGGAGGATTGAAAAGAATCCTTTTTTTGGCTTTTTTTCGTTGTTCATTTTGACTTCATGGTTTGGTTTTAAGTGGAGCGCGACGCCCGACAGCCTAGGCGGTAAACACGCGGCAGGCTTCGAGCCGGCGCCGTGGACGTCGAGAAGATGTGTCAACAAGCATAGTACTAGACTGCTTGCGGCGCAGGGCAGTTTCAAGAAAAGTGGATTGGCCGGATTGGTTGAAGGATGGACCCGCGGAAGAACAATAGGCAGGCGGGATATTGAGAACTCGGCTGATTTTTCACAATGGCCACGCTTGAAAGTAAGCGCATGGCTTCTTGAAGCCATG
>CAMAUY010000049.1 GCA_945861565.1 Akkermansia muciniphila
CGCCTGCCTGCTGCCAGAAAGCTTGGCCCGCTGCGCAGGCGATCAGTGGTCAAACGTTGGTGAGTTCAATTGCGCTGTAATACATTGACAATATGCAACTTCCATCCGAAATCATTCAGAATGTGCCCACAGATTCTGCTGAGGAGGCAATATTGGTAGGTTCGAGTTTCTTGACCTTACGGGCATCGGATTCAACGAGTCGGAGCATTTAGATTCGCAATTCGATTGATGGGATAAATTCCGCGCGTACCTCAACTGCGGCAGCGGAGTATCCCACACCATGAAAGCTGATCCAGGAATGAATTTTGAGCCGTAAGGGCTAAGGTATAATATATTAAACCTGTCACTTAATCAGCCTTGAGGTCTCTCAACTCGTCCCCGTTCCTTGACATTGACATCCTCCAGGCCTCCTGTGAGCATTCGAGTATGATACCTTCAAAGGGAATCAACGGGCCCAAAGCAGCCATGCTAACCATGGCCGTGTCCCTGCTTTTCCTCTCCAGCGGGAACGCCGCGGGGTTCGACTACCTATTAACCTTCGACACACCCCAGTTCGATCCGAACTTCAACGCTGTGACCCTGGCGGCGGACTTCACTCCGCCGGGCGTCGGTTACTCAACCACCTCCCATGACGGCGTCCTCGATCTGGCAAAAGTCGCAGGAGCAGGGAACGGCGATGCTCTTCTGACTTCCAAGTTTCAAATCACCGGCGACTTCAAACTTGCCGTCCGCGGCGATCGCACCGACATCGGGCAGGGGGAGGCCGGCTTGCTGGTCTATCTTCCACACGGCTTTTTCGACGTTTTCTTTTCCTCACAGAACCAAATCGGTTCGGTGATTGTCGATCCGCCGGTTCCCGATCAAAGCGCGAGCCTAAACCTCGCAACGACCGTGGTCGATTTCGAACTCCGCCGCACCGGGAGCACCCTCGCTGCTTTCGCCAATGGCACCCAGGTTTTGGCCGCCTCTCATCCCGACTACGCCGCACCGGTCTCCTTCGGCATCTTCTCACTCCAGGTCCATTTCTTTTCCGGCGCCACCAGCGCCAGGTTCGACAACTTCACCATCGAGGCCGATGGAGTGATCCCTCTCCTTCGGATCGAAAAGTCGGGTGCCGATGTGCTCCTGCGTTGGCCCGCGGCTGCCAGGGGTTTCGTCCTCCAGTACGCGGCGGACCTGGGACCTGGGTCCCCATGGACAAACCTGACCGCGCCCACCGAGACCCTCGGCCAGGACAGCGTCGCGCGGGTGGCCAGTTCGGAAAGCTTCCAGTTTTTCCGGCTGGCACTTCCCTGACAGACAGGCAAACCCGTCATCACCCGCCTTGCGGGTCGGAAGCCATCGCCAGTATTAGGAAAACCGCTTGGTCATCTGCGCCCATCTGCGCCCATCTGCGGATAAAAAACCTCAGCCTTAAGGTCCCTCCACTACTCGCGGAGCGTCAAAAAGCGATGTCCTGCTATGTAGAGCCTGTCCCAAAAGGCTGACACCGCTGTGATTATTATCGGCGACCATGGTTTCGGGATCGGCAAAGCAAGCCGATTTGGAGGGTGGACACCAAATCGTGCCGTTATGATGGGTCGGGTGGTTATTTCTCGGCTCTAGTCTTAGTCAAGGGAGGGGGGGTGTTAGGGCGTACGAGGTGAAGTTCACCCCGGTCGAGCAGTTCCCATTGAACCTCTTCGCCCGGTTCTAAACCGATGGCCGCAGCTAAGGCCAGCGGGAAGCTCACATAGAGTCGAGGATTCTGTCCGCGAGAACGAATCGCTTGGATACGCAATGGAAAGGATGTCGCCATTTTTATTGATTAATTCGATGTTTTTACTGGAGTCTTATAAGCTAGCCTATAGACTAGCGTTATGCTCTGCCAGATTATTCCATTTCCTCAAGAACTGCGGCCTCGGCTCCCCACCATCGTCGGGAATGTTGACTACCTGAGAGCCTGTCCCAAAAGTAGGCATTTTTGGGACAGGCTCTAGTTATTCAGCAGTGTGGTGCATTCAACTTTCTGGCAAATACATACGAATGCGGATCCGCGGTAATGGGGCGGGTCCCTTCGGATCGGGAATGTTTCGTCACCCCTGCTCCGTCAGGCGGATAGTCCGCTTGGCCTTCGCGCTCCGCACGGCCGCATCGACGATTTCCTGTCCGATCCGGCTGATCCGGATCGAGACCGGTCCTTCCAGTGGCTGATTTCGTTCCAAACAATGGAGCAAATACTGGACCGGATTCTGGTTGGGCGCCTTGGGAGCCGGGGCGGCGAGTCGGTGCTGTTGGGGCTTTCGCCGCGTCTGTACGGTGACGAAATCATCGTAGTCGCAACTGCTGATCGTGCCCTCCGTGCCAGCGACGACGAATCCGCACTGCGGCTGTGGCTGGAGTGTCCAGGGATCGGTGAAGGTGCCCCAGCGCGTTTCAAATTTGGACAACCCGTGCGCATAGCGGGCCACGACGATGCTATGCTCGTCCACCTCAAGTCCCTTGGGTTCATCCACGGTGGCGGTGACTTCCAGCGGACGACGTCCGCCCTGATACCAAGTGCCGAGCGTGGTGCCGTAGCCGAGATAATCGAGTAACGACCCACCCCCCAAGGCTTGCTTGTAAAACCAGGATTTCGGCTTCTCCTTCGCGATCTGCGCGGGAGTCTTCTCTTCCTTGTCCGCTCCATGCCAAAGCGGTCCACGGTTGCCTCCGAAATGCCAGACGTTGAGGACTTCGCCGATTGCCCCGGCGATCACGAGCTCGTGGGCCTTGCGATGCGAGCCCACCCATTGCAGAGGCCAGTTGACCATCAGCGTCTTCCCCTTGGGCATCGCCGCCACCATGGCATCCGCCTCTTTGAGCGAGGCCGCAAAGGGCTTCTCGACCATAATATGCACACCGGAAGGCGCCACGTTCTTCACCCACTCGCCATGCTTCGAGGCGGCCGGACAAAGAATCACCACATCGGGCCGAGTCTTTTCGATGCAGGCCCGGTAATCCGTGAAACTCCGATCGCGCGGCACTCCGAGCTTTCGAATCGCCTCCTCCATTCGCGCCGGTTGCTCGTCGCTGATCCCGACCAACTCCACCTGCGGATGCTCTCGGGCCATCCGAAGAAGGTCGCCCATGTGGAAGTGATCGAAGTTAATTCCGGCGATTTTCCAGGTCGGTTTTTTCATGAGAAGAGAGGGACACGGGCGGGACGAGGATGGTCCAAGGCCACCTGCCGGGCAAGCCGCAAGGCGGCAATCATGCTCGACGGATTCGCCACGCCGCGACCCGCGATGTTATAGGCTGTGCCATGGTCCGGTGAGGTTCGAACAAAGGGCAGACCGAGCGTCCAGTTAACGCCAGATTCAAATCCTATCATTTTCAACGGCACCAACCCCTGGTCGTGATACATCGCGACCACGGCGTCATAATCCCCCTTGAACACTTCGTAAAATAAGGTGTCCGCCGGGAACGGTCCGTGGACATCCAACCCCTTTGCCCGACACCCCGCCACCGCCGGTGCAATGAGTTCAATCTCCTCGGTCCCCATTTTTCCCCCTTCGCCTGCGTGCGGATTCAGTCCGCAGACCGCAATCCGCCGGCGGCCCAGTCCCAGCAGACCGCAGGCTTCCCCCGCCAGCTCGATCGCTCGCGTGATCGACGCGGCCGTCAATACCCGGACCACATCCTTCAGCGGAACATGGGTGGTCGCCAGAGCCACCCGCAACCAACGCCCCCGATCATCCGCCCCAAGCAGCATCATTGCCGTCCGAGAAACACCGGCGCATTCGGATAGAAATTCGGTTTGTCCGATGAAGTTCGGGAAGCCCGCCCTGATTATGGCCTCCTTGGACACCGGCGCGGTGACAATCCCCGCCAGCTCACCGGTCATCGACATCCGCGCCCCTTCGCGAAGCCATTCCATTGCGGCCCGGGCGGCGGCTGGATCGCCCGCAGGCAAATCCAGGGTCAAGGCCACCGTTCCCGGATCGTGCAACACCACCCGGGCATCCACACTCTCGGGGTCGGTCGCCCGGGGTAATCCCGACTCCAGACCCAAAAGACCCGCATAGTAATCCGCCACCCCCGAATCGCCGATCACGACGAACCGAGTGTCCTCCATCTCACCCGCCAGGGAAGCGACGGCCTTGAGAGCGACCTCGGGCCCGATGCCGGTGACGTCTCCCAACAGAACTCCCAACGTCAACACGGGAGTGTCCACAATTCAGAAGTAGCGAACGAAGGCCTTCTCCCGCAACCGCTTCATCCAGGCGGTGACGAGCCGCTCAAACTCCTTGTTGCGAAGAATCGCCTCCACTTCGTTACGAGCCTCATTCAGGGATCGCCCGCCGGCCTGGGTATGTTCGTCGACTTTCAGGACGAAGACCGCCGCATCAAGATCCACCGGCTCCGCCACCTGGCCCGCGGAGAGCTTCAGGGCCGCCTCGCGAAGCTCTTTCCGGAGCGCCGTATCTTTTTCTTCAATCCAACCCCGATCCCCCCCTTTTGTCCGGGCGGCGTCATCGGAAAATGAATTCGCGAGTTCCGCAAAGTCCCCTCCATTGCGGGCCTTCGCCACGAGTTCGGATGCCAGTTTCACGGCCTCACCGGCGGGCCGCTTCGACTTGTCGAGTACGATCATCCGCAACTTCACCTTCTCCGGCACCTGGAACTTCGCCGAGTTTGCATTGAAATACGCTTCAATCTTTTTCGGAGACAAGAGCACCTGACCGTTCACATTTCGGGACCGCATCAAACCCACGATGTAGTCCTCCTTTACCTGACGGGAAAAATCTTCAAAGGACTGGCTCCGCGTCTGCAACTCTTTCGTCAGCGCAAGACGAGTTCCAAAGCGCGATTTTATCTCCGCATTGACCACCTCTTCCAACATACTCTCGGGCAGACGGAACCCCTTGGTGTTGAATTCAGCGAGGATTAGCTGCCGGTCAATCAGTTCTTCCAACACGTCCCGCTTGATGGTGAGCTCCTTCTGCTCCCATTCCTGGCGCGGTCGACCCAAATATTGCTTGTACGCCGCACGCAAGGGCGTCAGCGCCATGACCTCCACTTCATCCGCCGTGATAACCTTGTCGTTCACCAAGGCGGCGACCCCGTTCATCAACCCCCGTTGGGCGTGGACGTCCAGCAACCCGAGACAGGCAAGCCCTAGCAACCCGATAGCAACCGTTCGCAGACTCATGGTGGAAACCTAGAAGCCTCTCGGCGCTCGATGCAACTGCGATTCCAACAACTCGGTCCAGGGCCCGCCCAGTTGCTTCGGAACTCAGGGGGCAAGAAACGAACACGGCCCGGTTAGGGTGGATGAAAAAATTCTTCACGAGTTCCAGCATCACCCCCGTTACTCCTGCCAACGGGTCGATGCCTTGATCGGGCTCTTCCCGACCGGAGCCACGCGGTAGGATTCGCACGCGAAGCCGCGAAACAAAGCAGAGGGCTTGGTCAAAACGTCCTCGGACAACCTTCGAGTCGAAACGCAAAGTGCCGGAGGAAGAACCGCGGATTCACACGGATTGACGCGGATACCGGGAAACCGTTGCCTCTCACCTTCTGAGTGAGCGCCCGGAATCAGCGTTTATCGGCGTTCATCCGTGGTTCCAAACTCCGGTTCATTGGATTACCGGAAAGGGCTGAAAACTTAATCTTTTCAGATTTTTATCCCGCACCCGCCCGGTTGTCATCCCCCGCTGGATCCTTGCCACGCCTCGGGGATCCCTGAATGCTCCCGTTGGGGCGTGCTGGGGCCGCTAAATTGAGAGTTCACTGGAAGAAATCCTCGAATTGCAGCGTCGGGCGCGGTAGTTTGAAGCCCTTTCGCCGTCTCGTCATGAATTCCGTCCTCCAACCCCGGTCCTTCCAGTTCACGGGTAGCAAAGTTTTCGAAAAAATCGACAACATGAATTGGGACCATGAACCCGGGAGCGCCGGCAGGATGCCGGCGCTCCCAGGGAGTCGATTCCTGGCGCGATGGACTTTCACCGGCGCACGTCATGGGGTGGCACTCTCTGCGGCTCTACTGCTGGCATTTTTGATCGCGCTGAGGGGCGACGACTCCGCGGTTCCAGCGCAGGTCCAATTCAACCGAGACATCCGGCCCATCCTCTCCGACACGTGCTTTCACTGTCATGGCCCGGATAAGGCCAAACGGAAGGCCGACCTCCGACTCGATCTCGAAGGCAGCGCGAAGGCCAAAATTGAGGACCATTTTGCCATCGTCCCCGGTGATCCGGCAACGAGCGAACTCATCCGCCGAATTACGGCGATCGACCCCAAGGATCGCATGCCGCCCGTCGAGGCAGGGCGACAGCTTACACCGCGACAAATCGCGTTGCTGCGCCGCTGGATCGAGCAAGGTGCGACGTGGCAGGCACATTGGTCCTTCATCGCTCCGACGCGGCCCGCGCTGCCGCACGTGACCGATTCGTTGTGGTCTCGAAACGCAGTGGACCCCTTCATCCTCGCGCGACTGGAGAAGGAGGAACTCCAGCCCTCGATCGAGGCGGATAGGGCCACACTGATTCGCCGCGTATCGCTCGACCTGACCGGACTTCCGCCGACGCCTGCGGAAGTGGAGGCGTTTCTTGCCGACGGTTCGGCACAGTCCTATGAACGCGTTGTCGATCGCCTGTTGGCGTCGCCACGCTACGGTGAGCGCATGGCCATTCGCTGGTTGGACGCCGCCCGTTATGCCGACACGAGCGGCTACCAGACCGACGGGGATCGATCCATGTGGCGATGGCGCGACTGGGTGATTGAGGCGTTCAACCGCAACCTGCCCTTCGATCAGTTCACCGTCGAACAGCTCGCCGGAGACCTGCTGCCCGGCGCGACGCTCGCGCAACAGATCGCCACCGGCTTCAACCGAAATCACCGAGGCAACTCCGAGGGCGGCATCATTCCGGAAGAGTACGCGGCCGAGTATGTCGTGGACCGCGTGGACACGACCGCCACCGTGTGGCTCGGCCTGACGATGGGTTGCGCGCGCTGCCACGACCACAAGTATGACCCTATCACGCAGCGCGAGTTTTATGAAACCTTCGCGTTCTTCAACAACATCCCGGAAAAAGGGCGGGCGGTAAAAATGGGCAACTCACCCCCCGTCATGGCAGCGCCGACCGACGCGCAGGCAAAGGAGCTTGCGAATCTCGATCGCCGGCTCGCTGCCGCTGAAACGCGCCGGCTCGACCTGGAACCCCAAATCGTCGCGGCTCAAGCAACGTGGGAGAAAACGCTCACGTCCGCGCCCAGCGTGTCGTGGACGATTACGAAGGGCCTGCAGGCGAGGTTTGAACTGGACGGCAAACTCACGAGCACCGGCGGGACGAATGCGCCAGCGACGTTTGCTGGCGGGGAGCCCGATTTCACAACCGGACACCACGGACTGGCGGCTTCCCTCGACGGGAGTCGATTCATCGACTGCGGTGACGCAGGCGACTTTGGGTTCTTCGACAAATTTACGCTGGCCGCCTGGGTTCAACCCCGCAATCTGGACGGCACCCTTCTGTCTCGCATGGTCGAGCAGGCAAAGGATTCGGGTTTTGCCTCCGACTCCGAGGGCTATCGCGTCCACCTCAAGGCCGGTCGACTCCAAGTCCATCTCACCAAACGTTGGCTCGATGATGCGTTGCGGGTGGAGACCGAAGCCGCGCTTGTGCCGGACCGATGGCAGCATGTGGCGATCGTCTACGACGGCTCGCGTCTGGCAGCGGGCGTGAAGATCTTCGTCAACGGCGAACCGCAGACGCTACGGGTGCTGCTCGATCAATTGAACCAGACCTTCCAAACAAAACAACCCCTGCGGATCGGCTCAGGAGGTGGTCCGGGCAACCGGTTTCGCGGGGGGGTGGGCGATCTGCGGGTTTATGGGCGGGCGCTGTCGGGCGAAGAGATCGGCATCATCGCAACGACGGAGAGCGCCACCAAACTGGCGACGATTTCCCCCGCCCAACGCACCGCGCATCAGACGGCGGCTTTGCGCGCCTGCTTCCTCGCGGAGCATGCGCCGACGGCGTTGCGCAGCGCCCAAACGGCGGTTGCCGAGTTGCAGGAAAAGCGCTCGAACTGGATCGAGAGCCTGCCGACCGTGATGGTTATGGTGGAGATGCCGGAGCCGCGGGAGACATTCGTGTTGAAGCGAGGTGAATACGACAAGCGGGGCGAACGGGTCACCGCTGGCGTGCCCGCAAGCCTGCCGCCGTTGCCCGCGGGTGAGCGCCGCAATCGGCTCGGCTTCGCGCGATGGCTCGTCAGTTCCACCAACCCCCTCACGGCCCGCGTCGCCGTGAACCAGCAGTGGCAGATGCTCTTCGGCACCGGCCTGGTGAAGACGACCGAGGACTTTGGCTCGCAAGGTGAACCGCCAAGCCACCCCGAGTTACTCGATTGGCTCGCCTCGGAGTTCACGCGTACGGGCTGGGACCTAAAGCGGTTACTCAAGACACTCGTGCTGAGTGCAACCTACCGGCAATCGTCGCGAATGACGCCGACGCTGCTCGCCCGCGACCCCGAAAACCGCCTGCTCGGGCGTGGACCGCGGGTGCGACTCCCAGCCGAGATGATTCGAGATCAGGCGCTCGCGGTGAGCGGCCTTCTGGTGGGTGAATTCGACGGCCCATCCGTGAAGCCGTATCAGCCGAAGGGACTGTGGAAGGAATTGACTGGTACCGACTACGAGCCGGACCAGGGCGATAAACTCTGGCGCCGCAGCCTCTATACGTTCTGGAAACGCACGAGCCCACCGCCGACGATGACGTCGTTTGATGCCCCAGGTCGGGAAGCGTGCTCGGTGCGGCCGGGTCGGACGAGCACGCCTTTGCAGGCATTGGCGCTCATGAACGATGTGACGTTTGTGGAGGCGGCGCGTTGCCTGGCGCAGCGTGTGCTGCGCGAAGCCGGTCCGCAGCCCGAAGAGCGCTTGCAATTCGCGTTTCGGCTCGTGCTGGCGCGCGGGCCCAAACCGGCCGAGATGGCGGTGCTGATCAATGATTTGAACGACCACCTTGCGCGGTTCCGCGCCGAACCGAAGGCGGCGTTGGAGCTCGTCAACGCCGGTGACTCGCCGCGAGAGACCCGACTGGCGGTTGGAGAACTGGCGGCATACTCGGCCGTGGCCGGGTTGATTCTGAACCTTGACGAAGCCGTCACCAAGCAATAGGCGAAAATCATGAACCCGCTGACCCATCGTCGATTGTGGATCAACCGCCGCCAGTTCTTCGGCCGCACCACCCTTGGTGCGACGGCGCTCGCAGCGTTGATGAGCGAGGATTTGTTCGCCGCGCCGGCACCGAACACGGCCTTGACCCGGGGGGGGCCAGGCTTGCCGCACTTTGCGCCAAAAGCGAAGCGCGTCATTTACCTGTTCCAGTCGGGCGCGCCGTCACAAATGGACTTGTTCGACTATAAACCGAAACTGACCGAACAGCACGGCACGGAGCTGCCGAACTCAATTCGCCAGGGCCAGCGGCTCACCGGCATGACGGCGACGCAGGAACGATTTCCCGTCGCGCCGACACGATTTCGCTTCGCCCAGCACGGGCAAAGCGGTGCCTGGCTGAGCGAGTTGCTGCCGCACACCGCAGGCGTCGCCGACGAATTGTGCTTCATCAAGACGCTGCACACCGAGGCCATCAACCACGACCCGGCGATCACGTTTTTTCAGACGGGCGCGCAGCTTGCCGGACGGCCGAGTATCGGCGCGTGGACATCCTACGGCCTGGGCACCGAGAACAGCGACTTGCCAGCGTTTGTCGCGCTGCTCTCGAACGGCACGGGCAACCCCAACGACCAGCCCCTCTACGACCGCCTTTGGGGCAGCGGATTCCTGCCGACGAAACATCAGGGAATTAAGTTCCGCTCCGCGGATGACCCGGTGCTCTTCCTTTCAAATCCCGCCGGCTTCAATGCCTCCGCCCGACGGCGGATGCTCGACGATCTCAGCGAGTTGAACCGGATGCAGTTCGAGGAATTCGGCGATCCGGAAATTGCCACGCGCATCGCGCAGTACGAGCTGGCGTATCGGATGCAGACCAGCGTGCCGGAGTTGACGGATGTTTCCGGTGAACCGGCCGATGTGTTCCGGCTCTACGGCCCGGACGCGCGCAAGCCGGGAACGTTTGCGGCAAACTGCCTGCTCGCACGGCGGCTCGCAGAGCGCGGTGTGCGGTTCATCCAGCTTTTCCATCGGGGATGGGATCAGCATACGAAGTTGCCGGCTCAGCTCCCGGGCCAATGCCGGGACACCGACCAGCCCAGCGCCGCACTGATCCAGGACCTCAAGCAGCGCGGCCTGCTCGAAGACACGCTGGTGGTGTGGGGTGGCGAGTTCGGACGCACAGTCTATTGCCAGGGCCACCTCACGCAGGAAGACTATGGCCGTGACCATCATCCACGGTGTTTCACGATCTGGCTCGCGGGCGGCGGCATCCGGCCGGGTGTGACATTCGGCGAGACAGATGATTATTGCTACAACATCGCACGGGATCCAGTGCACGTGCATGACTTGCACGCAACGCTGCTGCACTGCCTCGGCATCGACCACACCCGGTTGACGTTTAAATTCCAGGGCCGCCACCACCGGTTGACCGATGTCCATGGCACCGTGGTAAAGGGCATCCTCGCGTGAGTCCACCAGCCGATGGAACCGACTTTCCGGCGGGGCCGACGGTCGATCCAAAGGCAATTCTGCCAAGGAACTCGCTCACACGTTTAGCGAAGTCTGTCCCGGAAGAGCAATTCGAAGAGGGCCCAGACTCCTCCAGCGGGATGTCGGAGACCCGCCTCGCACGTGTTAGCCTATGAGATTATGTTTCATTGTTGAGAGCGGGACGGACGTACGGATGGTCGAAGGGCTGGCCGAACGAGTTACTCTTTCATTAGTGCTGCGGCGAATCGAAGGCGGGGTGGAAATCAGCCAACCGCCGAAGGTAACGGTGCCATGCACAGTCGGGCCGGCGGGTCGATTCTCGTTTGCACAATTCGTCTGGCGATACCTCCGACAACACCATGCTGAAATCGATGGGGTCCTGGTACAGGGCTACGGTTTGGCGGCATTGGCAGCGAATCTGGCCGGTCGAGTCAACCGCACGCCCACCAGCATGCTTGTCTGTAGTCCGGTCGAGGCCTATTACAAATGTCGCAGGGCACATCCCTCATCAAACAAGCCGTTTCGTCGTCGTGAACTTTGGTCCCTGATTGCACTCGCGCGTCTCAATGCCGTTTTCGGACAACGTTACGTCGCGCTCAGCCGCCATCTCGCGGATGTGGTACGCGCGCATGGCACTCGCCGGCCCATCGAGATCATTCCGGTTTACGGTGTCGATACGACCCTCTTTGCACCCTCGCACGAAATGCGGAGCGCCGCCAAGAAGCGCCTTGGCCTGCCCCAGCAGGGTTTTCTCATCTTCTTCAGCAGCCGTGTCGCCCCCGAAAAAGACAGCGAGACCTTGCTGGTGGCGATTCGGCAACTGCTGGATAAGGGGCACGACCTCTGGCTTCTGCATCGCAGCGGAGGTTATCGGGCGTTTATCCAAGACGCGATCCGCTTCGGTGTTGCCGAGCGTGTCATCGCAACCGATGCGGTCCATCCCCACGGTCAATTGCCCGAGGATTATCGCGCCTGTGATTTATGCGTGCAGGCAAGTCGCGAGGAAGGCCTCGGCTTCTCCGTGCTCGAAGCGTTGGCAAGCGAAGTGCCAGTAATCGCCGCCGCGGTCGGTGGATTGCGGGAAACCATTAAAGAGGGCACAACGGGTTGGACATATCCAGTCGGAGACGCGACGGCCCTGGCCGGTCGCATTGAGGCAACGCTGGCGAACCGTCCAGAAGCCATGCACCGCGCTGCCACCGGGCGAAGAATGGTCTGCGCTACTTATGATCGGCAACTCGTCTTTGCCCGCCTGGCAGAGGCTCTCGAACGAAATCCGCTCACGTCGGTCCAGCCCGGACCGCTGTCAGCAGCGCCTTGATATAGCCAATGCTATAGGCCCAGCCGACTCGGGGTCCGCCGACCATGCCTGGCACGTGGTCGGCAATCACCGCACCGCGGAAATCCACCTCGTGCAGCGTCTTCATCAGCTGAAGCATGTCCGTATAGCCATTATCGACGAACGTTTCCACAAAACGCGGGATCGGCCCACTGACGTTGCGGAAATGAATCTTCCAGAGTTTGTCCATCTTCGCAAAGGCGCGCGCAGCGTCGAAGACATCTTTGCCCGTGTGCTTGCCACCTTCCATCCACGTGCCGGCGCAGAGGCAGACTCCAATATTCGGACTATTGGCGATCTCCAGCGCGCGCAGATAACCGTCAAAATTGCCGAAAATACAGCGCGGGATGCCACCCAACTCCGGCACGGGCGGATCATCCGGGTGGATACCAATGCGCATGCCCACCTCTTCGGCAACCGGCACGACCTGCTTGATGAAATACGTGTAGTTTTCCCACAACTCTTCCGGGGTAAACTTCCGGCCATGGGTGAGCGGACCCTCAAAGACTTTGCCGACCCAGTAGCCTTTCGGGTTCTTATCCATATCGAACGCACGCGCCGGCGCTCCGCCCCGGGTGTGCTCGCGCTCGCTGCTCCAGATGCCATTCCCCATGTGCGCGTACGTGGTGTAGAAGATTCCCGCCTTGGCCAAGTTTCGCAGGTAACTCTTGTACTCCTCGATCTTCGCGTCCCGGCCCGGCAGGTTCAACGTCACCTCCGGCATATTATGAACATTGCTATTGCCGATGTTCCAGACTTTGAGTCCCGCCGCCGCCACCCGCTGCTTCAGGCGGACGAAATTCTCCAGCGTCGCTTTGTTGCCGCCACTCGGGATGTTCACGTATTCAACGCCGAGTTGCTGCGCAAACTGCAGGTCCTCGTCGCTGGCTTCCCCCGAGATTTGCAGCGACACCTTGATGCCGGAGGGCAACGGCTCCAGACGATTCGCACCCCACGCCTCCAATGGCTTGAAAACCACGCCCGCCGCCGCCACCGCCGCACCGGCTGCCAGCTTGACGAAATCTCTTCGGGGTATGGTTCCCAGAGGGGAAGATTGCTTCGTGGACATGTTCGAAGCGTCGCGAGTTCATCGGCATCGCTCAAGGGAATTGTTGACGGAATTTCGAAGGGAATGGCCGTGCCATCTGGGCAATTGCCGCGCGTTTCGTAGGGTCCACTCTGGACCCCGGATATCCTCCGCACGGCAAGGTTGAATTGCTCGCACCGCGAGCTACCCTGCCCGCGACTAATAAATGGCGACAAGCCGCCAGTCGGATCCGAATCATGACGTCCCTTTCACACATTCTGAACAAACCGGAATACCTGTACCGGCCGCTGCAAATCCTGAAACGCATCGCGTACCGACTCAATCCGCCAAAAACAGAACGGGAGGCGACCGTCCGATTGCCGTGGGGTGTTATCATCGCGACAACCCCACGCGAGGCGCTCGGCAACAGCCTGCTCTCGTTTGGGGTTTATGAACTTGTCGTCTCCGAAGCAATCTGGCGGCTCACCGATCCCGGCGATCGGTGCGTCGATGCCGGGACAAACATTGGCTACATGACAAGCATTATGGCTATCCGATGCGGCTCGAAGGGATCGGTGCAGAGCTTCGAGCCCCACCCGGCCATTTTCGCAAAACTAAAGGAGAACGTAACGCGTTGGAATCAGTCAGCGATGGCAAGTCGCATCGCTCCCATCGAGCTCAATCCGATGGCCTTGGGGAGCCGTCGGGCGACAATGCGCTTATGCGAACCGGACGGATTCTCGACCAACGAAGGAATCGCTTCCCTCGCCCCCGAGGGCTCCGGCGGTCATCCCGTTCCAGTGGATCGCCTGGATAATCTTGCAAGTTCTGCCTCCGGATATGGCATCATGAAGGTGGACGTGGAAGGTGCGGAGTTCGAGGTGTTCGAAGGCTCGGCAAAGCTGCTCGCGGGAAAGCAGATTCGCGACATTGTCTACGAAGATTTTTCGCCGTATCCATCGCGTTGTGCGGTACTGCTTCAGAAGCATGGGTACACGGTTTTCCGACTTAAGAAGCAATTGCGCGGGCCACAGATTTTGGTGCCGACGAATCCCTTGGCGACATCGACATCGTTGAATTGGGAACCCGTGAATTACCTGGCCACGGTCGATCCTCGCCGTGCGCAGGAGCGGATGCAGGAGCGCGGATGGAAGTGCCTGCACGCCTAACTATCCCTGGGATCCCAGGTCGGAACGATGAAACGATGAAACGGGGACAGGTTAAATGTTGTTGACAATCAATTCACGGTTTAGCGTCGCCTTGTCGAAATCTGTTATAAAGAGGCTCTATGAGAATGGCACGGATCAAAATCGAAGGGACGACTGCGGTGTATCACTGCATCTCGCGGGTCGTGGGTGGGCAGATGCTGCTCAATGATCTCGGCAAGGAAAAGTTAGTCGCAATCCTCGGGAAATTAGCCGGATTCTGCGGGGTCGAGGTGATCACATACTGCATGATGTCCAATCACTGCCATCTGCTCTTGCGAGTACCGGTTCGGGTTGAGCTTTCCGATGAGCAACTCCTGGCCAAAATGGCGAAGTTCTATGGCAAGAAGGGAACCCTGACGGTGCGGGCGCAGGAAAGTTTAAAGCTGCGAGGGAAGATTGATTTGGAGATCCGCAAATCGGTGGTGAGTCGAATGGGGGATGTGTCCGCCTTCATGAAGGAGTTCAAACAGCGTTTCAGCCGATGGTACAACAAGGCGACGGGACGATTTGGGACGTTTTGGGCGGAGCGGTTTACGAGCGTATTGGTGGAGGACTCCAGGAGGGCCGTGCGAACGGTGGCCGCTTACATCGATTTAAATCCGGTGCGGGCGGGACTGGTGAAGGATCCCAAGGAGTATCGATTCTGTGGCTATGCGGCGGCATTGAACGGAGGCGCGGCAATGCGCCGGGGGATACTGAGTTTCTTAGTGGAAACGAATTGGGCAAAGGGAGTTGCGGAATACCGGGCGCTGTTGTTTGGGACGGGAGGTTCGGCGAATCGAAGTGAGAAGGGGGCCTTGGAACCCGCGGCGATTAAGGCGGAACTGGCAGGTGGAGGTGAGCTTGGGCTGAGTCAGGTGTTACGGCTGCGGGTGCGGCATCTGACGGACGGCGTCATTCTCGGATCGCAGGATTTTGTGAATGAAATGTTTATTCAACATCGAGATCGCTTTGGTGCGAAACGCAAGAAGGGAGCGCGACCGATTCGAGGCGTACCGATGCCGGGCATTAGCGTGATGCGAGACCTGCGAGTGAATGCGATCGGTTGACGGTCGAAAGCGGGCGATTTGCGGGCACCAAAAAGTGACGAACAGGGACAGGTTCATTGTTTTTAAAGTTCATCCGACGGTTTGGCAGTGGCAGGGGTTGAATCAAAATTTGTTGGAGAGAGGCTTTAGGCGGATGGCACGGAGAAGAGTCCCCATCCGATTTCTGCGTTCACCGGTTTCCTTCACTGGAATCAACGCGGTAGAACCGCTGGCGGTGACGGGCCGTTTCGGGATCCTTCCAGCTGAGTCCGCCCATCCCGGCCTGGTTTGTTGCCACCGACTCCCATCGAATCAGGTCGGTCGAGGCCCGGATCACGTAGTTCACCGCCGGCGCATCCGTCAGGCGAAGCCGGAACGTGCCGTCCCCTTGGATCCCGGACGCCTTCAATCGCGGACTATTGACGCCGTCGGAAAGCAATTGCCATCCGTGAGTGCCGAGTTGGGACGCATAGGAAGGAGTCAGGAAACCGAAGGCATCAATGATAGCCGAGGAGAAAGGGCCTTCAAGATTGTTGGTCATCAGGACCCGGGAACGGTCCGTGACATTCTCAAAATGGATCCGGCTTCCTGTCACCCATCGGCCCAGGGGATCGTTTGAGATGATCACATTGTTGTAGAAGTGGAACGGGCCATCGTCGGCGTCGGTGAAGCGCATCCGCACGCGGCCCTTGAATGTATTCCGATACACGTCGATCCGGGCCGCCTGCCCGTCCTGGTTGATGAAAATCGCCTCCGTCGCCCCGCCTCTCACATTGTTGTAGAGGATTTCACCGAAGGTGGCATGGCTGACTCTGTGCATGTTGCCCCCGATGGCCGGCGTTCCAATGTCATAGAATGTGTTCCGCCGGACAGTGAATCGTGGATTGTCCGACTTGATCGCAACGATGGCCTCGGTGCCAGCCTCGGTGCCATGGAAAATATTGTCCTCGATGAGGCATTTGTTGAGCGAATACAGTTTGAGGGCGCAATTGCCGGTTCCGTTGATGATGTCGGAGAATGTATTGTCCTGGATGACCATTCCCAGGGCGGGCGATCCGTAACTCGCCAGAAACATGATGAACGCCGAATTGGCGCCATCCTGACCTGGTCCTTGATGATGCATCGTCATCCTTCGAACCACGCCAAAACTCGGCGACTCGAATTGAAAGGCGATGTTGTGGGAGTTGGCCGTCTCGAGTCCGTCCAGGTAAATGGAGCCGTTGCCCATTCGAATCAAGGGTGCGCTCCCCGACCCTTTCCAGCCGAAATCGATGACCGCGGATTCTCCGGGATACTCCAGCCACGCAACCGGCTTGCCGCCTCCGTTGATCTCCACCCGCTCCCAGCTGTCGCTGCCGGCCCGCAGCATGTCCAGGACCTGGTAGGTTCCCGACATGAAATACAGGATCTTTCCATAGTGGATCGCCTCTGGGATCTTGGACAACTGCCGGTACGGCCTGTCGAAGGATCCATTCCCACCCTCGGATGCGGAGGCGTTCACAAAGATGAACCGGCCCGAGGCTACGGCGATGCTCCACAGCGTCGAGACTTGGGAACCCGCGGCATCCATGACCTTGAAGAGAATGTTGGTGGCGTTCGCCCTGGGATCCGGCCAATCAATCTCACCGGTGGCCGGATCCATCGTCATGCCAGCGGGCGCGTTCTCGAGGGAAAAGCGGTAGGGATACACCCCGCCGATCACCGCTCCGCGGATGTTGTATTGAACCCCGGGATAGGCCCAGAAAATGCGATGGTTGGGGGAAATCGGCAAGCCACCGGTGTCGGGCGAACTTCGCGCGGCTCGAGGCAGAATAATCTGGAGCGCATAATTGGCGAGCGAAGGCGTCTGCCCCGATACGGCCATCGGGATCAGGAGGGTGCCGAGCACGCATGGAGCAACGAGAAATCGGAGGATGAAACTCAAAAGCAAGAGGGGAAAGCTCAGCCCCCAGAGATTTACCCGGTGTAGCGATTCCGCGCCGGTGTTATTCGCGAGTGAGGCTGCGCTGAAGACCCTCATCGTCACCAGGGATCCGCCGGTGACGATCTCGCAGGCTATGGCGCCAATCGATGGGAGGGCGTTCATGACAACAACAGATAGATGACGTTCTCGGTTCGGTCGACGTCGATGTTGAGTTCCCACATCGCGGCCCGGCGCTGCAACGCGAGGCGGTAGTGTCGAAGCTGATGCCGGCCGCCTCCTGAAGTTGGTTGCGCTGCGTTGCGTCAGTGCGTGCCGTGGCAAACGCCGCTCGGCACGAATGGGATCGAGTCCCCGAGCGATGTTTTCCGAACCATCCGTTGGCCTGACTGGGCGGATGACTGGTTGCTATACTCAACAATGAACCTGACACCGCCCGTCGTCTGGGCGCCGGTCACCAATGCCCTCAGCCGTTCCGACGGTCAGTTCATTATGACGGTTCCCGATAGCTACGATGTTCGGCTCTTCCGCCTTGTCAGCCCTTGAGATGCATCGGGGGGGTGCCGTGAGGGCATTTTCGGAGTCACAGCCCAGTTTATCCCGAGCACTACCGGCGTTGGCCCGGCGATTTATTCGCGGACGGCGGCACATCATTCGCCAGGATTCTCGGTGAAGACCGCGTTTGGCTTCAGCATCAAGCCGATGTACGACGTCAGCATCGCCGGATAGAGGAGAGGGAAGCAATACTCAGCCATGCAATTCGCTGGCTCCACACCTGTCACGCGAGCCGTTTCAACTGGACGCATCATCGCAGGGGCCATGTTGTCAATAGCGCAGGTGTGATCCCATTTCGCTTTCGTGATCCTATTTCGCTTTGTTTCAAAAGAACTCCTGATTCCCGATTGACTCCGGATGCGTCAACGGCATCCACTGCACAAATGCCAGTGGGAGCCGTTCCAGATTGTGAGGATTCGGTCCAGGATCTTTATCCGACGATCGGTGGAGCAGTCGTCGGTGCGAGCGTGCGTCGGAATCGTCGGCACGCCCTTCGCCATCGCGGCTTCACACTGATCGAACTCCTGGTCGTCATCGCCATCATCGCGATACTTGCTGGCATGCTCCTGCCGGCCCTGTCGCGCGCCAAGGTCAAAGCCAATGCCACCCGCTGTGTCAGCAACGAGCATCAGCAGTACCTCGGGTACCACATGTACGCGCTCGATAGCCTCGATTCCATGCCGGTCCATGGCGACTACGGAACCGTTGGAGGCCGTCCGACCAACGGCACCGTGTCCGTCCATAATACCCGCGGGGAAACCAATCGCCCCCTTAACGTGTACGTGCCAAGTTTTGAGGCCTTCCATTGCCCCTCCGATCGAGGTGATACGCTGTGGCCCGACGCCAAGACGTGTTATGCGGGCTGGGGCAATAGCTATCTCGTCCAATGGGTGAACGACTTGTACCGGGTCAAACATGTCACGGCTGACAAATTCGCCGCGGCCGGGACCGCCGAGAGCAAACCCATCAAGACCGGCGAGATCGCCCTTCAACCCTCCACCAAGATTATCCAGGGCGACTGGCCATGGTATGGAACTCGCAACCCCGGCGACATCAAGAAGGGAGTCTGGCACAACAACCCAGGCCGTCGCGGCTGGAACATGATTTACGGGGACGGACACGTGCAGGTCTTCACCTTTCCAAAGGGGTACGAAGCCATGCTAACCGATCCGCCCAATATCAATAACGCCTGGTGGTAGCGGTGGATCCAAGGGGAGGACAAGATTCTGACTCATTCGCTCTTCGACCCCAAGACCCGAATTGCCGCGGACACGACCCAGCCCTGTGCTTCCAATGTCTTAAGTATAATGCCAGTGTCCCGCCCCGTAATCTCCTGAACGATCCGTACCGCCCGGTCCCGCAGTTTTATATTCGAAGGATTCAGATCCACCATGAGATTGGAGATGGCCTTCCCCAATCCCACCATGGCAATCGTCGTGACTAAATTCAGCACTAGCTTCGTGGCCGTGCCCGCCTTCAGCCGGGTGGAACCGGTCAAGACTTCCGGACCGGTCGGCATGGCGATAACAACCCCGGGCCGGTGTCCGCGCGCAAACTTGAGTTGCGGATGACAACAGACCAGCGCTGTCGTAGCACCTCGTCGCCGGGCTTCACTAAGCGCTCCCCAGACAAACGGCGTGCGTCCGCTGGCGGCGATCCCGACCACGACGTCCTTCCGGTGGACGTCGCGAAACTTGATGGCCGCGGCTCCGGCGGCCGGATCATCTTCGGCACCTTCAACTGCAGACCAAAGAGCGCGTTGTCCGCCGGCGATGATGCCCTGAATCCATTCCGGCGGGGTGCGGAAGGTGGGCGGGCATTCGGATGCATCCAGGACCCCAAGCCGGCCGCTGGTGCCCGCGCCGATATAGAACAGTCTGCCGCCGTTTTTTATCGCCCGGACCACGTGCCGAATGAGTTTGGCGATTGCGGTTCGCTGCGACGCAACAGCCGTGGCCACACTTGCCTCTTCAGACCCCATAAGATCGATGGCGTGCTCGATCGATAGTTGGTCCAGCGCTATGGACCGTGGATTTCTCTGCTCGGTCGGCGTCAGGCCAGTGCTCGTCGGGATAAAAACAGCCGACCGCCGTGTAGGGGAGGAGGCCGGGCCACGCGTCGACCCCGTTGCCCGAGCTTCCCCGCCTGAAATTGGGGCACTGAGTAAGCGCGCTTTCTCCACGGCACCCCAAGTCGTCTCCCGTTTCAGTTTTATGAACCGGGTCTCGCCTCGTGTGCGCTGCTCGCGGATTGCGTGCCGAACGGCGGCGGCATAGGTGGGGGCGTTTTGCAACAGGCCGCCCGCAAAAACGAATTCCACCGGATCGCCGGCACCCCCGAGACGCCCGGCACAGGCAACGGCGTCTCGAGCGAGGGCCCCTGCACAAAACTTCATCACCGCCCGTGCGTATCGATCGCCCGCACTCGCCGCCGCCACGACCTCCGGAGCCAGGGCGGCAATCTCCGATTTCTCCGCGGATTGGACCCAGTCGATAAGGGCTTCGGGATCGTTTAATTGCAGAGCGCGCAGGATACGCTGCCCGCAACGCCCCCATGTGCCGGAGCGATCCAGGGGTTCAAGGCACGCCTCACGCAATGCGCGATGAACCAGATGATACGCGCTACCACGATCACCCAGCCAATGACCCCAACCCCCAACTTTTGCAGTGCGGCCGGAGGCATTCCGCCCGAAACAACACGCACCGGTACCGGACAGGACCAGAACCCGCGTCCCGTTCCCCTCGGTCGTGGCGTCCGTCGCCAGGGCGCATTCGAGATCATTTCCGATCCAGATAGGCCTTCCGGGCCAGAGGGCGGCCGTAACCGAGCGGACGCGATCGGCATCCAGCGCGGTGCGCAGACCAGCAAAGGCAATACCGACCGCAGACGGATTCGGGAATTGGTCCCGGACCGCTGCCAATCGCCCCCGCAAATCAGGGTCCGACAGGAGCCTCAAATTTGCCGGCCCGCTCGCATGCCGCGCCAAGAGAGATCCGCCGGCATCCACGTGCAAAGCCACCAAATGACTCCCGCCTCCCTCGACTCCGAGGAGAGTTCTTGATCCAGGACTAGCCATCGGGTCGCCCACCGGCCTCGTGTCTAGAATCGAGTCGCGTACGTTTGCTTATGGCCGGTGGATGGAACCGTCACAGTATAACTGATGCCATCCGGACTCACGCTTAGTTTGAGATGGGCCCCGCCAGTTTCCCCATTGTTGGCGCAGAATTCCGCGGGCGCATTGTTTTCCGGCTGCTTCAAGTTCCGATGCACCTGATAGATGGCTTGCAGCGATGGAAGGCTGCGCAATGACTGGACGACCTCCGTCATGCAGCCCTTGGCTGGGCCATTGTTCATGACCGCGACATTGGGCAGCAACGCACGGAGCAGCAGTGGATTGCTACTCACATCGAGACCGTGGTGATTCACCTGGTAGACATCCACCGAGCCGATTTGAGCTATTGGGCAGACGAGTTGCGCTTCCGTATTCCAGCTCAAATCACCGCCGTTGAAATAGCGAAACCGACCGAACTGCAATAACGAGACGATGCTATTGGCGTTGTCGGAGGTGTCCGTCGGTTTTGGACTTGGATCCGCACAGCGGGCGGGGTCGACGGACACGGTCCGGGAAAGGGCGAACTGCTGTTTCGCAGCCACGAACTGCAAACTCAAGGCGGGACCGGACTGAACTTGGTTCAGAGGGATGCCGGACCCCGGATGGACGACAATCCGTTTTGAAACCTTCATTTCCCGGTACGCCTTGATCTTGAGGGGCCATGCAGCGTTATTGCCCCCATCTGGATCCCGCTCCGGGACGCCATTGTCGTACACCGTATGAATGGGCATCTTTTGTGCAAGTTCGGCGGCACCTCCGAAATGATCAAGGTGCAGGTGGGTGGTGATCAGATGGTCGATCTGCTTCAGGCCAGCGACCGTCGTGGCCACCCGATGAATTCGGGAAGGATCGCGGTCCCCTGGATTCCCGGAATCGATCAGAATCGATTCGCCCAGTGGAGTGACGATCAACGTGGAACCACCGCCCATGGAATCGATCCAATAGAAGTCCAACGTGCCGTCGCTCGGACCAGCGAACGCAGCAGTGGCGGTAGCAACGGTGATTGCGAAAGCGGTCAGGGCGAGATGGGAGGCAGATTTCATGCTGGAATGCGTACCGTGCTTGCGGCCGAAGCGAAAGCGGCAAATGCGCATTCGCATCGAGATTCAAAGTTGGGACAATTGGGCCACCTGCTTGAAATGCGGGCACGTCAACGGCATTCACGGGATACCGAAAATAATGGAATCCGGGGGCCGACGCGTCATTCCTGTTTCTTTCGGAGCATTTCTTGGTGCAAGCTTTTTCCCGCAACACGATGAGCGAACTTTCGAAAGCGTACGAACCCCAGGCAGTCGAGGAGAAATGGTACCAGTTCTGGCTGGATCAAAAATGCTTTGTGGCAGATCCGGACCGCGTCGGTCCCGACCGGCCCGCCTATTCCATTGTCATCCCGCCGCCCAACGTCACCGGCGTCCTGACCCTCGGGCACGTCCTCAACAACACCATCCAGGACATTCTAGCGCGGAAGGCGCGGATGGATGGGAAGGAAGTATTGTGGCTGCCGGGCACCGACCATGCAGGCATTGCCACGCAGACCGTGGTCGAGCGCACCCTGAAGAAATCGGGGGAGATCCGGCACCGCGATGATTTGGGCCGGGAGAAGTTTCTCGAGAAAGTCTGGCAGTGGAAGGAAAAGCACGGCGGGATCATCATCCAACAGTTGAAGAAGCTCGGGGCTTCCTGCGACTGGACCCGCGAGCGGTTCACCATGGATCCGGCCTATTCGAAGTGTGTGCAGCAGGTCTTCGTGGACTTGTACCAAAAGGGCCTGATTTACCGGGGCAAACGCATGGTCAATTGGTGTCCGGCATCTCAGACTGCCTTGTCCGATGAAGAGGTGGAGATGAGGGAGCAGAAAGGCTTCCTATATTACTTCCGGGTGCAGGTGGCGGAAGAGCCCGGCACATGGCTGACGATTGCGACAACGCGGCCGGAAACGATTCCAGGCGACACTGCGGTGGCGGTGAATCCGAAGGATCCGCGGTATGCAGCGCTGATCGGGAAGCATGTATTGCGCCCGTTGCCTGCGGAGCTACCCGAGGCGCTGAAACGCATTCCCATTGTCGGCGATGACCATGTGGATTTTGAGTTTGGGACGGGAGTGTTGAAGGTGACGCCCGCGCACGACAAAGCGGATTTCGAGATCGGTCAGCGGCACCGGCTTGCGGTGTTGGACATTATGAATCCGGACGGCGTGCTCAACGAGCAGGCGGGAGCGGATCTGCAGGGGTTGGACCGGTTCGCAGCCCGCAAGGTTGCGGTCGAGAAACTTCGGGAATTGGGAGTTCTCGAGAAGGAGGAGCCCTATGTGAACAACGTCGGATTCAGTGAGCGCGCCGGCGTACCGGTGGAGCCCCGACTGAGTGAGCAGTGGTTCTTGAAATACCCATCGACCGCGGAATCAACCGCGGTCGTGGCGGACGGTCGGATGAATTTCTTTCCCGAGCGTTGGGCCAAGGTCTACGGGCACTGGATGGGCGGACTGCAGGATTGGTGCATCAGCCGGCAGCTCTGGTGGGGGCATCGTGTGCCGGTATGGTATCATCGCACCGACGGTCGTTTGCATGTCGGCCTCGAAGGGCCTCCGGACGCGGAACATTGGACCCAGGATGAAGATGTCCTCGACACGTGGTTCAGTTCCTGGTTGTGGCCTTTTGCCACCATGGGCTGGCCGGAAAAAACAGAGACGCTGCGCAAGTTTTATCCCACCACCGACCTGGTAACGGGGCCAGACATTATATTTTTCTGGGTAGCTCGAATGATCATGGCGGGCTACGAATTCATGGAGGAAATGCCGTTCCAAAATGTATATTTTACGGGGATTATACGGGACAAACAGGGGCGAAAAATGTCGAAGTCGCTGGGCAATTCACCGGACCCGCTGGATCTGATTGCAAAGTATGGGGCGGATGCCCTCCGCTTTGGGGTGATGCGATCGGCTCCACTGGGGCAGGATATTCTGTTTGATGAACAGACCGTCGAGTTAGGCCGCAACTTCTGCAATAAACTCTGGAACGCATGCCGGTTTCGACAGATGCAGGGTGGGACGATGGAGGGGGAAATCGAGCCAGAACTGCTGACACCCGACGACAAGTGGATTCTGCTCCGGCTCGACCAGGCGATCGACGATGTGACGCGGGCGTTCACAGAATTTCGGTTTAGCGATGCCACCGGCGCGTTGTATCGGTTTTTCTGGAGCGAGTACTGTGATTGGTATGTGGAGGCGAGCAAACCAGCCCTGGCGGGTCGGGGCGCGGTGGGAGACGACACGGCATCGGCGCGCCTGGCCGCCAACAAACGCGCGGTGATTGATTTTGTGTTGGGAAATACCCTCCGTCTGTTCCACCCGTTCCTGCCGTTTATCACGGAGGAATTGTGGCACGGCCTCGGGTTTTCGAACGAGATGCCCGCCGAGCGCGGCGGGAAGACAATTATGGTTGCCGCCTGGCCCCGGTCGTGGTCGGCGGCCGAGCGTGACCATTTTGAGCTCGGCGACGCCGCCGATCAATTGGCAACGGCCCGTTTTGAGCTCGTTACCCTGGGCCGAAATCTGAAGGCCCAGTTTAATCTGCCGTCCAACAAGCGGGTCCCGTTCATCCTGCGTCCCGCCGGCGCCGTGTCTCCGGCGGAGACGGAAGTCTTAAAGAGCCTGCTTAATGCCGAAGCTTTGGAGGTTGTGGGGAGTGATTGGACGCCGGACAAAGGGACACCCATGGCGGCGAACGCGGTGGGGGAACTCTTCCTTCCGCTTGCGGGATTGGTCGACGCCACCGCCGAAAAGGCACGACTGACGAAGGAACTGGAAAAGACCCGGGTGGAGGTTACGAAGGTTCGCGAGAAGCTCGCCAATCCAGGATTTGCAAATAAGGTTCCTCCCGCCGTTCTCGCAGACCATCAGCAACGCCTTCTGGATTGGGAGGCGAAGGAAAACCAGATCCGGACGGCGCTGGCGAACTTGCCGGGTTGAGCCCGAAGTTCGTGACTCAGAGCCCCGTGACGAGAACCGGGCGAGATCGCAGGCCGGAAGTATTGAGACTGCGAATGCGAAAGCGCGCCGATCGGGCGTCCTCGTCCGAGATTGGCCAGTGAAACTCCGTGACCGGGTCGGCCGGGGTATCGTGATAGGTCATTCCCTGGATCAATGGACGACCGTACTTCGAATTGGGCTTCTGCGGAAGCGTCGCCGAAACCACACCATTGCGCTCAATTTCAAACCCACCCAATCCACTCTCCAAATCCGCGACGGCACTCCAACGCAACTCCATTCCGCCGGTCGGGGAACGTTCCACTCGCACCCGTTCCGGTGGGGACGGAGCAGTTGTATCCCGGATGTATCCAAATTCAATGAATTCGCTCCACGCACGGGCAAACTCTGCGTCCGGCAATCGAGACAGATGGGGAATTGCGGCTCCGCTCGGAGGCATTCGGGAAATTTCACGCGTCTGTGCATTGCCCAGCCGACCGATCGAAGAATTCATCCGCCGCAGCGGAGACCCGAGCTTCGACGGAAGACGTTGCTTCAGGCAGGCGTCAAAAAAACGGATGGCAAGGTATCGTGAATCCCCGCATTCATGCGCCGTCTTTGGATCCACCGCCACGCCGACCCATCCCGCCTGGGCATTCCAATCCTCCATCATTCGCATCGAACCCGCCCAAGCGCCATGAAACCGCTCGTGATTCTTTTCTTTTTCGCCGGGATTAGCCATCACCGGAACTTGCAGCGCAGCCGGTGTCCGTTCAGGCGGATGCCACCGCTCAACCGGCGCTCCAGATACCGTGCCAGATCGCAACCAGGCAGCGACCACTCGATCTGGATGGAGCAGCAACATGAGGTTGGACCAAATCCCACCCCCCGAATGCCCCCAAAGGCACCAGGGCACTCGCGTCAGTTCGGCGTGACCTGATTCGTCTGCCAAATCCGCTAGGGCACGCTGAAAAGCAGCATCCGATCCGTTCCGCGGATCACACCAGAGCGCACAGTCACGTCCGTCGCCTGCACGGTAGGACGATCCAAGCAGGGCGCAGTTCCATTTCTCGGCCAGAGCACGCCAGTGCAGATCCTGAGCGGCGGTGACACCTCCCAACTCCGCCCCGTTCCCACAGCCGTGCTGATGGACGATGACGCCCCGGAGAGTGCGAACTTTCGGAATCCAAAGGTAAAAATGGACATCCACGGAAAGGACCCCGTTGCCGGCAGTCCCCGAGGCGGGTGCCGCATAGAAATGAGTATAAGACGTCCCCGGATCGGCACGAAGGCGTCCGCCGGCACCCGACGAAGCCCACACGCCCAGGATTAAACAAAGGGAGAATGGGATGAAGTGAGATTTCATTGGGGGAGTAGCAGCAAGGATCCATCTTTGGCGGGAAATCGCAAAACACTTTCTCGGACTTTCCGGGGTGTATGACAAAGATCTTCACGAGTTCCAGCACCACCCACGTTACTCCTGCAAACGGGTCGATGCCTTGATCGGGCTCTTCCCGACCGGAGCCACGCGGTAAGATTCGCACGCGATGCCGCGAAGCAAAGCAGAGGGCTTGGTCAAGATTCATCAAAAAAAGGCTGAAAACTGAATCTTTTCAGATTTTTGTCTCACACCCGACTTTCCGGATGCAGCAGCGAGCGCTCGTCACACACCCATCCTCCGGTTGATTCATAGCCCCACCTGATCCGCTCGAAAAATTGAGATCGCGACACAAGATAAAAATCGTGTCTGCTTCATTCGACCCATCACGAACCCCCTTCAATGAACGCCACCGGCTCCCAAACTCCCATCCCTGCAGGGCGCCTGGGACTCTTGCTGCTGATTGCCGTGGGGCTGTTGACCCTCTGGTGGATGCGGCGGCCCACACCCCCACTCCCGGCGGGAGTGCCCAGAGGTTCCCGGCCGGTTACCGAAGCCGAAGTCAAGGGGTTGCTCAGTCTCGAAGCCACCGAAGCCGCCCATGACGCACAGGTCTGGCCCCGCGTTCATGAAGCGTTGAGACACGAGGACATGCTTCATCTGATCACAGCGCGGTTGGATGAGAACGGCGGAAGTCTTCCCGTACTTACTAATCTGGGCACCGGACCCGCTTGGAACGTCGCGGCATTCCACCGGTCCGAACTGGGAGTTGCGGGCTCCCTCTTCCAACTCGACCCGGGGCAGACAACCCTGGCTGGCATTCCATGGGCAGAATTACTGACGCAGCTCGATCAGGCCGGGTGGCGGGCAGAGCGACTGACCTTTCGCGTGATCGATCACATGCCCGGCACCGCAGGCAGTCCAACCATATCGCGGCTCGCAGTCCACGGAGGCTTCTTCCAATCGGCAATCCCCATCCGCGTGCAACTGGACGCCATAATCCGGATGGAATGGACCGCCTTGATCAGCGGCGCCGCCCAGACAGCGCCAGCCCGTTGGACACCGGAATCCGTGACCGCAATCTATCGTGAGAACACCCCACTGTTCCGTCCGGTCCTCGCGATGGATCTTAGTTCGCCGTCGGGTTCCTCATTCGTCGATCCATTGATTGCCTACGATTTCAACGGGGACGGCATTCCCGAGATCTGTCTTCCGGGTGCGGGAAAATGTTTTCGAGCGACCACGCGGGGAAACGAACTCCGCTTCACAGAACTTTCGGAGATTGGCATGGGTCCGCCCCGTTGGCCCGCAAGTTCGATTCTCGCCACGGTTGTCGCCGATCTAACGGGCGATGGATGGAACGATCTGCTTGCGACCGCCAATGACGGAGTGTGGATGGCCATCGGACGATCCAGCGGAGGGTTTGAAGTCTTCCGGCATGTCTGGACACCACCCGCTCCCCTGAAGCATCCGCAGGTGCTCACCGTCGGGGACGTGGACGGAGAGGGTGATCTGGATGTATTTCTGGGCCAGTACAAGCTTCCGTATCAGGGCGGGCAGTTTCCCACGCCGTACTATGACGCGAACGACGGGTTTGATTCCTACCTCTTGCGAAATGACGGAACCTCCTTCACGGATATTACATCGGCGGCCGGACTGGGATCCAAACAACGTCGCCGGGTCTACAGCGCCTCTTTTGCGGATATGAATGGAGACGGCCGAGTGGATCTGTTGTTGGTGAGTGATTTCGCCGGTGCAGACCTGTTTTTGAATGAGGATGGTAAGCGATTTTCCGACCGCACGGCTGCACTGGGTGAGACGAGACATGCGTTTGGAATGGCGCATTCCCTGGGCGACTTTGATGGCGATGGGCGCCTGGATGTCTTCTTGGTGGGCATGAATTCGGCGACCGCCGGACTGCTGGATGGCCTGCACCTGGGACGGCCCGATTTTCCCGAACATTCGGCAAAACGGGCGGCGATGACGTATGGCAATCGGATGTTACTCGGGACTGCCGCCGCTGGATTCCAGCAGGCTGCCTGGGCTGAGCAGGTGGCACACGGCGGCTGGGCCTGGGGCGTCGCCGCCTTCGATCTCGAAAATGACGGAGACCTCGACCTCTACCTGGCCAATGGCCACGAAACATTACCCAACCCCGGGGATCACGACCGTGAATTCTGGATGCACGACATCTATGTCGCGAACTCGACGAACAACACGGTCGCCGACCTATACTTCAAATCCATTGCCAGCCGTCGGCGCGCCGATCGCCGCAGCTATGGCGGCTGGCAGAACAATATCCTCTTCCTCAATCAGGGGGGCAACCGCTATATCGACGTCGGGCGGGCCGTGGGTGTGGGTCTCCCTGAGGATTGCCGGAATGTTCTGGCCGAGGATTTCGACGGAGATGGGCGCCTCGATCTTGCCTGCACAACCTATGAATTGTGGCCGCAGCGACGGCAACGACTGGTGGTCTATCGGAACGAAACTCCGGGAACGGGCGCGTGGATTGGGTTTCGATTTCCACCCAGGCCCGGCGGCAAAAATCCGACGAATGCCCGGGTGATTCTCGACACGCCGCAGGGACGACAAACCCGGTGGATGACAACCGGTGATTCCTACCGTTCCCAGGCCTCTGCGTCCGTCCATTTCGGTATTGGAACAAAGGACACGGTCCTCGCCGCCGAGGTCTATTGGGCGGACGGTTCGCATACCGCACTGCCCAGGACTCCGGTGAACCACTGGCATACCGTTGAACCTTCAAACTAAAGCTCAACCGCCGAGGAAAACCGTCACTTGAGTGATGCAATAAACTCCAGCAGATTGCGAATCTCCTGCCGCGTTAGGATTTCTCCGAAACCGGCAGGCATCCCGGACAACCCGCGCTCGCGCAATCGGATGTCCGCCTTTTTGAGCGTTAAAAGACCGTCCTCCGGAGAATTAAGAACCACCTCTTCCGCCGTTTCCGACTTGATGACTCCCGCGTAGAGGGCACCATTTTTCATCGCAACGAGAATGTTGTCGAAACCCAGGGAGATGACAGCATTCGGGTAGACAATGCTCTGCAGGATATATTCTCGGCTCTGACGGGTTATCAGCCGATCGAGTTCCGGCCCCACATCACCGCCCTCACCACTCACCTTGTGGCATCGGACACAACTGACCTCAATCTTTTCGAGAAAGATCCGTCTGCCTTCGTCCGCGTTGCCTCCCACGAGACAAACAGTCCACGGCGCAAGGTTCGTTTCCCCTCCCGTCGGCAAACTCGCGTTGTACTTCGACAATGCCGATTGGACCGAGGCCGCGGACCGTTTGCCCGCCGCGTCCAGCAGATCGAGTTGTATTTCGGGCGCCACCTTACCCGCCAGCAGATCGTTCATCCAACGGGTTAAAAACTCATCAACCGCATCCCCGGCCAGCGTTCCCAAGGTCGCCAAGGCATTCTGCTTCTCAGCAACCGTGCCCCGCTCGAGCACCGCCGCTAACGGACCAACCCCATCACCCGAGCCCGTCGCCTCCGCTCCTAATCGCGTCGCCACCTTGCGAACCGCCTCCTCCGAGTCGTTGGCGGCGACTTTCAGCGTGTCGTGCAATTCGGGAGCCCACAAACTCGCGAGCGCCTCGAGGGCCTCCGCACGGGTGGCTCCATCGGCTTGCGCCCGAGTGACGATTTCGGCCAACTGCGGGGTAACCGCGGGCAATTGCAGGCCTACAACCGCTTGAATGGCGGCCCGGCGGACCGCATTCGGTGCCTCAGCGAGAAGTCCACTGACATAGGGTCGAATCGCCCCGGACGGGATGGCCGCATCGCGAGCAAAGGCCGTCGGCCGCCACATTCCGGTGATGCGATCGCGACCGATATTTTTCGGCCAATCTGTAAGCATTTGCAGTGCCTCAACCCGTGCGTTTTCTGAGGCGTCGCCACTCGCCGCGAAGCGAGCAAGTGCGGCGGCGGATTCCGACGTTCCCGAGCGGTAGTTGGCATTGAGCACCCGTCGGATCAGGGGATCGCCACTCGGAGGACTTTGAATCAATGCCGCCAACTGATCCATCGCTCCCGAGATCGGTTCATCGTTGATCGCGTGCGCCACTTCATTCACCACTCGCAGACTCGAATCCGCCAGGAACGCGGTAATTTCGGACCGCCCCTGTCGGCGCAGAGCGAGCACGGCTGCAAGACGAATGGCTTCGCTCTCGCTCTGTGCAAGTGCTGCTAGATCCGACGCCTCGGCGCATAGGCTCAATACCATCACCCCGGCGTGCCGCAGGACCGGGTCCTGATCAGCATTTGCTTTCAACATTTCCAGCGCGGCAGGCACCGCTTCCCTCCGTCCAAGGCGGGCGAGCGCCAGAGTTCCCAGCGAACGAACCCGGGCATCCTCATCCAACGTCAAGCGAACCAATCCCTCGTACGCCTCCGAGAAACGAGCGTCCCCAAGAACTCGCGCCGCATTCGCCCGAATCTCCGGCTCGGGGTCGGCCAAAAGATTGATCAGTTCCTGTAACACCACCGTCCGCTGCGGATGGGCCGCATGCGATTGGGTGATCTGCCCCAACGCCCACAAGGCGTGCAGCCGCGCCAACAGCCCCGGACCCCGTCGGGCAACATCCAGCAGCGCCGGCCAGGGCATATCCTTGCGTGAGGCCAACTCAAACTGTGCCCCCTGCCGAACTCGCAGGTTGGCGTGCCCGAGCAGACTGATCAATTCCCCCTCCGCGCGCCGGGAAAATCCCTCCGCCAGCAACTTCTGAGCGCCCGTCACTACCGCCGATCGTCCCGCCTCGGTATGGGACATTTTATATATGCGCCCCTTGCCGTTCTGATCCCATCCCTCCACCCAGTCGAGCACATAGAACGCACTGTCCGGACCGAAGTCGCCGTCCGTCGACAGCATGCTCCAAAGGAATTTCTGGTCCTCAATCACTTCGAAACCCGCGCCTTTCGGTTTTAATTTGAAGCTCCAGACCCCACTCCCGCTCGCACTGCCCCGGAAGTCCACCAGGAAAAAAGTGCCGTCCCACGAGTCCGGAAAACCGGTGCCCGGATAGTAGGCCAGCCCGCTCGGCCCGGAGGCTATGTTCTTGATGGGTGGAACAATGTACGCAGGCTGAGCGTCGTTTTGCGGGTGCCACATTTTTTCTGAATTCCACGGCCCCCGGGGATTCGGCGCATTCCGCCCATCTAAGAACTGCCAGCCGATTCTCCATCCACTGTCGCCTCCTTCCACGAGATAGACCCACCGCGCCTGATCCCCTCCATCCGAATTATTGTCGCCCGTGAAAAGATTCCCATACGCATCGAACGCCAGCTCCTGCGGATTCCGCAAGCCGTAGGCAAATACCTCGAGTTCGCTGCCGTCCGCCTGGCATCGGAAGACACACCCGGTGTCCGCATTTCCAATCTTTCTGCCGGCCTGCTCAATACTCGATCCACGATCGCCAATGCTGAAATAGAGCCGCCCGTCCGGTCCCCAGCATAACCCATGTAAATCATGTCCCAGAAATCCCACCCGGACTCCATATCCATGATGCAACGACCGCCGCGAATCCGCGACACCGTCGCCGTTCCCGTCCCGCAATAGCCACAGGTTGGGAATGTTCGCAAACCAGACTTGATCCCCCCGGGCGATGACTCCCGACGCGATTCCATCGAGCGGATGCATGAAGTTGTCCGCGTAGACCGTCGACCGTGTCGCCCGTCCCGCACCATCCGCATCCCACAGCAGACGCAATCGGTCGGAATTCCGGCTGTAATCCGCAAACTTCACCCCCAGATGCCGCCTCATCATCGCCAGCCGATCGTCCGCCGTCCGGCACGCCAGATCCTCGTCCAACCAGTCCATGATTCCCCGAATATCGGTGACGCCGCGCGAATGCCGGAAAGTTTCGCACACGTAGATTCGTCCCTGATCGTCCGGATAGAGCGCAACCCCTTGGGCAACGTCTGGCTCGGCCGCCCACAACTCAACCTTGAACCCCGGCGGCACCTGGAATCGCTTGATCGCCTTCTCGCCCTCATCGGAGGCCGTCGCTAAGTTCGGCACGAACGGGATCCCACCGGGCGGGGTGTCCGCCGCAAGCGCCAATCCCCACGTGGCGCGAAGGACAGCCAAAACGGTGACCCAGGGGACCAGCAATCGTAAAGAAATGGACGGCATAAAGCAGGGACAATATGCCGGCCGGTGCCCGATGCAAGCGAGGGAGTTGACGCCCGCGAGGGTCAAAGCCGATCGGCCGATCATACAAAGCTCCTTTCGCTTTGATGGCAAGGGACGCCCCCCCTCTTCTACACCGGCAGGGTGAGCCCCAATTTCGTGGCGGCCTGCATCACGTCCTTGTCTCCACGACCCGATAGATTGACGATGATGAGATGGTCCGACGGTAACTTGGGGGCTCGCTGAATTACCGCTGCAACCGCATGCGCACTTTCGAGCGCGGGAATGATTCCCTCCAGCCGCGCCAATCTTGTGAACGCTTCCAACGCTTCCCCATCCGTCGCGTAACCATACTCGACGCGGCCCTGGTCTTTCAACCAGGCGTGCTCAGGACCGACCGCCGCGTAATCGAGCCCCGCGCTCACACTGTGGGTCAGTTGGATTTGCCCAAATTCATCCTGCAGGATGTAACTTCGAGTTCCCTGCAACACCCCCAAGGACCCACCCTGGAATCGTGCCGCATGCTTTTCCGGCACGATACCTTCTCCGCCCGCTTCAACCCCCAGCATCCGGACGGAAGCATCGTTGAGAAATGGATAAAAAAGTCCGATCGCGTTGGAACCGCCCCCGACACACGCAATAAGCAGATCCGGGAGCCGCTCTTCCTGCTCCAGAATTTGACGCCGCGCCTCATCGCCGATGACACGATGAAAATTTCGGACCATCACCGGGTACGGATGCGCCCCATAAGCTGTGCCAAGGATATAGTGCGTTGTGCGGACGTTCGTGACCCAATCCCGCATGGCTTCGTTGACCGCCTCTTTCAGCGTCTTCTGCCCCGCATGCACGGGCACCACCGTCGCCCCCAGCATCTTCATCCGGTACACGTTGAGCGCCTGCCGTTCACAATCCACCGCGCCCATGTATATGACGCACTCGAACCCGAACATTGCCGCCGCGGTCGCCGTCGCCACACCATGCTGGCCCGCCCCCGTTTCGGCGATGATGCGCGTCTTTCCCATCCGCCGCGCAAGAAGGATCTGCCCCATCGCGTTATTGATCTTGTGGGCACCCGTATGCAGCAAGTCCTCTCGTTTGAGATAAATCTTCGCCCCGCCCAAATCGCGGGTCAGACGCTCCGCAAAATACAGCGGCGTCGGCCGCCCCACGAATTCGCGAAGATAGTAGTCGAGCTCCCGTCGAAAGGCCGGATCCGCTTGCGCTCGGAAGTACTCGTCCTCCAGCTGTTGAAGAGGATGGACAAGCGTTTCCGGCACGTAACGCCCGCCGTAGGGCCCAAAATGGCCCGCCTTATCCGGCATGGCAGACGACGCAAACGCACCCGTGGCGATGGCACTCATGGAGCGAAACTACCTCAGGTTCCCGGATCCGGAAGCCGGAAAAATCGTTTCCGCCCGCAAGGCGAGATTCCGACCCACCCCACCCGACCGCGGCCGCCGGATGCCGACCGTCAACTCCACCCGGCCGTCAACCGCAGTTCTCCACTCGAAAATAGTACAATACTATTGACCGACCCCTTTGGTGGGTCGATTTGCCGTTGGACTTGGCCCGGGCCATGGATAGCATCCCGCGCTCCCCGAACCAAAAACGGTGTTGAATCGGTAAAATGAGTGATTCCAGCAAGATTCGAATCGGTGTGATCGGCTGCGGCCACTGGGGCCCCAATCACGTGCGCGTGTTCTCCCAGCTTCCGGGCTCGGAGGTCACCGCCTGCGCTGATCCCGAGGAACGACGGCGCGATTCCGTCCGCAGCCAGTTTCCCTCCGTCACCGCCTATCCCAGCCATCAGGAGTTGCTCGCCCGCGCCCCGGTTGATGCCGTCGTCATCGCCGCTCCCACCCGTTTTCACTTCGCCGTGGTCCGGGATGCCCTGCTCGCCGACAAACATGTCCTGTGTGAAAAGCCCCTCTGCCTTGTGGCCGCCGAAGCCGCGGAATTGCTCGCCCTGGCTTCCCAGCGAAAACGAATCCTCATGGTCGGCCACGTCTTTCTCTTCAACGGCGGCATCCGCAAGCTGAAGGATCTCATGCGCGCGCCCGGTGCCGGCCGCATCCATTACCTGCGCGCCAGTCGAATGAATCTCGGACCGGTGCGATCGGACGTAAACAGTGTCTACGATCTCGCCACTCACGATCTGGCCATCTTTAACTGGCTGCTCGATGCCGCCCCGGAATCGGTCTCCGCCGTCGGCGGCTGTTTCCTCCAACAGAAAATAGAGGACGTCGCCTTCATCTCGCTCCGCTACCCCGATAATATCCTCGCCAACGTGCAGGTCAGCTGGCTCGACCCAAAGAAACTCCGCGAGATCGTCGTGGTCACCGAGAAAAAGATGCTGACTTGGGACGACCTCGCGTCGCCGGGCCCGGTGACGATTTACGACAAGGGCATCGACCGTCCGCCCGACTATCAGGACTTCGGGCAGTTCCAACTGATCACACGTGAGGGAGATCTGACGATTCCCAAGGTGGCCTTGCAGGAGCCACTGAAGGCCCAAAACAGCTTCTTTCTCGAGGCCGTCCGCACGGGTCACCTTTCATTCAACGACGGCCCCTTCACCCTGGGTGTTCTCCGCACGCTCGAAGCCATCGCCGAATCCCTGAAGCAGGGCGGCGCCGCCGTCCCCGTAGCGAAATGAAGCCGCCCGCATTCTTTCAACACGCCTCCGCCCTCGTCGAAAGCACCCGGATCGGCGCCGGCACCCGCATCTGGGCCTTTGCCCACGTTCTTGCGGGCGCCCGAATCGGCAAAGATTGCAATCTCGGCGACCACACATTCATCGAAGGTGACGCCGTTCTCGGCCACCGCGTTACGCTGAAGAATGGGGTCGCCGTCTGGGGAGGGGTACACCTCGCCGACGACGTGTTCGTCGGCCCAAATGCCGTTTTCACCAATGATCTTCTGCCCCGGTCCCCGCGGTTTTCACGGGTCGCCGAGCGTTATTCCGATCCAAAAAACTGGCGCGTTCCCACCCGGGTCCTCCGCGGGGCCAGCATTGGCGCAAATGCCACGATAAAATGCGGTGTCACGATCGGAAAATTCGCCCTGATCGGCGCCGGATCGGTGGTGACCCACGACGTCCCCGACCACGGACTTGTCCTCGGCGTACCAGCCCGCGCAGCCGGTTGGGTTTGCGAATGCGGACGACGCCTCGAGCTCGACGATGCTTCCCGGGCTTCGTGTCGGCCGTGCGCCCTCCACTACCAGGCGCGAGGCGGACGACTGCGGCAAATCCCATGAACCTGACTTCGCCTCAACCCCTCCCGACGCGCTCCGCCGGCCGGCGCCTTCGCGTTCTCGCAGTTCCCGTTGCCTTTAATGAGGAGAAAAAGATCGGCAGCGTTCTGGATCGGTTCAATCGGGCAGACGTCGATGAGATCCTGGTGTTCGATGACGGATCAACCGATGGAACCCCAGACGCGATCCGCGCCCGGGGCATCGGATCGATCCGCAGTGAAAAAACCTGTGGCGTCGGCAACGCCATCCGCACGGTCTACCGATACGGGCGGGAGCATGGATTCGATGTCGTCGTGATCCTGGCCGGCAACGACAAGGATCGGCCTCAGGAAATTCCCCGACTCTTGCAACCAATCCTGGAAGAGGGTTACGACCTCATCCAGGGCTCACGCTATCTGCCCGGCGGGGATTACGGGAATATGCCCGTCTACCGACGTCTCGCGACCCAGTTCGTGCATCCGTTGCTGTTCTCGCTCATCACACGAAGGCGGATTACGGATTCCACCAATGGCTTCCGAGCTCTCCGCTTGTCGGTCCTCGACGATCCGCGTCTCGACCTCGATCAGCCGTGGCTGAACCAGTATGAACTGGAACCGTACCTCTACTTCAAAGCCATCCGTACCGGCTATAAGGTTAAGGAAGTGCCGGTCACAAAAATCTATCCGGCCCATGAATTGGGCTATACCAAGATGAAACCGTTCAGCGGCTGGTGGAGCATCCTACGGCCCTTGTTTTACCTGGGGCTAGGGTTGAAAAAATAGCAACGGGTGGTTGCGATCGACGTGATCCAGTGAGGGGCCATTCCCTGCTTTGTGACCTTTGTTTGAGGCTTTTTCCATCCCGGTGTCGCGCTGGGCCGGCTTTGTTGGCACGACCGATCAAATGTCCCGGTCGGGACATTTGATCTGTCAATGGATTAAGAGAGACCCAAATCCGCGGATAAGGAAGCCGCGAAGAAGAACCGCGGATGAACTCGGATTGACGCGGATAGACAAGGCCTGGAATCTGCGTCGATCGGCGTTTATCCGCGGTTCCCACTCCCCTTTCGTCGGTGGCGACGAATTCAATTCTCATGGCAAGCACTGTCTCCGGGGAAATAGGGCTGCGTGCCCGTGTTCA